>NZ_JABELD010000001.1 GCF_018853445.1 Acidithiobacillus concretivorus
AAAGCCCAAGATCGTACCCAAGCCAATTCCCAAACCGGTTGTCGCCAAGCCCAAACCGGCAAAGCCGAAAAAGAAAGCGCCACCGCCTCTTTCTGTGCAATGGATTCGGGTCGAGCTGCCCAAACTTCGAGATGCGGCCATCAACAACCCCAGCACGAAGAACGTCACCCAGTACCTCTCCGTGCAGAAAGTCATGTTCGACAAAGCCCAGAACTTTGCGGAGAAGTTCGTGCAGGTGGCCAACACCAACCCGGTTCTGAACTACTCCAATTATGTGCCTCGATCCAATGACGCCAATAGCGAGTTCAATACCTATATTGCCTGGAACAAACAACATGCCCTGCAATATCTGACACATCATGTGGGGATTTGGGTTTTCGTGAAGCACGACTGCCCGTTCTGCAATCTGCAGCTACGGCAATATCGGCATCTTTTACAACAGGCCAATTTCAAAACCGTTTACATTGATGCCAGCAACGGCTCCGTTTCTGACATTCCTAAAAACGCGGTCTTTGTTCGGGATCACGGACAGGCAAAACTCCTGCACCTGGTCGAAACGCCCTCCATCGTGATGGTCTATCCCCCAGACAACTTCGCCATCATCTCTCAGGGGTATCAGGTCATGGCGAGCCTGGAGCAGAACCTTCTGGCCGATGCCAGCTATCTGCATCTGTTACCCAAGAAGATGTCGGAGTGGTCTGAAAATGCCTATGAACGCGGCGTGCTGACGACCAAAGAAATTCATTCGGCGGCAAAGGCTGGCATCACATCGCCCCAGGCCATCAGCCGGTATGTAGAAATGCAGACAGCGGCAAGAACAAAGGACTGGTAAAAAGGATATTAAACACATGGCAAAACTGGAACCACTCAAAAAGAAGATTTCCAAAGGCGTACTGCTGGCGGTAACAGCATCCCTGGTGACAACCAGCGTTTTGCAGTCGCAACACGCTTATGCGGGAATGCAGGGGTTTCTGGACGGCATGTTCTCCGCAACATCCGTGCCGCAAGCAGCCAGCCTGGGCAATGGTGTCACCCTGTCAGGCGGATACGCTGAAGTCCGGACGCCGCTTTCCGGGGCAAATATTATCAGCTTCTCCCCGCCCGACATCTCCGCAGGATGTGGCGGTATCAACCTCTATATGGGGTCTTTCCATTTCATTAACGGACAGGAATTCCTGGCACTGCTGCGAACCATCGGGCAGGAAGCCCTGGGATACGCTTTCCAGCTCGCCATAGACGCCATGTGCCACCAGTGCGGGGCGTTGCTTGCATCCATAGAAAAAACCATCCAGGCCATGAATAACTCCCTGCACAATACCTGCCAGTTGGCACACGGCATTTTTAATGCCGGAGATATTGCGGGGGACTTTAAGGCGGTCGGGAAAAATGCCGAGAAAGTTTTTGGATTCAGCACGGGTGCATCTACGGACGTATCATCCGCCTATGATTCGGCTAATCACGAAGGCGTGCTGCAAAGCGTTCTGGATGGTTTTAAGACGAATATCGAAAAGTCATGGGCCACTATTACTTCCAGCACAGGTACTACCACCACAACCACCAAAACAGAAAGTGTGTCAGCCTCTTCCCTGATCCCGGAAGGCAATATGTTCTGGAAGGCCATTGGCAACAGTGATGCGTACAAAATGATGACAGGTATTGATGATGATGTAAGCAATGTTTCTGCATCCTGTAAAAACAACGACCATGCCTGCACCAAGGAAATCCTGATGTCTCTGGTCGGCACAGACATTCTGCACCCCGGTTCCAGCTCGACGGCTAATTCGGATCAGGATGCCGAACAGGAAAACGGCACGCAGGCTACTCCCAATTCCGCCAATGCCCAGGATACGGAAACGGACCCCCCAACGCTTACTCTGCAAGATCTGGTGAATGGCACCAAGAACGCTTCAGTCATGACCTGCGAACCCTGGGCATCGACTTCTACAACTTATAGTCCGTATTCATCCACTATGGGTTGCGAATCTGTCGATAGAGGCGGCACAACACTCGGCGCTCTGGGATACGAGGGCATCAAAGCACACATCCAACACATGCTCTTCGGTGGCGGACCGCAAGCGCATGTAGGGCTTGAATCAGACATCATTAGCGGTACAGCCCTGTCTTCCGCTCAAATGGCTTTTTTAAGAACCATGCCGGGAGATATGTACACATTGCTTCGTCAGGCGCAAAGCTCTAAATCACTGGTTACTGAGGTTCTTGGACTCCTGGAGCCTGTTGCGGTGAACCAATATGCCGTGCAACTGGGTGCTTCCCTTATGGCAACGGAGCAAAGCGTATATTCAGGTAATCCTCATGTGGTTATACCGAGCTTCTACAAGAGTTCTATTGACCAGATTGCTCAAAGTGAAAACGTCTATATGCGTAACTCAAACACAGATACAAAGCGGGTGCTTCTGGCCATTAAATTGCTTCAGGCCTACCACCTTTCACAAAGCAAAGATAACGGTGCTCCCTGATGACGTCAACTACTCCCCCTAACCGATGTCGGTATAGGCGGAGCTTGCAAGGCGGTACGCAGGCTCATGGTTGACCAGGCTCAGTGAACGGAGTGATCCGTGAACTACGTTATTGGGGTCATGACACCCTGGAATGC
>NZ_JABELD010000010.1 GCF_018853445.1 Acidithiobacillus concretivorus
CGCCCGATTACAGGAAAACGGCATAGCCGCCCAGGTGGATCACCGCAGTCTGGCGGAGCAAGGTCAGGATCGGGCACCGACCCGGCATCTGGGGCCAGCGGCCAGTGGTTATGAGCGGCGGACCGGACAACCGAGCCGCCGAAGGCTGGATTTTGAGCAGGAAGTTTCGGAACGATTAAAGCTGGCCAAGGAAGCGGGTGAGCTGGAGCGGCAAGACCTGGCGGTAGATCAGAGTATTCTTGATCTATCCGGC
>NZ_JABELD010000100.1 GCF_018853445.1 Acidithiobacillus concretivorus
CGGCGGGCGGGTGCTGTTGCCGCCACTCGGCGGTGAGCGCGCCTTCCACGGCGGCCTTGAGCAGCGACTGGCGGTATTGCGCCAGCTTCTTCTGCGCGGCCTTGAGTTCGGCCACGCCAGCATCGAGGTCGGAGAGCAGTTCTTCGAGTTTGGCGACGATGCGGGTTTGTTCTGCTGCGGGGGCTACCGTCATCGGAATCTGCTTCATCGCCGAGCTTGTTAGCTTGAGGCGAGTCGATCCGGTTACGAACGGGTGGTAGTCAACAGCGTTGAGTTGGAAGCAGAGAAACCTGTTGTCCACCAAGCCTGCCGCACCAGCGAGTACATGCGCGTGGTTGTTGACCCAAAAGCGGCCGTTGGCGAGGTATGCCTTGTCCTTGAACTGATCGAGAAAGGGCGCAGCGTCTTCGCCGAGCAAGACCCTCTGCCCATCAGATCGAAAGGAGTCGATCAGACCGACCTGCCCAGTGGCGCCGTAATAGGGGTACAGATCAGTCCTCGGCTTACCGCTGATACGCGCCTCGCGTTCTGATGAGTTGATCGGTTCCCGTTCATGGTCCAGAACATCTGCAATCGCATCTAGGGGAGCGCGTACCCATCCGCTTGGCAACTCACTCACGCCACCAACTCCCGATTCATCTCGTCCATCAGTCCATCCAGTTCATTGCCAAACACCTGCCACACGCGCTGCAGCCCGCCCTTGTCGGCCAGTTCGGCGTAGTCAAAGTCGTCGCGGGCGATGCTGCAGCTGCTGGCGATGTGGTCTTTCATCAGGCGCAGCCAGTCGGTTTGTTCGGGCGTGAAGGCGGTGGCGCGCTGGGCGTTGTGGCGGAAGATCCAGGTCTGGAAGCGTTTGTCCACTTCGTCGGCAAAGGGTTTGAGTTCGCCGTCCAGCCCCAGCGCAAAGCGCACCAGGCTGATGAGGTCGGTGAGCTGGCGGCGGGACTCGCTGCCTTTCACTTGCCCGGTCTGCACGCGGGCGTAGGCGCTCCACAGGCGTTCGGTGGTGAGCATCAGCGGCGGCTTGCTCAGGCGCTCGTGCAGGTCTTCGATCATGGCGAAGGTGAGGGCGCGGCGCTGGTAGGGCTGCTGGTAGAAAAAATCGAGCGCGGCGATTTCGTCTTTGTGCTGCCGGATGTAATCGGCAAAGCGTTGAATGACGGCGCGGGCTTCGCCTTCGGCCTGCTCGGAAAAGCCGGAGAAGGTGACTTGATCGAGGTTGATGTGGTCGATGAGCTGCTCGCGCTCGCGGCGGGCGTTGTCGATGGCGTCGCGCAGTTCGGGGCGGTCGAAGGGCGCGCAGGCGGCGGCCACGCGCTGGGCGCGGGCGGCGTCGATTTCTGCGGGCAGCAGGGTGTCTTCGCTGCGAGTGATGCCTTGGGCCTGGGCGTTGGCCAGTGCGGTTTGCACGATGGCGTCGGGGTCGAGCGCGGCGATCAGGCCTTTGCCGAGGGCGGCCACGGAAGCGCCGCCGCTGGCTTGTTCGATGCGCGCCTGCGCCTTGTCGTCGAGCTGCTTGGCCAGGCGCACGAGGCGATTGGCGAGGCTGAGCACGGTGTCGTCGTCGCGGCTGCCCATGGCCACGCCTTGCAGCAGGTCTTTGAGCGCCACGCCGGGCTTTTTCTCCAGCGGGCGGCTTTCGGTTTTCAGCGACTTCTCCACGCCCACGGCGTCGATCAGCACAAAGCGGGTTTTGGCACCGTCCGCGCTGTTGCTGACGCGCTTGAGACTGTCGCCGTCGAGGCTGCGCACGCCGCGGCCTTTCATCTGTTCGTAGTAGCCCTTGCTGCGCACATCGCGCATGAACAGCAGCACTTCCAAGGGCTTCACGTCGGTGCCGGTGGCGATCATGTCCACGGTGACGGCGATGCGCGGGTTGTAGTCGTTGCGAAAGCTACTGAGGATGCTGTCGGCGTCTTCCTCGGCGCGGTAGGTGACCTTTTTGCAGAAGGCGTTGCCCTGGCCGTAGACCTCGCGCAGGATATTGATGATGTCGTCGGCGTGGCTGTCGGTTTTGGCGAAGATGAGGGTTTTGGGCGTCTCTTTGCGGTTGGGGAAGATCTGCGTTTCCACGGCGGTTTTCATCGCCTGAATAACCTGACGAATCTGGCTCACGTTGACCACTGAACGGTCGAGTTCCTTGCCGGTATAGGCGGTGTCTTCCTCGGTTTCGCTCCAGCGCTTTTTGCGGGTGGCGCGGTCGCGGTGGTCCACCCACTCTTTGGCCTTCAGCTCCGCGCCCTTTTGGGTGATGTCGGTTTCGATCTCGTACACGTCATAGCCGACGTTGACGCCATCGGCCACGGATTGCTCGTAGGTGTATTCGGCGACGATGTTTTCGCTGAAAAAACCGAAGGTGCGCTTGTCCGGCGTGGCGGTGAGGCCGATGAGGCTGGCGTCGAAATAGTCGAGCACCTGCTTCCACAGGTTGTAGATGCTGCGGTGGCATTCGTCGATGACGATGAAGTCGAA
>NZ_JABELD010000101.1 GCF_018853445.1 Acidithiobacillus concretivorus
GGCCACTACACGTTCCGGGGCGAGGGCAAGGCGGTCGATCTCGATGCGTTGGTGGCCGATTTGCTCTTGGAATAGGGAATTACGAGGCCAAACAAAATTTTCGAGGGTTTGGGCTTACACCCCCATGATCAATTCCACTGGATTTTATGGGTTTTGAGAATATCCTGTTGGGTATGCACGGGTATCCACCAAAGACCAAAACCCCCTGGTGCGGGCTGTCGGAAAACCATGTCGGTCAGGTGTGATGCTCGGAAACTCTGCCGCCGATGTTTCCTGACAGAATTCTCTGGGGTTCCGGCTTACACCCCCAAGCAGGGAAAATATCGGCCGCTGCGGCCTTTCGCAGGAGCTTAACGGGTTTTATATTCCGTTTTCTGAGGGGACCCCTAATACCCTTTGGGAATGACCAGTTCTGTTTTGCCGTGGTCTGTGGTCCATGCGCCGAGTGGCAATGGGCTGCCGTTGCTGTAGGTTCCCTGATTGTTGCTGACCTCGAAACACAGTCTTCCGCCGCAATGGTTCCAGACCACGTTCCCGCCGTGCTTGGCCAGCTCTGCCACGGTCGCCTGCATCCGGGGGATTTCTGCGCTGAGCGTGGCCTTCTGCTGGCGGAGGTTCTGGACTTCGTGGAACTGCCAGGCCAGGGAAATATAAGCCATCAGACAGATTCCGAAGAATCCGGCAGCGAACAGGATGACCCATTTCCAGGAAAACCAGGCGGAAGCCTGGCTGATGGCCTTCCCGGCCTCGGT
>NZ_JABELD010000102.1 GCF_018853445.1 Acidithiobacillus concretivorus
CTGTTCGTGGTTGCCTCATTACTTTCGGTGATAGCCAACCGTTTACATTTACCCTATACCGTGGCCCTGGTGCTTGGTGGCCTCGCGTTGGGTGCGTTGCATCTTTTTCATACCCCGGTACTTACCCATGATCTCGTTTTCAATCTTTTTTTGCCCGGTTTGATTTTCGAGTCAGCCTACCATCTTTCTGCCAGTGCGATGTGGCGGGATCGCCTGGCTATTTTTGGTTTGGCTGTACCCGGTGTTTTCCTGTCCATGGTGGTGACTGCCTATGTGTTTCTCTGGGCTTCGGAATACTTGCCGCATCTTTCCGGTGCCGTGGTTCCTCTGGCCGTAGCCTTGGTGTTCGGGGCTGCGGTAGCCGCTACGGATCCAATTTCCGTAGTGGCCATTTTCCGCAAGTTGATGGCACCAGAACGGCTGACCTTCATGATTGAAAGCGAAAGCCTTCTCAATGATGGAACGGCCATTGTTTTTTTCAGTCTGTTTCTGACCCTTGCCGAGGGAAAGTCCATCTCCATCACCCATCTGGGCATTGATTTTGTCAGCGAAGTCGGCGGAGGGGCGTTGCTGGGTTTGATCATCGGCTGGCTCAGCTCGGAAATCATCAAGCGCATCGGTGATGGAATGGTCGAAATCACCATCACCATTTTGGCCGCTTATGGCAGCTTTCTGCTGGCAACACAGTTGGGGTACTCGGGCGTGATTGCCACAGTCGTAGCAGGACTGATATGTGGAAACTACGGGGCGCAAAAAGGGATGACGGCATCCGTCCGGATGGCTGTGAATACCTTCTGGGAATATATGGGTTTTGCGCTAAATTCCCTGATCTTCCTGCTGGTCGGATTGACCATTAATCTGCTGGATTTAATGCATATCTGGGCGCTAGTTCTGGCAGCCTATATCGCTGTAACCATTGCCCGGGCTGCTGTCGTCTATGGTATGGGCGCGTTGTTGAGCCGGACCCGCGCAAAAATCCCTCTGAATTGGAATTTTGTACTGATGTGGGGAGGGATTCGTGGAGCCCTGTCTATGGTTTTGGCGCTCAGCTTGCCTGCTGGCCTTCCACATCGGGAATTGCTCATTAATCTGGTGTTTGGTGTGGTGTTATTAACAATATTGGTACAGGGGTTGAGTATTTCGCCCTTGGCGAGAATGCTGAAGGTATTAGGCAAGGGTGGCGCAGATCAAAAAATAGAAATACAGCGCTTGAGAATTTTTTTGGCAAAATCGGATCTGCTTGAACTCAAAAAACTGGAAAACGAGGTATTGCGAGATCAGCGTGCCCTGGACGCCTTAACACGTTCGCTTGAAGAAGAGCAAAAAATAGCCACAGAACAGTTGCAGCTACTGGACAAAGCGGACAATAACACCATTATGCAAGGCGATTTTGTGCGTTTGTATCGCCGTATTTTGCTCTCCCGTAAGGAAAAAATAAATCAGGCACAGAGAGAAGGATTATTAAATGAAATCAGTGCAGAACAATTACTTGTCGATATTGATGCGCAGTTGCTGGAAATAGCTTCTCAACCGGAAACAGTATTTACAAGGATGTCTGCTGTGAAAGAAATCAGCTCTTTATCGCAAGAGGCGTGAATATGAGACTGCTTATTGCTGGCGGCTATTGCGCCAGGCCAGCCAGAGCAGGGGGACCGCCCATAGGGCAGAAAAAGTATAAATCTGATTCAGTGAAATGAAATGTTGCAGTGGGCCCAGTCCGGTAGAGCCGATGCCCTCTCCAATCATTAACGCGCCAACCAGTAGTCCAGCCATTTGCGTGCCTTCCTTGCCGTGTGCGGCTACCCCGAAAGCCATGCTGTAGGGATAGTAAATACCGCAAGCCGCACCGGCGAGGGCAAATGCCAGTAACAGCGCCGTTGCACTGACCAGGTGGGGAATGATGACAAAGCAGGCCGCCATCCCGACCGGCGCCAAGCGATAAACCCAGCGTCGGGAAAGGATGCAGTCGGGAATACTGCCCAAAATGAAGCGGGCAACAGTCATGCCTCCCCAAAACAGGGACAGTGCCAGGGCTCCGGTCGCGGCGGGAAGGTGGTGGTCGACACTGACCAATACATTGGCCCAGCTACCAAAGCTACCTTCACAGATCGCATAAATCACCACCGCAAAAGCAAAGGGCATCATGGAGCGTCGCCAGGCACGTAAGCCGCCCAGTTCGTGCGTATCGGTATCATCCGCAAGTGGAAATAAGAGTAAAACGAACCAAAGCAAAAGGATGAGGGCAGGCCAGGCCACCCAGCTCAACCAGCTTTGCGCACCAGTCAGAATCATGGGCGATACGGCAGTTGCTCCGCCAATAACGGCATTCAGAATGGTGACTGCAGCCGCAGCTGCGCCCGCAAAAAGCAGGGATGCAGCCCGATTGATGGCGGCATTGGTCAGGCCGAAGCCGATGCCCAGCATCAAAGTTTCAGCCAGCAGCAACAGGACAACGAACAGCCCGGAACTGAAAAAAGCCGCTACGAGTAAGGCCATGGCAACGGCATTGCTGATGGCTCCCAGACGAAACAGTCCCTTGCTGCCCAGGCGTTTGTGAATGGCTCCTGCACTCAACGCTGCCAATATGGCGCCGATGATTTCTGGAAAATACAACATTCCGTATGTGGCATTACTCATGTCATAGGGCGCACTGCGCAGGGTAGTACCCAATGCTGGAATCAGCACAAAAGCAGCTCCCTGCAAAAAACCGGCCATATAAACTGCACTGAGACCGCGTTTCATAGGCCGCCTTTAGCATGTTGGATAATATGCGCACTCACGCGCAAGGCATTGGCCATAATGGTTAGTGAGGGATTAACCGCACTAATAGAGGGCATAAAGCTGGCATCTACCACATACAGATTGTCCAGATCATGCGCCTTGCAATGAGGATCAAGGACATTGTCGGCAGGATCTTCGCCAAAGCGGCAGGTTCCGACTTGATGGGCTGTGGCAGAAATATCCATGGCCTGAAAAAATACGCCCATGAACCCGGCTTTTTGCAGGATTTCCCGCCATTTCTGGCAAAGGCGGCGGTGGCTTTCGCGGTTTTTGGGATTCCAGGCCAGACAAATGTTGCCATCGGCATTCAGAGTTACCCGGTTGTCCGGGTCTGGCAGGTCTTCGGTGGTCAGCCACCAATCTACGGAATGACTGGCCGTCCAGGCGCTGATGGGAATCGGCATGAGCGGCCGCTGAGCATGGAGCAGGGCCGGTGTGACCTTGCCCAATCCCTGAATATGACCCAGTGGATAAGGATAGTCCGGATCTCCGGAGTCTTCATAAAAATCGTTCAAAGCCAGGGTTTTTTGAAAAATGCTGCGATTTTCCCGACCCGGTTTAATGGCCATGCAGGCGCTATTGAGATGGCACATATAATTGCGACCAACCTGATCACTATGGTTGGCCAGTCCTGAAGGATATTTTTCCGACGCAGAAGCCAGCAGGATAGCTGCACTATTAACAGCGCCTGCAGCCAAAACTACCAGCCGGGCCATAAAGCTTCCCTGATCGGTCTCGACCGATTCCACCGTTTTGCCATTGGGGATTAAACGGCGCACCCGATGGCCGGTCAGAATCCGGACATTACTATGTTGCAATGCGGGGCGGACACCACACACTTCCGCATCACCCTTGGCATGGAGCATACAGGGAAAGCCATCACAAGTCGGGCAGCGCACGCAGGGGCTTTGTTCAGGTTCATCGGCCAAACGGTGGAGTGCCAGGGGTAGGGGAAAGGGGTGATAACCCATCTCGCGCAGAGCTTTATCCACCAATGCGATATCTTCATCGTGGGGAAATGGGGGATAGGGATAAGCTTTGCGGGGGGCTTCAGTAGGATCGGCACCGGCCTCGCCGTGCGTGAAATACCAGGATTCGGCTTCATCATAAAATGGTGCCAGATCATTATACGTGATGGGCCAGGCGCGGGTATTGCCACCCTGATGCTGACGCAGCGCAAAATCCTTGGCGCGGCGACGTAAAACGGCTGCCCCATAAAACTTGGTGTTTCCGCCGACATGATAGCCGGTAACCGGTGAGAAGGCTTTGCCGTCCTGATCACGCCACTGTTCATCGGTATGATATCGGTGTTCGCTGAAAACCGTCTGGGGATCCCAGTTTCCCCATTCACGGGGTAAATAATCGCCGCGTTCAAGAATCAGAATTTGTAAACCAGAGTCCGCCAGGGCACGGGCCAGTGTTCCGCCACCCGCACCGCTGCCGATAATAATGACATCGGCATCCATAGTGTCACCCTCCGTGGCGGAAATCCGGATAAATCAACATGCCCCCATCTACAGCAAGGGTGGTGCCGGTGATGTAACTGGCGAGATCGCTCGCCAGAAAAGCCACGACATTACCAATTTCCTGAGGTTTGCCGAGGCGACCCATGGAAATTTTTTTGTCGAGATCTTTCAACGACTGAGGATCGCTCCACACCGATTCGTTGATAGGCGTTTGAATGGCTCCCGGGGCAAGGGCCACCACCCGAATGCTTTTGTCTGCTGTTTCCTGGGCCAGGGTTTTGGTGAACATGGATAATCCCGCCTTGGCGCTGGTATAGGCACTATAGCCTTCCCAGGGAATGAATTCGTGCACCGAAGTGACATTGATGATGACACCGCGCTGCAGTTTTTCCATGCGCGGGATGGCTGCCCGGGCACAATAATAAGGACCGAGCAGATCAACGCTCAGTACTTTCTCCCAGATTTGTGGGTCATCATCTCCCACTAGGGCACGTGGCCCGTCCATCCCGGCATTGTTGACCAGAATATCCAGACCCCCAAAAGCCTGCTCAATTTGCTGTACCAGTTTTTCCACTGCGGCCGGATCAGATATGTCGGCCTGGAATGATTGCGCTTTGCCGCCTGCCTTGCTGATGCTGTCGACTACGGCATCGGCCTCATCCTTGCCCTTGCGATAATGGACCGCCACTTCTGCGCCCGCAGCCGCCAGAGTTTCGGCAATGGCCCGTCCCAGTCCACCACTGGCACCCGTGACTAATGCCCGCCGTCCCTGCAAATCAAGATGAATCATGACAAAGCTCCCGTAATATCCAGATGAAAATTTTCTCCAATCCAGTCTCCGCTTTCCTGCCAACGGATGGTAAACTGAACATTTTCTCCTTCGCTTAACTGTTTCAGGGGCAAAATGGCTACATGGCCCAGTTCCCAGTCTTCCGAGTGGAGATCCTGCACATCCTGCCAGCCGTTAATACCCCAATGAACCGTAAATGGGGCGCGAAGCAGTACACGTAACTCCTGGCCTGCCGGTAATTGCCGGGGCCTTTGCCGCAAGCGCCAAAGGCGGTAGTCAATCTCCGGTTTTTTTCCTTGATAGCGCTTCCAGGTGGCTGCAGGCCGGTCTACGGGTTCCCCTTTCATGAAGCTGTGACACAGTTTGATGTACTCACCGTGGGCCCAGACCAGTGGCATGGCGGAACCACTGGGGTGGCCCGGTTCCAGGCCTTTTTCCGGAATCGGGTCGGCTTCCCAGATTTGTTCGGGGAGCAAGCCGCCTTTCCCGGTCATGGCGGCCATGGCTTCAATGTAGGGCAGGGAGCTTTCTCCAGCGGCCAGCGCGTAATGGCCGCGCTCTCCCACCAGTAATGGCCAGCCACGACCAATTCCGGTGCCATCAAAAGGGCTGCCATCCTGGTGTTCTCCGTAGCCATCTCCATTATAACGATGCCATACCGGACCGCTGGGTGTGTCGGTTTTGAGCAGGGCATCCATCACCTTGACGGAGGCCGCAATGTGAGGATCTGCAGCGCTGCGCAGTCCATAACGCACCAACTGCAGAAAATCATTGGCCACCTGCTCGCTGGCGGGAAGATGCGGATCATGCGCCCGATTTTTGATCAATACCCACTCATCTTTGGCACCATCTTGAACTAGCACATCTTCCGGCGTGATTCGCACAAAATAACCGGGTACCTGATACTGTTTGGCGAGATCTGTATCCCTAACAAAAGTCCAGTTTTCCAGTCGTGCATTCCAGTAGTCCGCCAGCATCAGCGCACATTCGGCGGTTTTACCGCCCAGCAATTCGGCACCCTCCACCAGCGCCGCAATGGCGACTGCCAGCGTAAAAGTATTGACGCCGCCATCTTCCTCCCAGCGATCCTGCCCGGTTACCGGGCCTTCGTGGGCAATAAAGTGCAAGGCACGCTGGACCATATCGGCTACGGCAATGTCTTCCAGGGCTTTATGCTGGCGGAGCAGCGCGGCCAGTAAAATAGGAAACCCGGTTTCATCCAGTTGGACACCTTGCCAAAATGGTTTGCCACCGAGCCACTGGTTTTGCAACCAATGACCATCGGCCTGCTGGGTGCTGATGAGATAAGTCAGCACCTGTCGGGCTTCCTGTGTGGCACCCATGGCGACTAGCGCTCCGGCGCTTTCGACCAGGTCCCGGGACCAGACCAGATGATAGCCGCCGCGACTGGTGCTGGCTTCACCCCAAGGCACCGAAAGACTGGCAACCAGCGCACCGGGAAAAGTCCGGTCTTCATGGACCTTCAGAATATTTTTGGAACGGGCATAAAGGATTTTTGCCGCATCGGGAAGCTTGCTGGCGAAATTGCGGGGGCGCGGATGTTTTTTGTGCCAGGCCTGCCACAAATCCGTATAACTGGATGACGTGGCCTGGAAACCATTCGCCAGCGCGCTCCAGGCATTGGTTGCGGCGGCTTCTTTGCTGGAGCCCAGCCCTAAAGCCAGAGTCCCCTGACGGGGCATTTGTCCGGCCAGGGCCACTTCACCAGGTCCGGCTTCCCCATATTCCCAGAGCATGCGCCCATGCTCATGAAAATCCTGCCACAAGTCGCTGGCACCGACCTCCCCAACGCTGCAGCGTTCCAGCGCCGCGTAACCGGCGGAATTCCGGCAGGCGAGAGCCAGTCCGAACGGACCCTGTTCTGCCCACAGTACATTGCGACCTTCCCAGTTACCGACCCATGCTCGATTGTTTTCAGCATCTTCCCCGAGTCGCGCTGAACACAACAGATAAGGGCGGAGACTGGAATCCCCCTCCAGCTGGAAATCGACGAGCAGCACATCGCGGTCAGGATCAGCACAGACCTTGATGGTAAAGTCAAAACGCGCGTGATGATGGCGGATGATGGGTAGCGGTACCTGCGGATCATCCAGCTCCAGAGCGGGCTCTGGTAAGGTTTTCAGCTCCTGCCAAAATCCTTGATCATCGGCAATGATAAATCCAAGATCACGCACCTGCGGAATATCAATGCGCGGATAAAACACTTCGGTAATGATGCCGCTGCCGGTGGTGAACCACAGCTTGCTGGTGCCCAATGCTGTCCCTACACAGGACTTCCGGGCGGTAGACCATATCGGATGACGCCACTGTGCTGCCGGTGCCTTACTGACTGACTCCATATAATCACTCCTGGATGAATGTCCGTGGATTTCAAGCACCGGCTGGTGTTATTCAATGATCAAAATGCGTTGTTCCTCCGGTACCATTCCCTGAAAGAATGAAAAAATTAACCTTTGTGCTTGGGCAGAATACCCGCTTTTTCGAGATAAACGGGCAATACAGCCACCACGCGCATACCCCGTTGCACATCAGGATCTTTGAGCATGTGATACAGACCGGATAGTCCTCCTGCTTTGCCGGTGGCCTCGTGTTCGGCAGCATCCGCAAGGGCAGCGGCCATCAAGCGTCCACTTTGCATAAGACTCGCAGCGGAGTTCATCAGCGGACTATCCTGGCTCTTTTGCACGAATTGTCCCAGCAGGCTTTCCAGATCAATGGTTTCGGCAAAAAGACCAATTTGACGACTGATGTCCGCAACGCGCTGCAAATTGCCATCGTCCTGCATCTGTTTCAGCAAACGCAAGGCTTCGACAATGGTGGTATCGGCCGAGGTTTCCTGCCAGATATCACCCAGTTCCTTGATTTTGGCCACCACAGCACCGCCCGCAGGCCCCCGGAGAAATTCCAGAACGGCATTTACTTTCGGAATGATTTCGCCAAATATCTGTAGGGCAGATAACCACTCTGCCAAAGGCATTTCATGCAGTTTACTCAGCAGACTGGGGATAAAAGGCTTCAATAACGCGATGCTCTCAGTCACAAAAGCCGCATTTTCACGGATGAGCGCCAAGAGACCGCTTTCACGCAGGACGTTAAGCGTATCAAGCAGCTCTTCAATGCTCCCTTCCAGATCATAGCGTTCATTCCATGTGCCGGCTTTGAGGGCCAGGTCCATGGGCAGGTTTCCTGCCGGGCTGCCCATAAAGCTTTCGCTACCATGGGCAAGGTCGCCCAAGCGGGCAAGACCTGCCCATTGTTCTGGTGTGAGTTGAGGGGTGAAAGATTCTTGTGTTGCCATAATGCATCTCCCTTGATTTATATCATGCCAATAGTAAAAGAGGGCCTTGCGGCCCTCTTTTTTCAGGCTGCGAAGAGTTTTTCGGCCAGTAATTTGGAAGCGTCAAGCCCCCATTCCGGCATTTTGCCCTTCGTCTTGAAGAAGAGATTTTTGTACTGCATTTTCAGCAAGAAGGGCATATGGCCCATTTTCAGAATCTGGTCAGGACCGCCAAACCAACTGTTGGAGCGGATATAAAAGGCCATGTTGTTGCCCATGTCACCAATACAATAGACTACGGGTTCCAGAGGCTTGTCGGCTTCCACCGGAGCCATTTTCCCCAGATCCTTGGCGATTTGCTTGGCGACAATTTCACATTGGGCATGACCAATTCCGCCCAGTTTCGGCACGGTAATGGCGGCCGCGTCACCCGCTGCAAACACATTGGGATACTTGGGGTTACGCATGGTCACATCGGTCACCACAAAGCCTTCATTGTCACTGATGGGCAGACCTTTCATGAAATCATGGGGCACCCAGTCCGGGAAAACGATTTTCAATTCGGCTTCAATGTTTTTTCCGCTGGCCAGCTCCACACCGTCTTTGGTAATACGGGTAATATCCTTGGCTTCATTGACATAGTTGAAACCCATACCTCCGGCAATTTCAAGGAGCTTGCCCACTACTTTTTCACCAGCATCCTCAGCAATCAGGGCCGCTGGGGTAAACACCGTGATTTTATCGGGACCGCCCTTGCCGTGCTGCCCTAACCAGGTAGCCATGGACAACATGGTTTCCACGGGCGGGCCTTCACAGGCCGCTTCAGCACTTGGGAAAGCATGACCACCATACAGTTTGACGTCTTTGGTCCCATCGCCCTGATGGAAACGGGCAGAACCAATGGCTACCGGACCACCTTTGTATTCATGGGCCAGGAAGTGACGCAATTTGTTACCGTAGTAAAAATCGCTGACTGTATGACCATGTTCGGCAAATCCTTCAATTTTGTCATAAGCTAAACGGTTGCCCACAGCCACGACCAGATAGTCATAAGACATACTTTCGGGCGCAGCACCGGGGCGCTCATTCGGCACAAAATCTACACGCTTGGCATCTGGATCAATCGCCTTGATTTCAGCCTGAATAAAACCGATATCATCTTCATCCAAAGTGCTGGCTATATCCATTGCCAGGGTTTTACTGGGATCGCGATCCTCAAAAACTTCGGCAGGAATATTAGGCACAAATAACAAGAAATTTTTGCGATCAATAACGGTGATACGCACCGACTCTCCACACAACTCACGTACTTTTTGGGCTGAACCGAGACCGGCAAAATTACCACCAAGAACGACAACATGAGGCTTCATAGATTTTCCCTCCGTTTTTTCGTCATGAAATTGCAATAATCAACATCCAAATTGAATGAATGTCTCCTTATTAAGAGTAGTAGATAATCTCAAAAGTTCAACAAAACCTTTTTGGATGGTTATCTGGTTCATTATATTAATACGGTATTATATTTTTATTGGATTATAAATCATCAGGTTTTGCCAGATGATTTTTCTTCAGTTTCTCGAAAATATCCAGGGCCCGCTGTCTGGCTTCATGGTGATCAATGAGCCGTTGAGGATAATTGTCTCCCAGAACGACCCCTGCCTTTTTAAGAATGTCCTGATCTGCCGCCCAAGGCTGGTGAATAAAGCGATCGGGCAGATCGGATAATTCCGGAATCCAACGGCGCAGATATTTTCCTTCGGGATCAAATTTTTCTCCCTGTAATACCGGGTTGAAAATCCGGAAATAGGGAGCTGCATCTGCACCCGAACCGGCAACCCATTGCCAGGAGGCGCTGTTATTAGCCAGATCCGCATCTACCAGGGTATCCCAAAACCAGGCTTCTCCCTGTTGCCAGGAGACCAGAAGATCCTTGATGAGAAAACTCGCGCAAATCATCCGGACCCGATTATGCATCCAGCCACTCTGCCAAAGTTCGCGCATGCCTGCATCGACAATCGGATAACCCGTTTGTCCAGACTGCCAACGCTCCAGCAAAAGCGCATCTTTTTGCCAGGGAAACTCGGC
>NZ_JABELD010000103.1 GCF_018853445.1 Acidithiobacillus concretivorus
GCCTCCGCCACTTCGGTCGCGGGCGTTGTTGCCGCAGCCCGCGCCGGAAAAATCGAGGCGGGGGCCACGGTGGTTTGTACGCTTACCGGACATGGTCTCAAGGATCCCGACACGGCCATTTCCCAGGGGGGCGAGGTGGTAACCGTCAATGCCACTCTGGATGCGGTACAGCGCGCCATTCTGGATCGCTGATGGCCGATGTCTGCCTCTGGCTGTCGGGTTTGCACGGCATGCCGGAGGAGGACCTGGGCGCAGTCTTGCCGCGTTATTGGGGGCGTGGGCAGCGCGAACAATTACAGGCTGAATCTTCTCTGGAAGTGGCCGGTCATTTGCTGGGATTTGCTGGCGCACTCCCGGCGGCGGCGCTTCTGGCAGAAGCAGAAGGGATAAATACCGCCGGACATTGGGTCATTGCTCTGGAGCCGGTAGCTTTTCGCGGTCAGGCGGGGCGGGCGGTATTGCAGCCGTTGCCGGGTCTGGAAGACACTGCTGCGGCGGTGTTGTTTGACGCTGCCGTCGAATTTTTGGCAGAAACACCCTGGATTTTACAGCGTGGAGCGCGGCGCTGGTATGTGCTGAGCAGCACAACGCCCGACCTGCACTGTCCTGATCCGGAACAGGTGTGGGGCCGTGAGCCCCTGGCTTTGCAAGTCACCGGGACGGATGCCCGGAGCTGGAATGCTTTTCTCAATGAATTGCAGATGTTTCTTGCGGCCCATCCTGTCAATCAGGATGTCCATGCAGTGGGAATGGAATCCTGGTGCTTGTTCTGGGCCTGGGGAGAGGGCTGCTTGCCGGAACAGCGTCCGCTAACCAAGTGGCAAAACCTGGTAGCGGAGGCCGATTATCTGCAGGCCGCTGCTGTCTGGCTTGGATTACCGCTTGCTTATCCCAAAGCACTGCAAGCAGCCGATAAACTTCCTGATAACCTGCTCTGGGTCTGGTCCGGGGCCTGGTTGTATCCCGATGCAGCAAAATCATTCGCAGCGCTGCATCCTGCTCTGCAAAACCTCTGGCGCCGGGGTGGAACTCTGCAATGTTTGACCGGCGTGCTCGCCAATGGTGGGGTGGAGCGACTGACCATGCGCAGTGCTGACCGCTGGCGCTTCTGGCGCAGGCCAACCCGACCGGGTCATGCGCTTCCGGGGATTTGGTAAATGGTTGCGAAAATATACGGGGTGGCCTTGGTTAAAGGAGCGCGATAAGTTGCACGAGGTCAACCAGAACAAGGGTAGCGCGTGATGCCAGAACCCATACGAATCATCGACAGGCCATTGTCGTCAGATGTTTTTAGTGCGGCCGCTGCTGCTGGTTATACGCCTCTGCAGTCGCGCATCATCGCGGGTCGACTGGGTGATGAGGATGCGGGAAGGGTGGGATTGCTTGTTCGCCCGCCGCTGAGTGCGCTTGATCCACCAGACCGTTTACCTGACATCAACGTCGCCGCTGAGGCTGTTGCACGCGCTGTAAAAAATGGTAACCCGCTGATTCTTTTGTCTGACTTCGACTGTGACGGAGCGTCGGGACATGCGGTGCTGAAGTTTGCGTTGCGTGACTACTTCGGTGTGCCTGAATACCAGATTCACAGCTACATTGGCCATCGACTGCGGGAAGGGTATGGCGTTTCGGAAAGCGTCACCCAGCGGATTCTGGACTCGGCACCTCGTCCCGCACTCGTCATTACTGCGGACCAGGGCAGTTCGGACCATGACCGTATCGAGAAACTCCGCGATCATGGTTTAACGACCATAGTGACGGACCACCATGGGGTTCCAGAGCAAGGCCCGCCGCACGCCGCCATCGCCTGTGTCAATCCCGTCCGCTCAGATTCAACCTTCGCCGACCCCTACATCGCGGGCGTACATGTGGCCTGGCTACTCTGCTGCGCTGTACGGCAAAAGCTCATCGACTGGGGGCACCTTCCGGCCAATGCGCCACGTCTGGGTGGTCTCCTCGACCTGATTGCGCTGGGGACCATGGCGGATTGTGTGGATCTGGCCCGCTCGGCGAATAATCGTGCAGTGCTGATGCGCGGCCTCGCATTGATGAATGCGCCGGAGGCACGACCTGTGTGGCGTGCCTTGTACACGGTCTCTCGTTGCACCGGTCCGATTACAGCGGCGACATTGAGTTTTACTTTCGGGCCGATCATCAATGCCCGGGGCAGGCTGGATTGCGCACTGGGGGCCGTCGACTTGTTGATGTGCGACGACGAGGCGGAAGCCATACGCCTGGCGCATGTTTTGGTGGAGCACAATAGCGAGCGCAAGCGGGTCCAATCCCGGATGCTGCGCCGCATCCTGCCATTGGCGGAACAGCAGGCGGTGGACGGGGATATGGCCATTACCGTATTCGATCCGGAAGGGCATCCGGGCGTACATGGGGTATGCGCTGCCCGCTTGGTGGAAGCCTATGGACGGCCTGCTGCCTATTTCTCGCCCAAGCAGGAGAGCGAGCATATCACCGCTTCGCTGCGCACCGTACCTGGATTTCATATACGCAACGCCCTTGCAGGGATTGCAGAATCCTATCCAGATGACTTCGTTGCCTGGGGCGGTCATGCAGGTGCTGGCGGAGTCACATTGAAACGTGAGGGGTTTGATCGTTTCGCGGCAGCCTTCAATGCAGCCGCAACCCGCGCCCTGGCAGCGTGGATCCCAGGCCCCCGGATACTGAGCGATGGGGTGCTCGAACAGTTCCCAAGTTTGGAGTTGCTCAAAGAACTCGATATGTTAGAGCCTTTCGGTCGGCAATGGGAGGCACCTGTCTTCTGTGCTGAAGGCCAGATCCTCAGTGTGCGTCCCGTCGGGGACGGCACCCACCTCAAATTGTTGGTGGGCATCGGGCCAAATCGATTCGATGCCATCTGGTTTGGAGCGGTCCGCGACGGAGTGTGTCCGGTGGAAACGGGGCAGCTTGTCCGAGTAACTTTCGAGCTGGATGCCAACACCTTCAGAGACGAGACGTCCTTGCAATTGCGTGTCCGCCATGCGGTGGTTATTGCAGGGAACCCGTTTCGGTCACCGCCAAGGCCAAAGCCAAGTTCATTCTCGCCACCGACGGGCTGACCCTGGAGGCCGAAGAACTGCTGAGTGGCGAAACCATCGCCTGCGCCTACCCGGACTTCCCCAATCACTTCGGCTTCTTACTGCCGCTGGCTGGCATCTCCACTATCAAGGAGATCAAGGACAACCCCATTGATGTGCGTGCCACCAGCAAACTGAACAAACTGTACGTCGAACTGCTGCGCGAAAGTCCGGGCTGGTCCAAGGATGAGCGCCGCCACGACATGAATCACTTCATGGCCAGGCTGGTGTTCTGTTTTTTTGCCGAAAAAACCGACATTTTCAATGACGATGGGCTTTTCACCCGCACGGTAGAACAAATGAGTGAGCGAGACGCTACCAACACCCACGAGGTGCTGGAAGCTATCTTCCGTGCCATGAACATTAAAATCGACGAGCGCATAAACGCCCAACCCCGCTTGCCGGTTTGGGTAAGTCAGTTTCCCTACGTGAATGGCGGCCTCTTTTCTGGTAGTACCGAGGTGCCTCACTTCACCCGCATGGCGCGCACTTACCTGCTGCATGCCGGTGGCCTGAACTGGAAAAAAATCAACCCCGACATCTTCGGCAGCATGATCCAGGCCGTGGCCGACGACGAAGAGCGCGGCGCGTTAGGCATGCACTACACCAGCGTGCCCAATATCCTCAAGATGCTGAATCCGCTGTTTCTGGATGACTTGCGCGCCCAGTTGACCGAAGCGGGCGATAACGAGCGCAAGCTGTTTAACACCCCTGAGCACAGCGGCACCGTCCATCCACCTGTTGTCCCGCTTGCGCAGTAGTACCGTCCTGTATGCAGAACCACCGGATGCGGCCCGGACCGCCAAGGGTCGGCCCCGCAAATATGGAGATCGTTGCGGTTCGGTGACCGAGCTGGCGACGTCTTTGCGGGGGCGGGCGCAACGGTACACGGTCCAGCTCTATGGCAAAGATGTCCGCAAACTCATCACAGACGAAGCCCTCTCCGACCATTTTCTGGGACTTTGGCCTCATCTCAGTCAACCCCCACATAAATCATTCATTCAGATGCTCATGCGTATGGTGGCGTAACATTCAGCAAACTGTATCTCATGAAAATCGGTGAAACTTCAGGTTAAAAGCCTCATTGAATCAATTTGTTGGTGGAGTAGTCACCCACACCCTTTCAGTGGACGTTATTACCCCACTCCACATTTGCCGCGCTTATGGGTAGCACTGCGCGTAAGGCGCGTTTGACCAGTTGGCCACTGGCATCGAGAACGCTGAGCTGATAAAAACCGGCCACCGCTGGTGTCCAGTCCACGCTGCGTAACGCCGGGTTGGATGTGAGTGGGCGGCCGTCCAGCAGAAAATGAAAGGGCCGATTTCCGCCGATGATGCGAATGCTGACCGGTTCGCCAACTGTCAGCTGGCTCCCCGGTGCGGGGGAGGCAATTTCCAAAAGCGTACCCATGGGCTGGCGTTGCAAGGTCAGGGAGCGGGTCGTCGGATGGATCTCAATCGGCTGCCCCGGCAGAATGCTGAAAACCTTGGCGAGGATGGGGATGGCGGCGAGCGCTGTGTCACCGGGTAGGGCGGCGCCATTGGGTTGGCCAATCCAGACTGCTGCGGCGTAGCGGTGATTATAGCCAATGGCCCAGTCGTCGCGATTTCCGGCGCTGGTGCCGGTTTTCCAGGCAATGCCATCAGGACCACCAAAAGGGAAGGGACGATTGAGAATGGCGGTGACATCTTCCGCTGCATAGGGAGATAACAGACGGCGTGCGCGACGATGTTGCCCAGCAATCAGGTGCAAGTGTTCGACGACACCCTTGTTAGCCAGTCCGGCATATAGTGCCAGCAAGCGGCGCATGGAAATACCGGCACCACCCAGGGCCAGGGGCAGAGCGGGATCCTCGCCATAAGGGAGCAGCAACGGCGTGCCGGCAGCCCGCAGATGCGCCGCAAAGCGCAGAGGGCCGTAGGCTTCGATAAGATCCACGGCTGGCACATTCAGGGAGCGTCGTAATGCGGTAGTTGCAGTGACGACCCCCATATAGCGGTCATTATAATCATTAGGTTCATAAGCGCCGAAATTGCTGGGAAAATCAGCTACATTGGTGCTTGGGCGGATGATTCCAGCTGCAAAGCCGAGGCCATATAAAAAAGGCTTGAGGGCGGAGCCCGGAGACCGAATAGCGCGGGTCATATCGACAAAACCATCGCGCTGGACATTACCCCAATCACCACTGTAAATCGCACGGATGCCTTTGGTTTTGAGACTGACAACCACAATAGCGATGCTCTCCGAGGGGGCCATCTGCTGCAGGGCTTGTTGGGCGATGTCGGCCACTGCGCGATCCATGGGTGCATCAATTGTGCTACGAGTCCCGCTGGATAGTGTCGAGGCAACCTGGGGAGAAAGCAGCGGCATGGGATAGAGACGTTGCGGCAGCGCCGTTGCCAGAGCGCGCTTCAGTGCTGCCCGGGAAATAATGCCCCGGCGTTGGGCTTCCCGCAGAATCTGATTGCGGGTGGCAAGAGCCGCTCGAGGGTGAGTCAATGGATTCAGTCGATTGGGATTGCGCACCATCATGACCAGAAAGGCGGCTTGTGCCGGACCCAAGGTGCGTGGAGACTGATTGAACCAGGCATGCGCAGCCGCCTCGATGCCCTGAATGTTGCCACCCTCAGGGGCCAGTGACAGCCACATGCCCAGCACCGCAGACTTGGAATAATGTTCATACAGAGAAATAGCCTGCAGGGCCTCCTCTATTTTGACGGGCAGGGTGCGCGGTGCCGGATGGAGCATGCGGGTGACCTGCATGGTGAGGGTGGAAGCGCCGGAAACTACGTGGCCCGCCATGATCATCTGTCCTGCCGCACGGATGATGGCGAAGGGGTCAACACCGGGGTCCCAGGCGAAATTCTGGTCTTCAATGGCGATCAGCATCTGAATCAGGACCGGACTGACCCGCTTTGCGGGCGTGGCAAAAGCCCATTGCTGTTGGTGATTGAGAAACATACTCAACACGTGGCCGTGACGATCGTAAATGATGCGCCCCTCTTGCTTCAGAGTCTGGGTACCGGGCGGCATAAACCAGGCTATGACAGCCACCAGAATGATGCTGAGCAGCAGCCAATGTCCGCAGCGACGCCACCAGGCATATCTGCTCCGAGGCCAGAGGCAGCGTCGGCCCCCGCGCAGAATGCTCGAAAATATTCTGTTCGTCTTGCGTCCACTCATGCGGTGTTCATGAGGCAGGCGGTGGGGTCACGCTGACCTTGCGCCCAGCGCTGCGGGCGAAGATGGAGGGGTGAAACATGTCGCTTAGCGTAACGCCGGGCAGAAGATAATGCCCCGGAGTGACGGCACGCAGCAAAATGGCTGTCTTGAAATCGGGTATCCCGTCGCCGTCGAAAGCCTGACTGTCTTCGGGTGCCATTTTGAAGGCGGCTTCGTAGCGGTCATCGGTGGCCGCAGTGGCTTCCGGAGTGCTGAGGTTTTTGAGCCAGGGCAGCCCGTGCACCTTGCCTGCTGAGAGGTCGCCTGCCAGTTCCCAGCCCGGTGGCAGACCCATGTTGAGCAGTGCACGATGGGGCAAATTATCGCTGATGCTCCCTTTCAGAACGGCGACGAAGACGGTGTTTTGCGGCAGTGAGTCGGGCTGCAGGGGCTTGCCCGAAAGTGAATAAAAAGCCCGGCTGACAGTCATTCCCTGGTCGGCGGCCGGAGGGGGGCTGCTGGTGATGCCTGTCGTGCTGAGGGCTACCGGCAGGGCTTTGTTGCCAAGATTACGGATGTGGATCGCCTGACTCAGAGGCAGAACAACGGGTCCAGTCTGCTGGATAGTTTGCTGACCCCATTGCACATGCACTGGTTGATTATTGCCGCCGAGTACGCCATCTGCGTACAGCGCCCAGGCGAGTTCCTGAGTCGTCAGACTATCGGGTTCTTGCCCCGCGCCGGGCAGATTCTGCCGTAATTTAGCCAGGTCATTGGTCATCAGTCCGGTCTGGGCAATGATGGTCGGTACTGCCCAGGCATCCCGTAAAGGTGAACCGAAGGCCGCATCCCAGTCGGAGCGCCCCCACCACCAGTCGCCGCCAATGGGTCCCTGATTGTTGATGGCTTTTTGCAAGGCCTGCTCAGCCAAATGGCGTTCGCCAATGGTGTTCAATGCCGAGCCAAGTTGTGCCAAGGCCAAGGGCATGGTGAGTTGATCCAGGTGTCTTGCCAGCATACGGATGGCTCCTGCTGGTGCTTTCCCGGCCAGGCTCAGATCGTAGACTGCATAAATGCGATCAAATACCGGGTGATTTTCCTCTTCCACCTCATTACCCAGCCAGTGCAGGGCCTGGTCGATGGTGGGTTGCGGTACCGTTGCCCCGGCTTTTTGGGCGCGCAGGAGAAATTCTGTGGCAAAAGCCGTGAGCCAGGGCTGTGCGTCACCATTATTGGACCAGAGCCCAAAAGCGCCATCATAACGCTGATTATTGAGGACCTGATTCACGTAATCCTGAAGCTTGGCGGCTTGTTCGGAGGTGATGAGCGGAGGCTTCAAAATGGTCAGCGGTAAACCTTGGCTGGCGGCATTGAGCAGTGAGTGACAATGCCAACCCTGATATAGCGCCTGCACGTAGGCTTTGGGGTTGAAGGGCAGGGTATTGCCCAATGTTACCGCAGTGGTGCTGGAGCCGGGAATAAAGCCCTGTAGATCCGGCTTGAGGAGATGCTGGCTTCCGGCCGCCAGGGTCAGCCTATGATTTTTGGAAACCGGGGGCTGGGTAGAATGCACAACCATATCCCAATGGCGGATGAGTTGGTATCCACCCGGTCCGGTAATACGTAAGGTCAGATGCGCGCTGCCTTCTCCTGTGCCGGTCAGGGTTACTGGCAAGAGATGCATGGCTTGCACTTTTAAAAAGGTTTTGTGCTGACCATTATTCCCGACCTGAATGGGTCCGGTAGCGGTGACGACACTTTGATAGTTGCCTGCGGGCAGCTTCAGGTTCTGGAGCATGAGCGTGGCCTCGGCGCTATCACCGGGGGACAAAAAGCGGGGCAGCAGCAAATTGGCAATGAGCCGGTTACGGACGATGATGTTGGCATCGCCGGCACCCACCGCATCTCCCTGCCAGGTCACAGCCATCAGGTGTAATGCTCCATTGAACTCCGGAACATCAATGGGGAGTTCTGCAACCCCGGCACTATTGGCCTGCACCGGACCGGCAAATAGTGCCACCACCTTCTGGGGAATGGGACGCACGGCCGGGCCGAAGTTGGCCCCGGCCCCGTTTTGCAGGAGTGCCTCATAGCCGGTAGGTCGCGCCAGTAGCGCACCGTAGTTGTCTGCTACGCTGATATCCAGCTGTCGCTTCCCGAAAAAATGATGCAGCGGATTCGGGTTGGGAAACTGGGTAAGGTTGAGAATACCCTGATCGACGGCCGCCAGCGTCACGTAGGCACCGGGTCGGGTTTTAACAGGAATCCGGATGATTTGATGGGGGCGATAAACAGCTTGCACATCAAAATGAACGGGGATAGCGCGCTCGCCAGGCTTGAGGCCCAGCCAGGTCAGGCCGATGGCGCGTTCTGGCGCCGCGCTGGCGCTGGCTGGCCGAAACACATCGACCAGCGCATAAGCACCTGCACCCCAGCTTTTTTCCACCGGGATATGCAGGGTGACGCCGCCTTTGGGTAAATTGAAATTTTTCAGGGACAGGATTTTATCGTTGGCGAGCACCAGCACGGCCGGGCCGCCAAAGGGGGCATCAATATGGATATCTGCCGTGCTGCCTGCTGCATATTCTGCCGTGTTACTGCGTACTGAAACCCGTTGGGGTACGCCCGGATTGGCGCTGGTCTGCCAGCCGGAGTAAAAAATTGCGGAACTGGCGGCCAGCCCACCGTGCGCCTCAATGACCCGTAATCGGTAACGACCATAATCCAGCACCGGCAATTGCAGGGTATAGGCATGACCGGCGGGTAAGCGGATATTTTCCTTTAGAACGGGATGGTCAACGTAGCTATATCCCCAGCTGGCTACGCCGTGTTGCATGGAAATGTTCCATTGCGAAGACTGTCGGACTACCTCGATTTGTACGGGCATGGCGCTGGCCTTGCCGTCAGGTGCCAATGCCACAATATGAAATTCCGGTATTTTCCCTGCGGCTACCGTGTCATTTTTAAAGGCATTTTCGAGGCCAATGAGGGGGTGGTCGGGGGTTACCGGCAAAACAATTTCGCTGCTCACCGGCCGGCCGGAAGGTTCGTTGATGGAAACCGCGACATGGGCTTCCAGAAAACGCGTACTATCAGGGAGTTGCTTTAAGTTGATGGGTACTTGTGTCTGGCCTTCAGCATCGGTGTCCGGCAGGGTTGGTTCCTGAACCGGGGCGGTAAATATTTCGCTATGTAGTCCGAACTGATAGTTCTGCCATTGCGGATAGGGCGTAGGACCACTGCTCAGACTGATCCGCGCCGTTCCCGACAAATGCGCACCCGGAGCGCCATAAAGATAGCGTGCCTCTATCGGCCACTGCAGGGCTTGTCCGGCAGGAATGGGCTTGGCTGTTCCCAGTTTGACAGCCAGAGTTGGCGGTACAAAGGCCGATACGGTAAAGCTTTCCTGCGCCAGTGCAGGCTCCTTGAGACCTGTCGCCAGACTCACGCTCCAGTTGCCATCCTGAGCGGCCAAGGGCAGCTTGACGGGTACGGCAATGGCATCGTCGTCAGACAATTTTGGAACCGTATCCAGAAATACCTGCCCGCCGGGCCGCCGCATAATGAGATGCAGAGGCAAATTCAGTGGTTGCCCTGCGGCGCTGCGATAAATGGCCGCCACATGGACCGTCTCGCCGGGGCGATAAATGCCCCGGTCCAGCCACAGGAATGGACTGACCGGTTTCAGTGCCGAGCGTCCGGAAATGCCGCGCCCGGACAAATTCAGCGACGAGTTTTCGAGATTGAACAAGGTAAATTCATTACCCGGTCCGTAAATGTGCAGGGCAGCCGGGCTTTGTCCACCACCACCCTGGAGAATGGGTTTGGGGAAAAAGGCAATGCCATCGGCGTTGGTCTGGACGGTCTGGAGGATATCATTGTCCTGGGCAATGAGTTTCACGCTGGCGCCACTCCAGGGGCTGGCATCCGTATAATGGCGGATCTGCACATATAATCCATTGCGGCCCTGCCAGACGGTAGGTGCCAGATTGGTGCGTAATACCAGTTGTACGCTGTTCAGTCCGCCGTTAGGGTTGGGCGTACCATCTCCCGGGCTGATTTCAATGGCGTAGAGCCCCGGTTTCTGCAGGATTTTAGGCAGTGGCAATATGCTGTGCATCAAGCGGTTGGCGTCAAAATGCGGAATATCCGCGCTGCCTTGCCAAATCGTCAGGCTGTTCTGGTTGTTCAGGGTGGATTCGCTCTCGTCCTGGTTCAGCAGGGGGTGGTTGGCCACAAAAGCCAGCAAGGCACGTTCTGGTACCCGATTGATTTTCAATTTAACTTTAGAAATATTGATACTGGAAAAGCCTACGGCGGGGGGTAGCGATGCTGGAATAATAAAACGCCCGGTATCGGTGATGATGCTGGGAGAACGGTTGGGCAGGGTCAAGGTGACGGTTTGCGCGCTGGTCAGAACAGCTCCGGCAATGGCGGGCAGACCCGCACGGATATGCATTTGGGTACTGCTGCCAGCGGGCAGGCCGCTGATGCAGATGCCGCCATTTTCGCGAACCACTGCGACATGCGCTTGGGCAGGCGAAAACGTTACCCAGTTGCTGGCATGAAAATCCGGAGCCTCGGACAGTGGTGCTGTAAACTGGACGCAGGTACGGGTGGGGAACTGGTTGGTATCAGGCGTGATTTTCTGAATCTTGAAACCATAGTGCATTACGGTTTTTTTCAGGTCGGCAGCCACTTGAGCGTTGCCGGGATAAGCACGATACATGGCCTCAAGCAGATGAATTTCACCGAGATGATCGTTCTCTGCAGCCAGTGCTTTCTGCAGAAGCTGCAATGTCGGAAGCAGGCGGGTGATATCTGGTTTCTGGCTGTAGATATTACGATTATAAGCCAGATAAGCAGCATATTTAGTCTCTTTTGCAGAAGTCTTATCCCGCTTTTGCAAGGCAGCGGCCAGATGCCACCAGATTTGTGGGTCGGTATTGTCTCCGAGGGCAATGCGTTGTTGATAGTCTTTGGCGGCTGAAGACCAGTCTCCTGCCGAGTAGGCCTGATTGGCCTTGCTGAGCGCGTCGCTGCGCTGTTGTTGTTTCCAGCTTTCATATTGGTTCTGCAGGGCTGCAGCCTGAGCCGTATTTCCGGATTGCAGGGCATTATGAATGGCTTTTTCCTTGTCCTGACAATTGTTGCGAAAACTCTGGTCCAGCGGCGAATACTCCAGCGTGCTGGCATAGTTTTCTGCGTCATTTCCCAGGCCGGGCAGAACATGGGATAAATGGATGACCGGGACGGTAGTAGTGCTTGGCGCGGAGCTGGTCGATGCAGCAGGAAGGGTGGTGGTCACAGCCCCGGAGTGATTTGGGACGGCGGATGGGGATGGTTTATCGGTATGATTTGTGGATTTGGATAAGTGGCTGTTATTGGCCTTGATCGAATGGGCTGTTGTACTTTGTCTGGTGCTGAAAGCCCAGGCCGCAAAAGCGATGAGTATCAGCAGTAATGTGATGACTATCCATAGGGTCCGGGAACTGATTTTATGTTGAGTCATATATTTTCTCTGTATAATCGGCTGGATAGATCGTCAGTGTGTGTAAATGCCTACCAGAAAAAGATAAAATCAGCGGTTATTGATCATTTTGAATAATAGTTTAAACGTGTTCGGAGAACAATGTGGAAATGATCGATAAGTTCAGAAGAAGAAATGCGTGATACACTGTTTGCAGTAGATTTTAGTTTCGGCCTGTTTAATTGTTGTGACATCGTTGTTTTGTTTATTACTGTTCCCGTTAAATAATAGGAGTGTTCATGTTTGCCCTTAAAGTTTTATTCGCCGATGAAAATGCCGCCAAGGAAGCCATTTCCAGTATCCGCGAGGCCGGGATGGAAAAGCATGCGGATCATCCTGACTACTATGCAGCGCTGCAAAAACTGTTGCAGCAGCCGTTACAGTACAGCCCCGCTATTTTTGCCGAGAAGGATGTCATCTCCTGTGAGTTTTATGGTTTTGACGAGAAGGAATCAGCGATGGTGGAAGCAGCTTTTCTGGATGTCGGGGCGCTGGAAGTGGTTGTCGAATAGTCGGGTATCAGCTGGCGGGTTCCCGATTCATTGGGCAATCAACCTGCCCCTACAACAGGAATGTCTGACCACGCGTTCAGATAATAGGGGGAGCGGTTACCGGCACGCATGGACCAAGCCCTTTCGGTCCGCAGCCCGGCCACCCCGAATCCTGGAGCCGCTTTACCGTAACGTTTTTTTAGCAGTGTCAGCACATCCGCCAAGGCCTTTTTCTGTGCATCGCCGGGTGTAGCCGCATCGTCTTCCGCGATAAACAGGCTCCGGGTTTCCGGCATGTTCACGTCTTGCAAAGCACTCAGCAAAATGCCGGATTTGGCATAGCGTACGCCTGGTCGATAGGCTTCTGCCAGCGCGGCTTTGACTGCCTGCCAAAGGTCCTGGTAGTGGTTACTCGGATTCGCCAGAGGGCGAAAGGCCACTCCCGAATAATAACGTCCGCGATGGGGCGAGCTGCGAATTTGTATCTGGACGCCTTGGGCTTTTTGGCCGTCCTGACGCAACTTGGCTGCGCAACGCTGGGTATGTACGGACAAGCTTTCTTCCAGATCAGTGAGGCTTTCTACGGCTTGGCCAAAAGAACGACTGCATTGGATGTGTTGTTTTTTCTGGGGTATCTGCTCCAACTGCAGACAGGAAATACCCTGCAATTCCTGTTGGGTACGGGCTAACACGATGCCATAACGTTGGCGGATAGCGACGGGATCCGCCCGTAAAAAATCCGCTATCTGTTGAATGTTCTGGCGGCGCAGAGACTCGCCGAGTTTTCTGCCGACCCCCCAGACAGCATCCATAGGGGTATCCTGAAGCCACTGAACCTTCTGGTCGTCGGGAATGCTGTCCCAGTCACAAACGCCTTCTGCCACGCGCCCTTTTTTAGCCCAGTGATTACAGAGTTTGGCCAGGGTCTTGGAAGGACCGATGCCGACACAAACGGGCAGGCCCAATTCCTTGCGAACGCGGTGCCGGACTGTACTGCCCCAGCGCAGCGCGTCCTTTCCGCTGACCGGAATATGCAGAAATGACTCATCAATGCTGTAGATTTCCTGCGCAGCGCTGAAGGTGCCCAGTAAGCGCATCATTCGCGCCGATAATTCTCCATAAAGGGCATAGTTGGAAGACAGCACGACTACACCCTGCTGTTTGGCCAGCTTCTGCCACTGAAAATAGGGGGTGCCCATGCCGATTTTCAGAGCCTTGGCTTCGGCAGATCGGGATACGGCACAACCGTCATTATTGCTGAGGATAACCACGGGGCGGCCCTCCAGTTGTGGCGCAAACAGGCGTTCGCAGGACACGTAGAAATTGTTGGCATCAACCAGTGCAAAGCGCATGTTTACTGTCCCAGACTATGAATCACGTGCCGCACCACACCCCAGATAACCAGTTCTTGTTCGGGGTCCAGCAAAATGGGTGAGTACGCACTATTGCCGGGCAGTAAAGCGGGTTGCCCGGCGTGTTTTCCCAGCTTCTTGACGGTTAATTCTCCATCTATGGCGGCAATGACAATATGCCCTTCCCGGGCATCAATGGCCCGATCCACAATCAGCAGGTCACCATCGTGGATGCCGTAATCCAGCATGGAATCTCCGGAAACCTTTAGAAAAAAACTGGCATCGGGGTGCGGCAGTAAGTGTTCGTGCAAGTCCAGCGATCGCTCGACATGATCATCGGCAGGAGAAGGAAATCCGGCTGGAATACGTGATGCGTATAGCGGTCTTTTGAGCGGCGCGAGTTGCTTGGCCAGGCGAAAAATGATTGGTTCCGCCTCCGTGTTGTTGGCCCGGCTGGATTTTGAATGCCCCATGATTTTCACTCCGCTATAGGAACGCTGGATATGATAACAAAAAGCCCCCTGAAAAGGGGGCTGACAAGCAATAAAATAACAAAGATTGCTTACAGGTCTATGCCTTCATGATCCATGGCCGCAAAATAATCGGTAACGCGACCATCCGGAACGGTGACTTTCAGCGCCCAGATCATGCAGATAATGGCCAGAATGGCGACTAACAACATGGACAGGTAGAAAGGAATGTCCCCTGTTCCCCCCAACACCTTGGGTCCAAACCAGGAAAGTACCCAGAGCCCGATAAAATAGGGAAATATCCAGGTAATATGTTTGAAACCGAGAGGCTTGTCACCGGACTTACCCCGAATCAGGTGCACCATCCAGTAAATGAAGAGAATGGCAAACAGTACGCCAAAAATATAGGAAAGCGCCTGCAAACCACCCCAATACGCCACCAGTGAGGAGAGAATAAAGGCAATAGGGGCGATAATGTGCGCTCCCCAAAGGCGGAAGGGTCGCTTCAGGTCCGGTACAGAACGGCGCAACTGCAACAAGACGATGGGACCAATGCCGTAGGTGATGACTGAAATGGTGGTAATGAAGCCCACCAGCTTTTGCCAGGAAGGAAAAGGCAGAAAATACAGACAGCCAATGACATAAGCGACAATCACACCCACCCAGGGCACACCGCCTTCACTGATTTTGGTAAAGAAGCTCGGACCTGCCTTGACTTCACCATTGGCGACCACGGCGCGCGCTGCTGAAGTCGCATATACAAGCGCAGTGCCACCGGGGGAAATGAGCGCATCGGCATAAATCAGCACCGCCAGCCAGGTAATCCCGAGCATGCCGGCAACTGCCGCAAAAGGACCAAATACTCCAGTGAAGCTGAGCTTGGTCCAGCCATGGGTGAGTTGATCAGGTGGCATGCTGACCAGAAAAGCCCATTGCAGGGCTACATAAAGACAGCCACCAATAACGATGGAGCCTATTACCGCCAAGGGAATGTGTTTGCCTGGATTTTTACTTTCTCCCCCTAATTCAATGGCCTGTCTGAAGCCTAAATAACTGAAGACAATGCCGGAAGAAGCTACAGCCACAAACATGCCATGCACATTTTCCTTCATATGCATGATATGAAGATTTTCCGGATGGTAAGAAAATGCTACCAGCATGATGATGGTCAGGACAGGAACCGCCAGCTTCCACCACCCCAGGCTGGTGAAAATCTGGGTGACCCGTTTGATACCCAGGAAGTTCAGCAAGAACATCAGTCCCAGTAAAACGACGGCGGCAATCAGACCAAATCCGCTGAGTAGACCCGTGTTACCCTGTAAAAGGCCAGGAATATAGTTGTCGGCATAGGTGAGTACCGCAATGACTTCCACAGGAGCAATGGCAATATAAAACATGAACAGCAGCCAGGCCCAGATTTTACCAAGCAAGTTGCCATGAACCACATTAGCGATATGCGCAGCAGCACCCGCACGCGGAAATAACGGACCGACTTCGGCGTAGGTGAGTCCCAGAAACAGGATGGTCACCGCACCAATCAACCATGAAAAAATGCTGAGGGGACCCGCGATATGGGCCGCATTCAGTGGGCCGAACAACCAGCCGGATCCGATAATGCCTCCCAGGCTGGCAAAAATAAGGCCTGAGAATCCTACTTCTCTTTTTAGTTTTTTGACCACGTTGGAAGGGTCCTCCCTGACTAATGAATTCACGCTGCTTGGACTTGAGTAGTCTGTGTTGACTTTTTGGTCATGAATACACTCCAAAAAAGAACTTTATGGAACCTGTCAATCCGCGCATCATTTAATCGTTAGAAAAATTGAATGACCGTAACGCACCAATGTGGTGCATTGTTGGCTTGTTTGCACTGAAACTGCCCGAACAGGATGGCATATCTCCACCAAATAGAGAATAAATCATCCAATCGGGTGCAGAATCAGTAGGTGGCACGCTTTCTGCAATATCTATGCTTGGTAGTTTTATTCATCACCTAACATGGGGTTCTATTTATGTCATTTGCTTACATCGTACATCTTGCAAATTACTCTGATGGCGTTTTATACGTTTTGATGTTCTTGTTTGTCATCGAGTTGGCGGTAATTTTTGATCGTGGTTGGTATCTCCGTAATGCCATCAGCAAGGGAAAAAAAATACTGTGGGGAATTTCTAATCAGGGCAAGTTGCGGCGCCCTGACCTGGAAGAACTATACGGCATGGCCAAGGGTTTGCCAGAAGAAGCATTACTGGGTGTCGCCCTGCGTCACTTTAATCTGATCCACCACTATGGCAGTGCCAGGGGGGAAGCTTTTGCGAACCGCTTGGACGAAGCCATTTTCCTGACCACTCCCAGTCTGGATAAACGCTTGTGGATTCTGGATACAATTGTCACCTTGGCCCCACTTTTGGGCTTGTTTGGAACGATTTTGGGTATGTTCCATGCCTTTTCGATACTGGCGGCACCTGGACATGACGCCACTTCGGTAACGGGTGGTGTGGCGGATGCACTCATTGCAACGGCTTCCGGTCTGTTTATCGCAATGCTTGGTTTGCTGAGCTTCAATGCGTTCAATAATTCTATTGAGAAAACGATTTTTCAACTGGAATCACTCAAGTTGGTATTGATGAATCGGTTGGATGGGGCTCCCGTTGTTCTGGAAGAAGGCTTCTCAGTCCAACAGACCAACACAGTCAGCAAAGTGCCTGCTTAATAAATTGAAAACTTATAAATTATTCGTTTGTTAGGATAAGGAGTTTCCTATGCTACCCCAGCGCCGTCCCCGTAAAAAAGGGCGTGTTGAAATCATCCCGATGATTGATGTCATGCTCTTTCTCTTGGTTTTTTTCATCATGATCACTTTGCAGATGATTACCGATAAAGGACTCAAGCTGCATTTACCCACATCCAGCGAAACGAAAGTATTACCGCATCCACATTTCGTCTTGAACATTGTTCAGGATGGTAGCGTGGTTGTGAAAGGCAAAAAAATGAGCCTGGACGAGCTGCAAAGTTTTCTGGGGGCTGATGGTGACACGAAGCATACTCAGGTCACGATTGCAGCGGACAAAATGGTGCCCTTTAAAGACTTTGTACATGTCATGGATGCGTGTCAGAAAGCTGGGGTGACAGGAATAGGAATTGCAGCGAAAGCAACCTGAGCAGTGCAAGTTTTCCGAAGAACATTTCATCGTTGCATAGATCAAAAAACAGGATGACAGCAGATGGCGAGCATGATCACTGAAAATGGTACTTTTACATTGATGCCCCAACCCAAGGACTACCAGTTCAAATATGCGCTGAGTGCTGCGGTTGCCGTTGAAATTATGCTGGTACTGGGTCTGGTATGGTATG
>NZ_JABELD010000104.1 GCF_018853445.1 Acidithiobacillus concretivorus
GCTACTTCAACTGGCATAGCAGCTTCAATTATTTTTCTGCTTCCACCGGACCCATTGGTCAGCGCCTGGATCTGACCCCCACTCTGGGATGGCGCTTCAGCCGGGGTTGGGGCTTCCTCGAACCCCAGGCCCGCCTCTATTACAGCCATTATCAAATTCAACGTAATGCCCCTTATGCGCGCGCCGTAAACCGTACCCTCCCCGCCCTGAGCCTGAAGGGTGGGTTGAATTTTGTCCGCTATGGCAGCAATGGCAGCACGGCACTTCTGCAACCGATTTTCAAATACACCTACATTCCCTTACAGGCTCAGAATGAAATTCCCAAATTTGACGCCAGCACGCCTTACCTGGATTTTCCCAGCATTTTTAGCGACAACGTACTGTTTACCGGCAGTGACCGGATAAATGCTGCCAATCAAATTGCCTACGGGCTACGTGGCACCTGGCTGACTCCCACGGGCCGCCAGCTCTGGGAAGCAGCCGTCGGGCAAATTCGCTATTTTAATCACGAACAGATTAATCTGAATGGTGATATTGTGTCGCAGGCCACACAGTCCAATTATTTTTTCGAGGGGCAATACGCCCCCGTTGCCGACATGAATCTGCTTGCCAGCACCCAGGTCAACCCGCAGCATGGTCAGCTCGACCGGCTCAACCTGCGCGCCCAATGGTTGCCGGGACCGCAGCGGGTGATCAACCTCGATTACCGCTTTACCCGGAATTTCGTCGACCAGACCGGTGTTTCCGGCGCCTGGCCGGTGTTCCGGAACTGGCAGCTACTAGGGAGCTATCAGTATGATGTTACCGACAGCAAGCCTCTGGAGGAGCTCGTGGGGATCGGCTATGATGGCGGCTGCTGGGCAGCGCACATGATGGTATATCATCAGATTCTGCTTGGCGGGCAGTCCAATAATGCTATTTATTTCGAGATCGTGTTGCGCGGCCTAACCAGCCTGGGCAATGCCTCAACCGGTTTGCTCAGCCAGTATGTGCCGGGCGCCAGCATGGAGTTTTGATGTCCTGCAAACGTCGTCCACTTGTTATTGCCCTGAGCCTGCTGCTTGGAACCTTACCCGTTGCGGGCTGGGCCAGCACGCCTTTCCTGAACCGGGATACCCTTCTGGCCCAGGCACCAGCGCCAGCCGTTGATTCTGCCCCAGCAACGCATACTTATTCGGAAGACTCTGCACTGGCACCCATGAATGCGCCAATGCCCAGCAACGCGGTGAATCTGGATAAAATCGTGGCCATCGTCAACGACAATATCATCACCTCCATGCAGTTGGGGCAACGCGTCAGTGCGGTGCGCGCCCATCTCCAGCAGAGCGATCCCAATGCCATGCCTGCGGATGACATTTTACGTCGTCAGGTGCTGCAACAGATGATTCTGCAGGATATCGAATTACAAATGGCACAGCGTGCCAACATCAAAGTAGACAAGGGCATGCTGGATCAGGCCGTCAACAATCTGGCTCAGGCCAACCACATGACCGCTGATCAGTTACGTGAAGCATTGAGCAGTCAGGGACAATCCTGGGAAACCTTCACCAATGATCTCAAGGATCGGATTATTGTTGACCGACTCATGCAGCAGGAAGTGGAAAGCCGCGTCCATGTCGGTCCTGACGAAGTCAAAACCTTCGCCCATCAACTCAAGGACATGGGTGGCGTCAGCTTCAACCTGCAGCAGATATTCATTCCCATGCCCAACAACCCGACCCCCAACGCCATCAGCGCAGCCCGCCAACAGGCCGCCGAGGTCCGAAATCACCTGATTGCCGGGGAAGACTTTTCGCGCCTCGCAGCGCAGGTCAGCAGCGGCCGCGATGCCCTGCAGGGCGGCCGGATAGGCTGGGTGAAAGCCGGAGAGCTCCCCCCCTCGGTGTCTCAGGCCCTCATGTCTCTGAAAACCGGGGATATCAGTCAGGTAATCGCCGGACCCACCGGTTTCCACATCTTCAAAATCCTCGACAAAAAAGACGAACAACCCACCATCACTGAAGTCAAGGCAGCAGCTATCGTGCTTCGCGCTGGCAGTAGCCTGCAACTTCAGGAAGCAGAAGATCGTGCTCAGGATATTCAAACCGCCCTTCAGAATGGCAGCCGTTTCTCGGAACTCGCACGGAACTACAGCCAGGACCCCAACACCGCTGCAAAAGGCGGAGAAATGGGCTGGATTACACCGGGACAGCTACCGGATACCCTTGAACGAACTTTGCTCACCTTGCAGCCCGGAGCGGTCAGCAGCCCGATTCGTGAAGGCGATGCAATATACATCCTGCAGTCCCAGGGCCAGCGCCAGCAGCCCGTGGAAGAAAAACAGATCATGGCAGCAGCACGCATGCAGCTCTTCAACCGGATTGTCCGCGAGCGCATGGACGAATGGCAACATCGTATTCGCGACAGTGCCTATGTAGAAATTCTGGAACCCAGCCTACGCAGCAGCGATGCCTGAAATTCTCCATAGTACCCCGGCAACTGTCGCAAGCGGCAACCGAATTCAGGGTAGCCTGGCCCCGACCTGGACCCTGTTTTACAAGGAAACCCTGCGTTTCAGTAAAGTCTGGTTGCAAACCATTGCTGCCCCGCTGATCACCACCATTCTCTATCTGGTGGTTTTCGGGCATGCTCTGGGCAGTCATATCACCGTCTATCCGGGCGTCAGCTATACGGCTTTCATTGTGCCCGGGTTGATGATGATGTCTGTGCTCCAAAACGCCTTCGCCAACAGCTCTTCCAGCCTGATTCAATCCAAGGTAACCGGAAATATTGTGTTTGTGCTGCTCAGCCCACTCACGCCCACGGAAATTTTTACGGCCATGGTTGCCGCTTCGGTGTTCCGGGGTATTTTAGTGGGACTGGCCATTTTTGCCCTGGCTTTACTGTATCTGCACATTCCGGTGCTTCATCCCTTCTGGATTCTGATTTTTGCCATCCTTGGTGCCAGCGGTATGGGTAGTTTGGGTTTGATAGCGGGCCTCTGGGCCGAAAAATTCGATCAGATCGCCGGTTTCCAGAATTTTGTCATCATGCCTCTGACTTTTCTGGCCGGAGTATTTTACTCGGTGCAATCCCTGCCAGGCATCTGGCGGCAGATTTCCCTGATTAACCCCTTTTTCTACATCATTGATGGTTTTCGTTATGGCTTTTTTGCCGATTCGGATGTCAGCGTCTGGGCCAGCCTGGGCGTCAGCCTGGCTTTTGCACTGATCACCGGTATTTTTGCCTGGCGCCTGCTTGATCGGGGCTACAAGCTGCGCCAGTAATACAGCACGCCCTGCGCACATAGCCGCGTTGAAAAGGGGATCACAAATCTTCTGTTATGGGATACAATGGCCCGCATGAACGCCAACATGATCAAATCACTTATTCAGCAAGAACTCCCGGATGCCCTGGTAGAAGTACAGGGAGATGACGGTGCCCATTTTGAAGCACTGGTCATCTCGGCTACTTTTACCGGTTTGTCCCCTGTCAAACAACACCAGCGGGTTTATGCCGCTCTGGGCGAACGCATGCGTGAAGAAATTCATGCCCTTTCCCTGCGAACTCTCACCCCTGAACAGGCCGAGCAGATCCGTCATTCTGCCCAGCACTGAAACCATCTACGCCCGACACGTCACGAGGATTACCATGGCTACGATTCAAGAACTCATTCAGGAACAAGTTGAAAAACACCCTGTAGTGCTTTACATGAAGGGCAACCCCCGCGCGCCGCAGTGCGGATTCTCGGCGCGTGCCATACAATTGCTGCAACAGTCGGGAGTGAAGGAATTGTTCACTGTGGACGTTCTCGCCGATCCCCAGATTCGCGACGGTATCAAGCAGTTTTCCAGCTGGCCGACCATTCCCCAGCTGTATATTCAAGGCGAATTTGTCGGCGGCTCCGACATCATGTCCGATCTCTACCAGCAGGGCGAACTCCAGAAGCTGGTGGAAAAAGCCCAAAACGCCTGAAAGGTTAGCATCGACCTTATGGATAAACTGCTGCTGCGTGGTAATGGCCCCCTGCGTGGCGAACTACGGATTTCCGGGGCCAAAAATGCGGCGCTGCCCTGCCTCGCTGCCACTTTACTGGCAAAAGAACCCGTACAGCTCCGTAATATCCCGCATCTCCGGGACATTACCACCACCCTAGAGCTACTTAGCACCCTCGGGGCCAGAGTCCTGGTGGACGGTCAACTCGGTATCGAAGTGGATCCCCGGCCAGTGCACTCGCTGGTGGCTCCCTACGAGCTGGTAAAAACCATGCGCGCATCCATTCTGGTGCTCGGCCCGCTGCTCGCTCGCCACGGTTCTGCTGAAGTCAGTCTGCCTGGCGGCTGCGCTATTGGTAGCCGTCCCGTCAGTGTCCACCTGAGCGGTTTGCAGGCTTTGGGTGCGGAAATTACGGTGGAAAACGGTTTTGTCAAAGCCAGGGCGGCAAAACTCATCGGTACCCGGATTGTCATGGAAATCGTTTCTGTCACCGGCACCGAAAACCTGCTCATGGCAGCAACACTGGCCGAGGGGCACACCACGCTCGAAAATGCGGCCCGCGAGCCCGAAATTGTGGATCTTGCCCGCTGCCTGAATGCCATGGGCGCGCGTATTTCCGGGGCAGGTACTTCGGTCATTGAGATAGAAGGCGTCAAAGAATTACATGGTGCCGAACACAGCGTGGTGGCTGATCGCATTGAAACCGGAACTTATCTGGTCGCTGCAGCCATGGCCGGGGGCGATGTCTGCCTCAAACGCACCGATGCCAGCCTCCTGGAAAGCGTCATCCTCAAATTACGCGAAGCTGGCGCAGAAGTGACAACGGGTGCCGACCTGATTCGCCTGCGCATGAAGCAGCGACCCAAGGCCGTAGATATTCGTACCGCCCCTTTTCCTGCTTTTCCAACGGACATGCAGGCGCAGTTCATGGCGCTCAACTGTATTGCCGAAGGCAGCAGCGTGATTACGGAAACGATTTTTGAAAATCGCTTCATGCACGTTTCCGAATTGCAGCGCCTCGGGGCGGAAATTACCGCCGATGGTAAAACGGCGGTAGTCCGGGG
>NZ_JABELD010000105.1 GCF_018853445.1 Acidithiobacillus concretivorus
CAATGCAGTCGCCCCTGATCCAGGCGGCGATACAACAGCCAGAAACCGAGGCCATCCCACAGCAACAATTTCAGGCGATCTCCCCGGCGGTTGCGAAAGACAAAAGCATGACCGCAAAAAGGATCGGCAGCCAGCACCCCCTGAACCTTGGCCGCCAGACCATCAAAACCCAAACGCATATCTACGGGTGTTGTCGCTAACCAGATGCGGTTGCCCGGGCTCAACCACATGGGCTTTCAAGGACCCGCACCAG
>NZ_JABELD010000106.1 GCF_018853445.1 Acidithiobacillus concretivorus
TTTTTTTTTTTTTGATAAAGATTGATGTTTGTTGTATAGATATTATTTTATCGTTAATTTTTTGTTATTTTGTGTTAAATTTATGACTAAAATGTTATTACATAATTTCAATGTGGCGATTTTAATGTTAATTTATAGGGTGATATGTTGCAGGTAGACGCTCACGCTTGTCACAAGCGTGCACCAGGATTTTGCTTGACGCAGTTGTAACTTTGGCCAACCATGTGCTCGCAGATTTTACCACTTAGTAGTGGACGAGGTATATGGAAGAGATTTCATGGTGTGTTAGATAATTTGGTTTAAGTGAAGCTAAATTTTCCAGTAATTACTCAGAGGACCTGGTGTAATAGCACGAGTTCGACTTGCGAGCCGATTCGCAAGCTCATTTCTCTGGGTGTGGCTGATTGCTGCGAACGAGATAAGGATTCCCGACCTGCGAAAGGATTCTACCCGGTGCGATAAAAAAGTTACGGTTACGCCAATTTAATAATTTCTACGCGTCTGTTGATGGCTCTATTTGCCTCAGTATCGTTGCTAACCAAGGGTCTGCTTGATCCGTAGCCTGTTGTTTCTAGGCGCCGGGGATCAATGCCTTCGGCTATTAAGGCGTTTTTAACAGCTACAGCCCGAGTGACGGACAACTTTTGATTGTAGCTTTCTGCACCTAGCTGATCTGTGTGTCCCTCAATTCGCACATGTAACTGTGGATGCTTCTTTAGCAGATCACTCAATGTCTTCAAGGAGGGTTGGGCATCTGTTCTGAGGTTTGAGCGATTGAAGTCAAAAGGTAAATGCAAAGAAAATTGCCCTTTATTATTCAGTGCGTAGAGCATGTTTTCGCTAGTCAGAGGGTCGGACGAACTGGACACCATCCCGTTTTGCATAGGCTGCGTCTGTACTGCATATACTGAAGCATCCTGGGAGTGACCGAACAGGGTGTTGTCGTTGATGAAAATTAAAGTACGTACTCCATTAGCAGCTCGATGTTCTGCTGTTAACATGCGCCCGTCATCAAAAAGAAAATTTTCAACGCCTCCTGTATAGCCTGTCGGCGCGTTTCGCCAGAGAGATGTATTGATGGCTGCATCTCCATTGGTTCTGCAATTGTGATTGGCGCACTGCCATAAAATGTGGAACCCTGCATGCTGCAAAGCTTGTTGATAGTTGCGAATCACTTCCAGTGGCGAGCGATCTCTGGGAACCTGATATTTGATATAGGTGATTTGGCCCTCCAGTGTTTCAGAACGGGTCAGAGCATTTTTACCTAATGGTCCCAGAGGAATTGTTATTTCATCGTAATGAGCGCTGCGATAATTATCCACTACACTTCCTGGGTATCGCGCCAGAAAGGGGAGATCTTGACCACTTTCTGCAAGGGTAGATGTTGATCCTGCTAAAGATATCGTCAGAAAAAAGAAAATATTAAAAGTGTTACGCATGCTGTTCACTCCGGTCAGAAGTGGCCCCGAAAGACGACGTGGCGATTTGTTTTTTACTGCCAATGGTCCTTAGAAGGCGCACGAGGAGCATGCGCCTGTTTGGTACCCCATGACGGCGACATAGTGCGGCTATCCGGGAGCGTATGGTGCTTTCACTCTGTCCAAGTTGCAGTGCAATTTGGCTTTGACCAATACCGTTAACCAGTAATTGTGCAATACGTAAATCTGCTGGGCTTAGTTCAGGATGAAAAGGGTATTCTATTTCTAATCTGCTGTGCAGGAGGGTTAGACCTGCTTGAATTCTTTGCATTTCTGCAGAAGTTAGTATTCTTTGGGTGTCGAGATGAAACAGTATGATCTGCATGGGAGTGTCATTGCAGATGAAGCTTGACGCGATTTCCAGCGATGTCATGACCGTATGCGGAAATGAAATGTTCCCCGTGGCTTCTCTTTGAGCCCGAACGATCAGTTCCCGAGGTGGGCTAGGCCAGCGTCCGGCAGGGTAGCGCCACCAGCAATGTGTTTGCCAGCTTTTGCTTTGTCGATGAATACGATAGGTTTTTATCTGGCGCAGCCAGCCTAGATCACGCCAATATTGGGCCATCTGTGTTGGGGATAGCTGCAAATTGTTGTTCAAAAGTGTTGCGTCTGTGCCCTGAAGTTTTGTCTGGGCCAATAGTTTTAACCACATCGTTCGCTCCCTCCATTATGGAAGTTGATACATCTATAATATTTTCAGAAAATAATACTGTTATTTTTCATGATGTCAATAGCATATATAAAATGGATAACGACCGCTTTCATGATTTTAAAATTTTTGTTTATCAGTTAATATATAAATAAAAAACAATTAGTTATAATATATTTGTTATGATTATTGAACATCTTTTTAGAATTTTTATATTATGATTAAATGATCCTGTTAAGCAGCGGTAGGTTATGGCTGAAAATGTAATGCTGATTATAATGTGTATTGTTTTGCGTTTTGTCTGAGCTGCTTTTTTGAGTGGGAGAGACGTGTTGCAACATGAAGCATTTGCTTTTCTGGTCTTTATGGCCGTTCTGGGCCTGACTCTGCTGCTATCATTTGCTGCCCGTCAGCTTCTGTATAGAGGACAGAACCGCTTCGCGCGCGACAGTCAAATGGGGTTGAAAAGTCTTTTCATTTTTGCGGACCCCGTGTTGCTCTGGAAATTGAATCTGATGTTGCTGGTTGTTCTGCCTATTCTGACGTGGTGGGCGTCGGGGTCAGTTGTGGTCGCTGCCGGGGCTGCCTTTTTAATCCTGCTTCTGCCGCGCCTGATTATGCGTTGGCTGCAGAAGCGACGCTTGGACCGACTGCATGCGCAGTTGCCAGATGCATTGATGATGTTGGCCAGTGGACTGCGTTCCGGTGCTAATTTGCAACAGGCTATGGAGGGGCTATCTCGTGATCTCAGTCCGCCCATCAGTCAGGAGCTGGGCTTGGTGGTGCGAGAACAACGTCTTGGAGCTGCTTTTGAAGATGCAATTGACCATTTGGCTGAACGCATACCTAGCCCGGATGTACAACTGGTCGCTTCCGCATTGCGAATTAGTCGGGAAGTCGGAGGCAGCCTTGCCGATACGGTGGCTCGACTGGGAGAAACTATTCGCAAGCGACTGATGATGGAACAGAAAATAAAAGCATTGACTGCGCAGGGCCGTCTTCAGGGAATCGTCATGACGGCGCTTCCTGCTTTGATTGTTTTGGCCCTCTTGCAAATCGAGCCGCAAGCTATGGGTGCATTATTTAGTACGACCCAAGGATGGGCAGTATTGGCCGTTGCCATTCTTTGTGAGTTTTTGGGTTATTTTTGGATACGGAAAATTGTGAGCATTGAAGTATGACAAAGCTAACAATATGGTTACTTGCCGTGCTGATAGGATTATCTATTGCTTTTGCAATTTATGGATTGGGTTATCTGGCACGCCAGATGGAGCCCTCGCCCAGGGATTACATGGATCCTTTACCCAAAGGGTTGAGGCTGCTTTGGCCCATAGTTCAATTTGTTCGTTCAACATTGGTTATTTTCATTCCCGATCGTTTACTGTTACCGGTACATCAACGGTTACAAAGAGCGGGTATGCACTACTTGCTGAGTGCCAGAGAGTTTATTGCACTGAAGGTTCTGAGTGCGACAGTACCCTTGATTTTTTGCGTGTTGTTATATCGGGTTTCAGGGTTGTTCAATATTTGGCTGTTATTTTTGACTATGTTGTTTGCGAGCTTTTATCCTGACATCTGGTTGGTTGAACAGGCCAAGCGGCGTGGACGTCTTATTTTAAAAGAGTTACCGGTTTACCTGGATTTCATCACCTTGATGATCGAGGGAGGGCTTAATTTAACCAGTGCGATGCAGGTGGCTGTTGATAAGGGCCCCGCAGGACCATTGCGCAACGAGTTCGCGATCACGATTCGAGAGTTGCGATCCGGTACGGCAAAAATGGACGTGTTTCGACGCTTTGGAGAGCGTGTGTCGTTGACGGAGGTACGCAGTCTGGTCAGTGCGTTAGTTCAATCAGAGGAGCGTGGTGGAGATCTGGGGCCAGTATTGCGTGCTCAAGCGGAACAGCGACGGGAAGAGCGTTTTTTGCGGGCGGAAAAATTGGCTCTTGAAGCACCAGTCAAGCTTTTGGCACCGCTGGTGGTTTTTATTTTTCCAATCACCTTCCTGATGCTGGCTTTTGTGATTTACATGAAATTTTTACAGG
>NZ_JABELD010000107.1 GCF_018853445.1 Acidithiobacillus concretivorus
AGAGAAACCCAGGAGATGGTCTTCGCCGCCCATCAGGAAGCTTTTCTAGCCTTTGAAGGGGTCCCTGAGCGGGGTATTTACGATAACCCCAAGACCATCGTGGACGTGGTATATCATCGTCCCCTCAAAGGTCAGGAACGGGATTTTAATCGGCGTTTCCTGGCCCTTATGAACCATTATCTGATTCGACCCACCGCCTGCACGGTAGCAGCTGGATGGGAGAAGGGACAGGTCGAGAATCAGGTCGGGAATATCCGTGAATGGTTTTTTACCCCGCTTCCGCGCTTTGAAACACTGGATCAGCTGAACACCTGGCTCTGGGAACGCTGTCAGGAGCGGGCACAGAATCATGCACACCCCGAGCAGAAGACACGGACGATCTGG
>NZ_JABELD010000108.1 GCF_018853445.1 Acidithiobacillus concretivorus
GAATGGTTTTTTACCCCGCTTCCGCGCTTTGAAACACTGGATCAGCTGAACACCTGGCTCTGGGAACGCTGTCAGGAGCGGGCACAGAATCATGCACACCCCGAGCAGAAGACACGGACGATCTGGGAGGTCTTCCAGGAAGAGAAAGTGCTGTTGCGCCCCTTTCAAGCCACCTTCGATGGCTATGTGGAGGACCGGGTGCGGGTCAAATCGACCTGCCTGATATCGGTGGACCGTAATCACTACAGCGTACCCGCAGAATGGGCAGGACAATGGGTGCGGGCACGGCGCTATGTGGATCGTATCGTGGTATTGATGGAAAGTGCGGTGATTGCCACCCATGCACGGCGCATGGGGCGAGACAAGACCATTACGGACCCGCAGCACTACCTGCGGGTTCTGGAGCGTAAACCGGGGGCTTTACGTAATGGTTTACCCTTCCAGAAGCTGCCGCGTGCCATCACCTTGGTGCAGGAGCATCTCCAGGCTAAAGCCGGTGGAGATAAGGCTTTTGTAGAAGTCTTACTGGCGGCCAGAGACCATGGCATGGACATACTGGAGACTGCCTGCGCCATGGCCCTGGAGCAGAGAACCGTTACAGTCACGGTGATCCTCAATCTGGTACACCG
>NZ_JABELD010000109.1 GCF_018853445.1 Acidithiobacillus concretivorus
GGAGGTCAAGAGCGCGGCGGGGAGGTGGCTCAATGCCGCCGCTCCCGCCCTTGCAAGGTGAGACGCTAATCCGGTGTTTGTTGCTGCTCGATGTACTGGCGAATAATGGATATGGGCGCACCGCCGCAACTACCGGCAAAGTACGAGGGGGACCAGAGCGCCCCGCCCCACAATTTCTTGCTGACGCTGGGGTAGTTCTTTTTGCGGATCAGACGACTGGAAACCCCCTTGAGGCTGTTCACCAGTGCCGAAACGGACACCGTTGGCGGATAATTTACCAGCAGATGCACATGGTCATCCTCCCCGTCGAACTCCACCAGCTCCGCGCTGAAATCCTGGCAGACGGCGGCGAAGATGCCGCGCAGATCGGCCAGCACCTCGCCAGTGAATACGCCACGGCGATATTTGGTTACAAAGACCAAGTGAACATGCAGGTTAAAAACGCAATGCCTGCCGTGTCTTATTTCAGTTGCATCAGTCATCGGCCAAGCATACAATAAACGCATGATGCTTCGCAAAGCCGTGCGCTACCGTCTCGAAACCACTCCGGAGCAGGAACATCTCCTGTCCCGCGCGGTCGGCTGCGTGCGTTTCGTCTGGAATCGCGCTTTAGCGATCCAGAAAAGCTATCTGGAGCACGGTTGCGGCATCTTGTCTTACGTGGACCTGGCCAAGTGCCTGACCACCTGGCGGAACGGGGAATCTTTCGGCTTTCTGTCCGAATCCCCCGTCCACCCCCAGCAATGGGCGCTGAAGTTTCTGGACCGGGCGTTCAAGGACGCTTTCGACAAAAAGAATCCCAAGCGGTTTCCGGTGTTCAAGAAAAAGGGCTTGCACGACAGCATGCGCTATCCCGATCCGGAGCAGATCAAAATCGACCTGAAACCACAGGATGCGGATGGACGCAGATTGCTCCCCAAAATCTTCCTGCCGCGTATTGGCTGGGTGAAGTTCCGCAAGTCCTGCATCATCGGCGGCGAAATCCGCAATGTTACCGTCAGCCGGTCGGGTGGTCACTGGACTGTCGCCATACAGACCGAAAAGGAAATCCCGGACCCCGTACATCCGTCCACTACAGCGGTCGGCGGTGACCGGGGCGTGGCGAACCTGCTCACGTTGTCCGATGGCACCATGTTCCTGCCGGTTACGGCTTATCGGGATCTGCAAAATAGGCTGGCGCGGGAGCAAAGAAAGCTCGCGCACAAAGTGAAGTTCTCGGCCAACTGGAAGCAACAGAAGGCCAAAATCACGCGCTTGCATCAGCGCATCGCGGAGATTCGCAAGACCGTACTGCATCAGGTCAGCACCGCCATCAGCAAAAACCACGCGGTCGTGGTGCTGGAAGATCTGAAAGTACGGAACATGACCGGCTCCGCAAGGGGCACTGTCGAGCAACCCGGACGCAACGTTCGGCAGAAATCAGGATTAAACAAATCCATCCTCGATCAGGGATGGGGCATGCTCAAACAGATGCTAGGCTACAAACTCCAGTGGGCCGGTGGCATGCTGCTCTTGGTGGACCCGGCCTATACTTCGCAAATCTGTCCGGTTTGCGGTGTGGTGGACGCCGGAAATCGAAAAACACAAGCCGAGTTCCATTGCCTGCACTGTGGGCATGAAGCGCATGCCGACGTGAACGCGGCACGAAACATCCTCGCAAGAGGATTGCAGTCAACGGCGGGGCACGCCGGGGTAGCCTGTTTCGCGGCGTAAGCCGTGAAGTTGGCCCAAACCAAAGGGAATGGGTCAATCAAAGCGGCTGAAGTAGGGCCGCTGCTGGCAGGAAGGAATCCTCGTCCTTCAGGGCGAGGAGGATGTCAACAAGAGGGATGCACGTTTCTCAACACCCTCAAGGATCGGGACGAAAGTCGCTTCAGGCGCACCCGCCTTGGCGGCAAGCGCCTCGACTTCGGCAAGAGCCGCCTCGATCCGGGCAAGCAGGCCGGAAAAAATGCCGTCCATATCCTGCTTGCCCAGGCCCGCCGCCTGACCAGTCTGGTAGAAATGCCTCGATTGGATGTCCATGATGCGGTAATGGCGATTCTTGCCAACCGCCATGGTCAGTTTGATCTTGTGTGGCGAGAGTTGCGGATAGGGTGAAGCCGACATCACGTCATAGAGCGGAGTGAGCTTGTAGCCACCCGGCGTGAGAAAGACGGAGAAATTCTTGGCGTGCCCATCGATGGCCGCCAGAAGCCAAAATACTATCTGCGCCGTCATAAAGCGCAGGCGGTCTTCCCGAGGCGCAACTGCCCCGTTGAGAAACGCGAGAATGTCCTCAATACCCGGTCCGCCGTCAGCCTGATATTTGCGCGTCGGGGATACGCCCAGCGCCTGACAAGTATCCTCCTGCGGCAACCGATACAGGACCCCGTCTTTCCAAAGCCTGTCAAAACGCTCGACCACTAACACCGGCTTTCCGCCAAACAGCAATACTTTCGCATTCGCCGCTTCCAGACCCAAGGCACGGCAGAGCTCCAGGCACAGCCACTCATTCCACGACGTATCGGAAAAGTCCGCACTGTTCGGGCCTTTCATGAGGGCTGGCTTGAAGATGTGCGAGGTCGGTGTCGGGCCAAGGGGGAGATTCCACTTTCCATCGATATTCAGGAAGGCGGTTTTCTCCTGCACCCCGGCAATCGAGATGCGGAAGTCGTCTTCCTCAACATTCATGCCGAGTGGTGATGTCCCGAGTGCTTCGAGCCGCGCCGCGATTTCCTCGTCCGAGACCGGCCTGTAGATCATCTTGGTCGAATCACCGGAATCCATCTCTTCGGGAATGAAACGCAAAGCGCCGACGCAATCTCGCCCAATGGCGGCGAGCAAGTCGAATGTCCCGGCACTCTCAGCATGTTCGCGCGATGCAATCTTGTCCCGGACTGTGGAATCGTCAGGCAGCAGGCCGTCAAAAAAGCTACTGACCGTCATCCCGCGCCAGGGCCGGTCGGATAGTGGCATCGAGAGGGAGATCGGAAAAGCGCGTTTGGAAGCCAACCAGGCTGGGTCATACCGAAACAGGGTGGAGCCGTCGGGAGTGCGGGCGTATACCCCGACCTTGGTGGAGCCGACATAGACCTGCACGGCCCGCGCTTTGCGCCTGCGCCCCATCCTTAATACTCCGTCGGATTGAATTCGGCCTTGCGGCGCGGCACCAGCGCCAAGTCCATGTCAAGCGCGGCCAGGACCTTGAGAAAAGTGTCTGCGCGTGCGCTATTGGCCCCGTTTTCAAGATTGGAGATAAGGGCCTGCCTTACCGAAGCCATGCTCGCCAGATCGACCTGACGCAGTTTTCTTTTCAGGCGTTCGGCCCGAATGGCTTCCCCGAGCTCTCTGCTGTTCCTGATGGTCACGATCATGAAAAACGCCTCTGCACATACGATATACCGAATAAAAAAAGCATATACGATAAAAAAGATAATATCAATTTATGCATTTTATCGTATGTCAATCAGCACCTAATATCGGTCATTTGCATGTGATTTCACTCTACCAAGTGATAGGCGTCCTTTCATTTTGTCGAGTTAGGACTTTCGGCTATGATGAAAACTGCCTCTTTGTGCAAGCGCTGATTTCAAGGGAGAGATTAGATGACACTCACGCAAACCATCATTGAACAAGCTGTGGGCCTTTCAGCCAGGGACCGCTTGAAAATCGTAGATAGCCTCTTGATCAGCCTGGACGAACCGAGTCTGGAGTTTGACCAGTTATGGGCTGAGGAGGCAAATAAGCGGCTAGCCGCTTATCGACGTGGTGAAATGGGCACCAAGGATGTTGAATCGGTACTAGGCCAGTTCAGACGAGAATGAAATTACGCTTTCTTGACGTAGCCGATGAAGAATTGACCGAAGCTTGGCGTTTCTATGACGAAGCCGGTGCTGGGGTAGCCGACGCATTTCTGGCAGAGGTGACAGAAGCCATCAATCGTATAGAGCGGTATCCAAACGCATGGCAGAAATTAAGTGGTCAGTGGCATCGCTGTTTAATGCGCCGATTTCCATATGGGTTGATTTACACGCACAACGATCATGAGATATTGGTAGTTGCCGTTGCCCATCTCCATCGCAATCCCAATTACTGACAAGACCGAAGTGGCAGTTAAAAAAATTGTGATGGCGTCATCGCGGCGCTTGGTGCAGGCATTATTATCGAGGATCAGCGGCAAACGGTAGTTGCGGCTTAATGCCCGCAACGGCGAAACCACAACATCGCCAAGGCGCGGGCGTGGGTAGAACACCTATTTGCGGCCATAGAACAAATGGGCGGCCCCTATATCTTTTCGTTTTTGCGAATCCAGGCAAGAAAAGTCGGGTCCTCTATGCTGTATAAGCCCGATTCTCCGGAATTGGCAATGACACCCCGCCCCATGAGCCGCCTGATGGATTGCTGCACTGTGGATATCTTGGTCGTCCCGGTGGGGATACCCAGATAGTGATCCATGTTGGCACGATGTGCTGTGCCGTAAACCTTGGCCGACTCCGCAATCTGGGTCAGCACAGCAATCAGCGCCTAGCCTAGATGTCCACATAGCAAACTATAGCACGGATTTGCTATATAGTAATTTGTTGCTATCAACAAATACAGCGCTACACCTCAAACCCCAGCGTGCGCAATTTGCCCTGAGCCAGACTATGCCCCAGCGCGGCGGCACTGCCCAGCCAGCGCAGGCCAAGGCCCTGATTTTTGTCCACACCCCGGCCGTTGAAATAACAGGCCGACAAAAAATCCATGGCATCGGCATGGCCTTTTTTGGCGGCAGCCTCAAAAAAACTGCTGGCAATGGCATGGTCGTCAGACCAGTAAAAATAAATACCCACCTGGTTGAGCGCCCCGGCGTCGCCATGGTCGGCCTGTTGCACGGCATCCACAAAGTCTTGCAGCAGGCAGTGTTGGTCCTTGGCGGCCAGGCTGCTCAGGTCCACCTGCCGCAGCACCCCGCTGGGCACTTGTGAACTGGGCAACTGCTGCCCGGCAATAACGCCCGAATCCAGCCAGTTATGAATGGTCCGCACCGTTTTGCCGGTGAGCAAGGCGGCCATTTGCGGGCTGATGAAAGCAGTGGGCGGACAAAAGGCCTCCATAACACTTCCTTTCTGCAAGGTTTGTTTCATCGATTTTAATGGAAAAGTAAAAAACTTTCATCGCTTTTCGATGAAGTCCGCACAGGATTTCATCGGATTTGGATGAAAAACACGGCAAGGTTCGGCTTGATGACTTTGTTGCGGTTCGCAGAGTTCCATTGAGTTTACGATAATTTTCCCATAAAAACATGAGTATGTGAATGGCACACTGCTGTCAAAGCACAGCGATTCTGATGATGGCACGCTTTCTGCTTTATGAGAACCAGCGCAGCACCCTTTGGCGTTGCCGAACTTCTTACCACACAAGGAGCATCCTCATGAGTATGTTAGTCAAAAAGGCGCAGGCCAGCGCCGAAGCGGGTTTCACCCTCATCGAACTGATGATCGTCATCGCCATCATCGGTATTCTGGCGGCCATCGCCATTCCGCAGTATGAGCAGTACATTGAATCGGCAAAGGCCACAACTATTGCTCAGGATTTTCATCAGGTAGTCAGTCAAGGCGTTGCGGCTGAGGCCGCAGCTAATGCAGGTCAAACGACCACCATTACACTACCTGGCGCGGGTGCGGCAGGTAGCATTCAAAGTTGTGCATATATCACGGCAGCAGCAGCACAAGCAGCAGCCGGTTCCAATGGTCCTACTTCAGGCACAGCATCTGCTACTGTAGCTATTGCACCCGGAGATGCAAGCTACTTCAATCTAAACTACACAGCATGTTCTAACAGTCTGCAAGATAAAATTAAGCAGCAGTTAAACTCTTATGCAATAACAGCCGGTGCGGCACCAGCTGTAGCTGGTAATACTACTGCCGGCACACAATCTGTAGCCGCACAAACCGGTGCTGCTGTAAATATCACCCTAAATGGGAGTATTGTACCGGCTACGCCTTCTGCGTAAGTGATTATAATTCGGCATGGCGTAATGCCATGCCATTTTACTTATAAATATTTTATCAATTTAAATAATAACAAAATTGGCATATTAAGATGTGCTTAAAAAAAAGATATCGCAATCATCAAAATGGATTTACGCTTATAGAAATGATGATAACTATTGCCATTATCGCTATTCTGGCAACCATTTCATTACCTTTATATTTCCAGTATTTGCGCTTTACCCAAGCGGAAGTGGTCGTAGCTAATTTTCGTTCTGCAGCATCTGTAGCAAGGCTGGATATTATTAATGCACAGACAAACAAAACATCAATTAACGTTTTTGCGGTGTTGTCGAGTACCGTCACCGCGCCGTTGGATCACGCCGTACCGGCTTATACCAGCCAGGGCGGCACGACCCATTGCAGTCAGATCGGCATTGATCCGGCGGTGATTACGGCGAGCACCCAAAAGGTCACCTTAAATGTGGGCACCGGAACCGGTGTCTGCAAAGACAGTAACACCACGGCGGCAGTGGGCCGCGCTTTATCGCAGGCGGGTTTTAACCTCGGTCCCAATGCCGCCAGCACTTATGTTATCACCCCGTAAACACAGGAGAACGACCATGAACGCCGATCATCCGCAACAGCGTATCAATGAGCTCCAGCAATTGCGCCATCGCCTGCTCAGTCGTCGCGAACAGCGCGGTGCGGCCACCGCGACCATCGACATGGAACTGAACGTGGTGCGCAGTGAGTTGCAGGCGCTGTATGCCCTGCAGCGCCAGCAAAAACCCGCCAATCAGCGGATTTCCGCCATGCCGGTCCTCAAAATGGCCTGAACGTCGCGGACTGCGGCAGCTTGCAAAACCTCCCGAAGTGGCCGGGGGGAGGTCGCTGGCTGCCCATCTGCTGCGTTACGGTCTTCCGCTCATGTCCGGTGATACCCCTGATCCGTCCGCTAAAAACGGCCACTGGCGCCGGGTTTGGGTGCGTCTGGGGTTGGGTGGGGGGTTGCCTTCGGGTGCTTCGTCATTTTCTGCGGCCCATACCCGCTTGCAACAATACCTGGCTTTCAGCAAGGCCGTCGGGCAGGTCATGGAACACACCGATCAGGAATCCATCCTGCTGGAGTCCCTGTGTACGCTGGCGGTGGAATGCACGCCCGTCAGTCTGGCCTGGGTTTGCCGGGTAGAGCCGGACAATTCCATGCAAACCTTGGCGGAAGCCGGAGATACCGCCTATCTCGACAGCTTTGCCGAAAGACGCAGCGGTCTGCCCGCCGACCATGGCCCGCTGTTCCGGGTCTGGCAGACGCAAAGGCCGCTGTTTAATGAACCTTTCTCCGAGGGGCCGCTGCGCAAGGCCTGGCAGCAGAATGCTCGTCCCTATCAGTTGCGTTCCATGGCGGTGCTGCCCATTCATCGCGACCACCAGCCCTGGGCGCTGCTGGTGCTGTATGACCGGGACAAGCGGGGTTTCCCGCAAGACTGTCAGGTGGTGCTGGAGGGCATCGCCCGCCGGGTGAGTGAAGCCCTGGAAGACTGGGTGGGCATTCTCCGCGAGCGGGTAGAGCGCGAACACCAGCTTTTGCTGGGTACGGCCCTGCAAGCGGCGGAAGAGGGGGTGGTCCTGACCGATGCCGATCGACGCATTTTGTATGTGAATGCCAGCTTTTCCCGGATGACGGGTTATACGCTGGCGGAAATCAGCCGCTTCGGGCTGCATCATCTGCAAGGCCCACGTACTGACCCCCGGACTCTGACCGAAATTGACGAGGCCCTCTGCGGTCAGGGGTTTTTTAACGGTCGCCTGCTCAATTACCGTCGCGATGGGCAGACGTTCTGGAATCATTTAAGCATCATCCCTATTTACCAGCGTACTGGAGCCATCAGCCATTATGTGGGCATTCAGCGCGATGTGACCGCCGAATGGCTGGTCCGCGAACAACTGGAATACGAGGCCTGCCATGACCGCCTGACGGGTTTGGGTAACCGGCGTGCCCTCATGGACCAGGTGGCCGTTACCTTACCCCGCGTCCAGCGCGGCCACGGCGCCCTGGCCATCTGTATGATTGACCTGGATCATTTCAAACCCATCAATGATCTTTACGGCCACGAGGCGGGGGACCATGTGTTGCGCGTGGTGGGCCGCCGCCTGCACGCCGCCCTGCGCCGCAGCGACTATGTAGCGCGTCTGGGCGGGGATGAATTTGTGCTGCTGATTGAAGGCTTCAACCACTTCGAAGAGCTGGAACTGATTCTGGTCAAAATCGAGGTCACCGTGAATGAACCCATTCATCTGCAATCGGGTGCCGTGGTCGGGGTCCGTCTGAGCATGGGGCTGTGTTTGTATCCTTCCGACTATGCCGGTGATTTCGAGACCCTGCTGCGCTATGCCGACCAGGCCCTGTACCAGTCCAAGGCCAACAAACGCCAGCGCACCCGGTACTGGGAATTATTCGTCATGGAAGAAGCGTCTGGCGAAGCAATCAGTAAAGGCAGTGCTATACACACACAGATCGACAGGAGCGATGCAGATGAAAGTGGATAGATGTGATGCGCAGGACGCCCAGCTGCAGACGGAGGCATTGAAACCGTATGCAATGAGCAGCGCTGAAATCCGGAACAATACGGCAGCACTACCGCAAAATTTCCAGAAAACCTGTCGGGCACTAACCGCTTATCTCGACGGCAAGCGCCAGACACGATGACCATGAACCCGCCATAGCCCTGCCTGCATCATGGGTAAGCGGATATAGTCTCACAGAAATATAACTCACTAAGCAGCATTGCGCTTAAAACGGTATCGTTAGATTCGCTCCCACATAACTCCGATGATAACCAGCCCCCCCGCCGTAAGCACTGGCTACCTGAGAATAGCCACCGGTGAGACTGAACTGTAAATGCGTCGAAATAATGCCGGTAATAGTGCCGTAAAAGTCAGTTATGGGCGTGGTAACACCGTCTATAGTCTGGTCCCCATATCCTGCATAAAGACGCATCACCGAGTATGGAGAGAATTTCTGCACGTATATAATATAACCTAATGCTTCCCTGTAGTGATGGGGGCTGAAATATGCGTTTGTGGGTGAGCCGTTGATTGAGATTCGCAAAGGCGTTCCGCTGGTATAAGCCCTGAAATAGGTTCCTCGTCATTTCAAGTGGGTAGCCTGAGATCCAGCTTGCCCAGGATCAGGTAGGCCATGTTGATAAAGTTCTTGTGCGTGCGGTAACCCCGAGCCTTGGCCTTGGCGGATTGAATGAGGC
>NZ_JABELD010000011.1 GCF_018853445.1 Acidithiobacillus concretivorus
TGGGCTTTTGCTGCGGATAGTCAGACGAGCTCACCCGCCACAATGGCCAAAGCTGCGCCGGCAAAAACAGACAGCATGCCGCAAAAACTGGTGGATCTTCCCGACTTCACCCCCATTGTCAATAAGTATGGGAATGCCATCGTTAAAATTGATGACTCCGACACCAAAATCGTTCGGGGAGGGGCGGGAAACACTACCGATCCGTTTCCCAGAAACTCGCCTTTCTACCAGTTTTTCCAGGGATTTTCCGGAGCCAACCCGCCCCAGAAAGAAAAAATGGAGGCCCTGGGTTCTGGATTCATCATTTCCCACAACGGCTATATTGTGACGGCAGGGCATGTGGTGCGGGGCATGCATCATATTATTGTGACACTCACCAACCATCATGCTTATCCTGCCAAGGTGGTAGGTCTATCGGTACGATATGATACGGCACTGCTGAAAATTGATGCTCACAACCTGCCCACGGTAGAACTGGGCAATTCCCGCAATCTTAAAGTAGGCCAGTGGTTACTCGCGATTGGCATGCCTTTTGGCTTTTACAATACGGTCACCCAGGGTGTAGTCAGCGCCTTGAATCGCCCGCTGCCCCATGATGATGAATATATTCCTTTCATTCAGAGTGATGTTCCCATCAATCCCGGCAACTCGGGTGGGCCTATTTTCAACATGGAAGGCCAGGTCGTCGGTATTAATGATCAGATCTATACCAACGATGGTGGCTACATGGGTCTCTCCTTCAGCATTCCCATCAATACGGCGATGCGCGCGGTACACGCCTTCGAAGAGCACAAAAAGCTTCGCTTTGGCTGGCTTGGAGTAGACGTTCAGGAAGTAAATCCGCAAATGGCCAAGGCACTCCATCTGAAAGAACCGGTCGGGGCACTGGTTGCCTCGGTCAGCCCCCATGAAGCGGCCGCCAAGGCGGGCCTGAAGCCGGGTGACGTCATTGTGACCTACAACCATGAGGCCGTTTATAGCGTCGGACAACTGCCGCCCCTCGTCGGCGATACCCCGCCGGGTACTACAGTACCCATGGGCATTTTGCATAACGGCAAACCGGAAACCCTGCAGGTCACCATTGGCACCATGCCCGCCAAAATGCGCCATGTTGAAGCCGAAAAAACGGCAGACATCCGCCGTCTCGGGCTGCGCGTCACCACCCTCGGTCAGGCAACCCAAAAGCGCCTGGGTATTCATCACGGAGTGGAAATTGAAAGCATTTATCCCGGCCCCGCCGCGCAAATGGGATTGACCGATGGTATGGTCATTCAGCAAATTGACCAGCAGAAAGTGAACAGTCCGGGTCAACTGCAGCTAATTGTCCACAAACTGCCGGCCCACACACCGATTCCTTTGCTGATTCGCCAGGGTCATCAAAGCCTCTATGTGGTGATCACACTCCCTGCACACTAAAAATTAACCATCGTATAAGGAAGTCGCATGCGCTACAAAAAGTACCTGCAGCACAAATCCCGTTTCATTTTGCTTGCTGCCCTCGCCACCTTGATGACGGGTGGCACAGCCTTTGCGGGCAGCAACCTGTTGATGCCCCCACCGCCACCCATACCGGATGCCAAAAGCTATGTGCTGATGGATTTCCAAACGGGCCAGATTATTGCGGAAAAAGACGCCAATCTGCAGTTACCCCCCGCCAGTCTGACCAAATTGATGACGGCTTATCTGACTTACGGAGCGCTGGCCAACGGAACCCTGCACTGGCATCAGCGCATTCATGTCAGCCGGGTAGCCTGGCACACGGGCGGGTCGAGCATGTTCATTCAGCCCAACCTCCCCGTTACCGTAGATCAACTGATGCATGGATTGATTATTGACTCGGGCAACGACGCGGCGGTGGCACTGGCCCAGGCTGTGGCAGGCAGTCGCGCCAGTTTTGTGGACGAAATGAATGCCACCGCGACCAAACTGGGCTTACCCGGTGCACATTATGGTGACGTGGATGGACTCCCAACCCCAGATCTGCATCTTTCCGCCCTGGATATTGCGATGATTTCCCGGGATCTGATTGCCAAATATCCCCAGGTCATCCACATTTCCAAAATCAAATATTATCGCTATAACAACATCAAGCAACGCAGCTGGAATCCGGCCCTGTTCGGACATCCTGACATTGACGGCCTGAAAACCGGACACACCAACGCTGCCGGGCACTGCATGGATACCACGGCAGTACGCAATGGCCGCCGTCTGATTGCCGTAGTCATGGGTGCTCCCAACTGGTCCAGCGGGGTCAACGATGTCGTCGCGCTGCTGGATTATGGTTATCGCTTCACCACGAATCACACCGTAACCAAGGCCGGAACCGTAGTAGGCACCTACAGCGATACCAGTCTGGATCCCGACAAACTCCCCGTGACAGTCGCCCGAAACGTGGACGTTATGATTCCCACCGGCGCTGAAAAAGACCTGAAAACCCAGGTGACTTATCAGAAAATTGGCAGCAAAGGTATTGCCAAAGGCCAGAAGCTTGGTGAGATGACCGTGTCCCTGAATGGCAAAGTGCTGGGGAAAACCGATCTGGTTGCAGCCGATGCCGCCAAACCCGCAGGCACCTTTGGCAGCTTGTGGAACCGCGTCAAACAATCCTTATAGCAAAAACCAGGAGCCTTCCATGCAATGGCCTATTCGTCGCATCACCCTGCTCATGGCTCTGAGTGCCCTGCCGTTAAGCGCCAGCGCCCTCACCGTCAACATCAGCAAAGCCGTCAGCAGTTCGGCGCCCGTCGCGGTTCCGGCCTTTGGATCCGGACCTGCTGGACAGCCGGATATTGCCAGCATTGTGCGCTATGACTTGCAGCACAGCGGCTATTTTTCGGTCATCAACCCCACCCTTTATCCGGACGACCCGCATTCTGCTGCCGCTATCAACGTCACCCAGTGGGAAAAAACCGGAGCATTAGCCATGGTAGTCGGTAAAGTTCATCCTACCAGCAGCGGATATGTGGTAGATGCAGACGCCGTCAGTCTGATTACCCAAAAAATGCTGGCCGGGCGGCGCTACGTCAGTGACGCGGAAGGCTACCACATGGTCGGCCAGGAAATTGCCGATCTGCTGTATCAGCAGATCACCGGTGAACCGGGTCCTTTTGCCAGCCATATTACCTATGTGAATCAACAGGGAAGCCACTATGACCTGGACATTGCCCAGTCGGATGGCTGGAATCCGCACAGCATTTTACGGGGTAAAATTCCGATTATTTCTCCGGCATGGTCCCCCCGGGGGCGACAACTGGCTTATGTGACCTACCGGCATCGGCACTCGGTGATCTACCTTCAGAATCTTGCCAACGGTCAGCGTCATCAGGTTCCCGATCAGGGCACGGCGCTCAGCGCTCCGGCCTTTTCGCCCAATGGTCAGTATCTGGCGTTTGCCAAGGTCTGGGAGCGCGGCCGCACCGAATTGCTGCGTGAAAATCTGCAAACGGGTCATGAACAGGTACTGACCCGCACCGGAACCGTCAACACCAGCCCCAGTTGGTCACCCGGTGGCCATCATCTGGTTTTCGTGTCCAACCGTCAGGGTAGCGCCCAGATTTATCAGATGCAGGCCAACGGCAGCCACATTCAGCGCCTGAGCTATTCCGGAGGCTACAATGTCTCGCCCTCTTACGCCCCGGATGGTCGCTGGATTGCCTATGTGCATGCTTATCGTGGCGTGCTTTCCCTGGCGGAAATGCGGCCCGATGGCAGTGGCGTGCAGGTGCTTTACGACGGTGGCAACTGCGAGCATCCCAGCTTTGCCAGTGATGGTCGCATGATTGTTTTTGCCACCCATCGTGGTGGTCAGAAGGTATTGGGTGAAGTAGCCATCAACGGCAAAGGCCTGCATTTTTTGCCTATTGCCGGGCAAAGTAATGAACCGGCCTGGGCTCCGCACTGAGCACCTGCGGCTTCAGGCGCGGGTTCAGAGGCCAATAGTAGATGGCAGCAATCACGCACTGCGCCGCTTCGGAATGCTGCGGATTGATCAACACGTTCGGGGTCTCGGACTGCAGCTGACAGCGCGGCAGAGGCATTTTTGATGAGGTGCTTGACAGATGTCTTGGGTGTCGTTATATATGATCGTATATATTCGAAAGGAGAACACCCACAATGAAATCACGCAACACCGCTGTTCATCTCATCGCCACCGCCACCCTGATGACCCTGCCGGCCATCGCCAGCGCCCAGGATTTTCGCGTCGCCTATGCCGGCTCCATGGGAGCCGTCATGGATTTGCACCTGGGGCCAGCCTTTGCCAAAGCGCAAAAGGTCAACTATCAAGGAGAAGGACAAGGGGCCTATGGTCTGGCGCATCTCATTGCCGGACACAAACTGCGCACCGATGTGTTTGTTTCCATCACTCCCGGACCCATTGAAGTCCTCATGAAAGCCGGTCTGGTCAAGGAAGCCTATCCCGTAGCCAGCACCGCCATGTGCATTGCCTATAGTCCCAACAGCCCCTATGCCAAGGATTTTGAAAAGGCGGCTGCGGGTAAAATGCCCTGGTACAAGGTACTGCAAATGCCGGGCGTGCGTTTTGGCCGTACTGACCCCAAAACCGATCCGCAGGGGCAGAATATTATTTTCACCTTCATGCTGGCAGAAAAGTATTACCATCAGCCGGATCTGGTCAAAAACATACTTGGCTCCGTCGAGAACCAGCAGCAGATTTTCACCGAGGCCTCTCTGCTCGCCCGCCTCAAAAGTGGTCAGATGGCGGCTTCTTCGGGTTACTTAAGCGCCGTCAAATCCCTGCATCTGCCCTACATTACCCTGCCCGATCAAATCAATCTCAGCGATCCGGCCCTGTCCAAGGACTGGTACAGCAAGGTTCATTTTACCCTGAATGTGGATGGCAAACCCAAAACCGTCCACACCCAGCCGCTGGTGTTTTATGCGGCAGTGCCTACCGATGCACCTGATCCTAAACTGGGCAAGGCGTTCATCCATTTCATGACCAGCCCCCAGGGTCAGGCCATGTTCAAGGAAACCGGATACGGTGAACCGAAAGGCCCTGTCCTGAAGTAAGGTTTTTCCGCACCTGTTCGTTTTCTGCTGCGGGCCGGACATGGTGCATGTCCGGCTTGCTGCATTACCAACACTTTCCCCATGGATTGGTTGTCTGTTCGTGTCACTATTTTCAACGCCCTTAAGCGCCATTCGCTATATATTAAAAAACCTATCGCATTTAACCATCGCTATATTTGGAGTTCTTTCATGAAAAAAATGCTCGTAACTGCCATGACTGCCGCCAGCATACTGAGCGGCGTCCATGCTCAGGCTGACACCCTGGGCCAGTTTTTTGCAAAAAGCAAAATCGACGGACAAATTCGCTCTTATTACTTCAGCCGTCTGTACGGCACAGCGGATAAGCCCAACGCTTATGCTTACTCTCTAGCGGGACGGATCAATGTTTTAACCGCTCCCTTTTTATCGGGATTCCGGATAGGGGTCAGTTTTTATACGGCCAACGCCATGGGTACCCTCGCCAGCAATCCTGACCGGGTCGATAAAACTCTGATGGGCGACAGTCCCTCCATCAACGCGCTTGGACAAGCCTATCTGGAATATCAGGATCACTGGATCACTGCCAAGGTCGGCAATCAACTGGTTGACACGCCCTGGCTGAATCGGGTTGGGGGCCGCGTCATTCCCGTCACCTATCAGGGCGTTACCCTGGAGGCACATCCCGTTCGCGGACTGACCCTCAGTGCCCTGCGGATTTTCCGCTGGAAAGATCGTACCAATGATCAGTTTACCCGCGACAATCTTTACTATTACGGGCCCAGTTTTGGGGATTATTTGTATGGTGGCCCTAATGTCCTGCCCGAAAGCTATACCGCAGCCAGCAATGACGCTTTGGCCTTTGGTGCCAGATACCACTGGCATACAGCCAAAACTGACGCCTGGTTTTATCAGCTTGATCAGTTTGCCAACATGTTCTACTGGAGCGGCCACTACGCCCTACCGACATCCTTCGTCCTCAAGCCTTTTGTGGACGCCCAGTTCACCCGGGAATGGGGCGCCGGAGAAGCCTTTGCCAGCACTGGAACCACACTGCTCGGTCAATCCGGGCAAGGCGTCAACAGTACCAACTGGGGGATCAAAACCGGCGTCAGCTTTCCCCACGGAAGCTTATGGTGGGCCTATGACGCTACCGAATTACACGCTCACGCCCTCGGTGGTGGAGCCATTATCTCCCCCTACACGGTCGGTTATACGGCGGACCCACTGTATGTGGACAGCATGATTCAGGGTCTGGTGGGTGTCGGACCCGGACATGGTTGGCGAGTCCGCGCCGCTTACTGGGTTTTGCCCAAAGAGGTACAACTCACCGCTGGCTATTCGCAGTTTAGCACCTACTTTTCCGGCAATAGCAACTGGACCCACTTCAACGTCAGCTATTTTCCGCAGGGCTTGTTCAAAGGATTGTGCTTACGCGATCAGGTGGAGGTCGGCAATGGCGGCGTGCAGGGATTATTCCCCGGCTCGCCCCAGCACTCCTTCGTTTATAATCGGGTGATGTTTACCTATAAATTTTAACGGCGGTATAATCACCGCTTAGGAATGGCTAAGGCAATAGATGTGAATAAAAAACTCGCCATTGCAGAGAATCCGTAACAGCGGTTGCAGGGTGATCGGACAGTGACACGCCCTGCTCCGCCGTACGGTGGATCGCTTAAAACAGTCGCTTCAAGGTTTTTCGATATTGACTTCACTGGCTTTGATTGCCACGAAAACTTCGTCACCCTCTTCGAGTTTTAAGACGTTCGACGCTCCGTGTGGTAATTAACATCCAAATTGAATGAATGCCTCCTAAGTAAGTGTCGTAGATATTTATAAAGGTGTGCAATAGAAAACGGCGTACTTGTGTCAAACAGTACTAGCAACCCCCTCTCTTTGATATTGAATCTCTTTGGGTTTGATTTTCCGCTGCTTGCAGCGACATCTAGCAAATAGCGGCTGAGGAAATACCCCGCAGCTTGCTGCGGGGATTTTTATTTATCAAGAGGATTTGTGTTGAGGTTTTGTTACTATGGTGACTTTCTTTGAAGAAGACGATACATCTGGTTTCCCTTTTTTTGGAGTCACCGATTTTTTCTCAGCCATCAGTTCCTTCGAGTAAGATTGGGCTGACTGACAATACCCACAGTCATTCTGCTTTTGATAAGGGGTAGGAAAGGGAACACCGGTATTGGTGGTAATATCCGCCTGCGCAATACCACAAAAAACAACGGTTAGAATGGCTAAAGTTATAGAACTTCTTTTCATGATATCACCCCTTAATAGTAGATTTAACATAGTGACCAAAAGAGATTCCGCACTGAGGCGGATGCGTGGTTTTTCTAAAAAATGGCCCTGCCGAGGCAGAGCCAAACGCCCATCGTAAACGATGGGGAGGAGGTCGCCTTACACCGCAAATCAATATCACATTACTTTGCTTAAAGCCCTTCAAAAGGCATACTGCAACATCAAACGATCATCAATAAAGGTTCCCTGATAGTTCGCATAGGGGTTGCTATGCTCTATAGCCAGACGGTTACGCAGAGATAATCCCTTCCAGAATCCTCCCGGGGTATAGGTCACATCCAGATAATTGGCGTCCACTTTCGGCAGGTAGGGATGGGTACAATACATGCTGTAGGAATACTTGATCCGCAATTGCCGTATGGGATGGATTAAAAAACCGAACTTCCAGGCATGTCCTGCCGCAGAAGAAGAGACCAGCCCATAATCCATGATGCTGGTGTACAGTGGGTCGGCGCTGTACTGCTGGGTATAGGGGGAAACAAATCCGCCGTTATACAAAGTCCGTCCGCCCATGGAAAACGGACTGCGACTGGGAATCTCATCATAGGCCGCAAAAACCTGCCCAAAAGGTATTTGTAGACCGAGCATTCCACCAAATACGGTCGCGTTGACGGGACCCGCGTATTGCGCGCCGTCTGCCCATTCCCGCGCATACTGAAAATCGGCGAAGGGCTTCAAGCCATAGGGCAAGCCGGATAATCCATAATGGACGGTCCCGTAAAACAGATTAGCCAGGTCGTAAAACTTGTAGAACCAGGCGCTGGATTTCATGCCCTGCCAATGCGCCTTCGCGCCGAAAGCCAGTGTGCCATCCATATGATCCGACATATCAGGATAAATGGGATTTTGATTCAGCAGGGTCTCTCGATGGTAATCCCCCTGTATCCGGTTTTTAAAGCGAAATTCGCGAATCCCGATCAGTTGCAAATTGTGAATGGGGTTGACCTGCACGGTGACCGCCTGGAAGGTGCTTGGGATCATGAAAGCATCCGACGGATTCATCCAGGGGGTATGCAGCAACAGGTCTCCGGCTTTCACTTTCAGCCAGTGATCCTGATACTGCAAATAGGCTTGTCCCAGTACATTCAGACTGTCTTTTTCCCCCATCAACAGCGCATCCAGATGGGTATAACCGGGAGCATTCAGATCATTGGCACCCAGACTATTGGCCGTATAAAAAGCCACGCCGGCACTGAGACCATAGAGCGGCGCCGTTTGCACTTTCAACATACCGCCCAGTGAATAGGCATATTTATCGGGTAATGCGTTACCTCCATAAAGCTGATTGAAGTAGTATGAACGGATATTCCCGGTGACCTTGCTGGCCCCCAAAAACTGTTGAATCGTCTGGTAATGCTCCGCATGGGGTAAAGTATCGGCCTGGGCCAATAGGGGTCCCATGAGCAAAGCACCTGCAGCAGCAGCGATCATTGGATATTTCATGATTGATATCTCCTTTTATTTCGATAAAGCATCTGAACCATTACTTCAGATATTTCTAATCCCTCATTTCACCGAGGTCATTTTCCGTCAGACGCCGCGTACTTTGGGTAGCACACGACTCCGGTAATCCGGTTTCCGTAGAAAGGCAGGGCGCACGAAACAGACGGCCACTCCACATGCCCTTAAAGCTGCGCTGGGTCACAATCACCCAGAAAACGGCCAAAGCGACGGTAAACAAGGCTCCCAAGGGTAAAAAAACGCTCCAGTGGGTCTCCCGTGCAAGCAGGTAGGTGGCGGCGTTAAATACGCCCAATGGAAAGGTAAAACCCCACCAGCCCATATTAAAAGGCAGACCTTCGCCCAGATAACGCAGGGTAAAAAACACCGCCATCAGCAGCCACCACAACCCGAATCCCCAAAGAATCAACGCGACAAACAGGCCGGCCATGTAGCCAAAATTGCCCATGCCGGCAAGAGCGGTTCCCGCAAAGATTTTCTGATCAGCCAGCCCCAGAGTAATCATCGCCATGGCGCCGGTTCCCAAAGGTCCCAAAGGCAGCCAGGCAGACACCGCCATATCCTGATGGGGAAGCTTGTGCAGGGTCAGACGCAAAAGCAGAATGGCCAGAATCCCCATGGCCAGCAGTATTGATATGGCCCAGAGCAGATAACTCACATAAACCACGGAAACACCGAGAGAAGGTTGTAGATGTTGCGCCAGTAGCCCACCACTGGCCGCCGTCACTTCCGGGGGAACGATGGGCAACAACCAGGCTGCGGTCATTTTTTCAACACTGTGTTCCTGGGCGGTAAACATGAAAAAAGGCACCAACAACACCGAAAACACGGCCAGAGCCACATCTATCCACCACAAGATGGTAGTGATTTGCAGTGACCAGGCGGTGACCGGCCAGATAATGAGCATGCCGTTGACGATGGTGGCAAAGCCCATGGGAATGGCACCAATAAAAAGAGACTGTACCGGATGTTGAAAAAGGCGGCGAAAGCTGGCCGGATAAAACGCCGCTCGCCCCAGAAACAGCAGGGCAAACAGTGCGAAAAACAACACGTTAATGGTCCATAGACCCTGTGCAAAGATTTTCTGACCCCATTCGCCATAGGGAAACTCGGCAATCATCAGCGCCAGAATACCCGTACCCATATTGGCGGCGAACCAGTTGGGGGTGAAATGACGGATGATTTGCCGGGGATCATTCCCCGGAACTTCAGCAAGGATTTTCATGACGATTTTCCCGATGCAATTGAATTTGTATTCAGCTTGCACCTGGACAGGATATTCATCTAATGCTAATTTTTTATTGTTTAAATAAACACAGGTAATTTCTTAATCACTGGAGCCTGCTCATGCTGCATCAGCGTATTGATCCGGTTTTGTTGCTGGTCTGGGCCCAGGCGGCACGCCATGGCAATCTCCATGCAGCGGCAGACAGCTTGTTCATGACCCAGCCCGCCGTCTCTCACCGCCTCAAAAACCTCCAGGAAATTGTCGGGGAACCGCTCTATCAACGGAATCGCCACGGTATCACCCCTACGGCCATGGGGATGGCGCTGTTACGTATCGCCGAACAAATCGAAAATGCCCTGGAAGACGCCCGCAATCTCTGTCAGGACACCGAAAAAATGCTGCGTGGTTCGCTATCTATTCTCGCCAGCCACAGCAATGCGGAAACCTTGTTGCCGCAGGCTATTGCCCGGTTCCAGCAGCAATATCCGGGGGTGTCCCTGCGCCTGGTAGCCACCAACAGCCGCGCCGCCAGGGCCATGCGCGATCAGGCTGATCTGGTTTTTGTAGAGGATGATCTGGCCTCGCCTGCACAGACCGAGTGGGTTCAGGAAACCCTCCGGGAAACCACTATTGTCCTGCTGGCACCAGAAAATCCGCACTGGCTGCAGTTGGCGCAAAAACCATTGCCTTTACAGGCGTTGGCGTCCACAGCACTGGTATGGAGAGAAGAAGGTTCAGGCATTCGCGAGCATGCTCTGCAAGCCCTGAAAGAGGCTGGAATTTATCCGGAAATTCGTTATGAGTTGAGTGGTCTCGCGGCGATTCGTGATGCTGTACGTTGTGGTTTGGGGGTGAGTTTTGTTTCAGCACTAAATGACAGTGGGGGACAACGTCCGGGGGTGATTACCCTGAATACGGAACCGCATATTCATCATCGCCTTTCGGTGTTATATCGCAAGGAAGCCAGCCACAGCAGCAGAGCTTTTCTGGATCTGCTGCGCCAGCCTTCTGTTTAACAACCGCTTATTTGACTTTTCCACAGTGCGCACTGAGGTAAGTGCCCTGCATTTGCATATCAGTCACTGTTTCGTAATGAGCCTCGCTATGCACAATAGCGGTAATGACCCAGTGCGAGTTCAGATGATGGGGGCTGGTCTGAAACCAACCTACCTGGGTCATGGAGGCCCCCGGTGCCTGACAGTGAAATGTCCATTGGGTTTTGCCATCGGGCAACACTTTATGGCTGCCGGTACAGCGATCACTCCCTGCTGGCAGAAAAACCGATTCCGGTTTTTGATGGGCTTTCACGCAAATCTGCATACTGCGTTCCATGGGTGTACTGACTGGCGGCGAAGAGACTTTTGTCGTCCCGGAAACATGCATCACCCAGAGCCCCGGCTGCATGGGCGCATCGGCAGCCAGGGCAGAAATGGAACTGGCTCCAACCAGTAATAAAATGGCAATTCCTAAACGGCGCATAAGGCTTCCTTTGATAATATCTGCAGACTCAAAAAATTTTCTGAACGGCCAGAAATGTAACACAAATAGGAGTAGCTACGATATTAAGAACACCTCTGCGTAACGACCTTTACCTAATGGGAAATGACCTTTAAGGTGCGCTGGTCAGGATGATCGGGATGCTGCACCAGCCAGTGGTGACTGACTTCAAAGGCTCCCCAGAAACACAGGGCGATAATTATCAGGGCCAACCACTGCTTCATTCTCCGTCTCCTAGAAAATATGCATCAATGCGTGAATAAAACTTTGGGTTTCCGCACTGACCTTGGGTTTGGGCTTGGGTGGCAGGTAACCGGATAAAAAATAGCCGATGGGATATTGATGCCCCGGATCGCCCTGCGGCGCAAGGTCACCTGTTTTGGGGTTATAACGTGCCGTCACCACATCCGGTGGTTGGAAGAAACCCACATCCGGATACTGCGCCAGCGCCGTATGCATATACCGAATCCAGATAGGCAAGGCCTGGCGAGCACCCGCCGCCCAGGTTCCCATGGATTGATTATTGTCATACCCCACCCAGACAGATGTTGTAATATTGGGATTAAAGCCATTGAACCAGGCATTGTCTTCGTGATTGGTTGTGCCGGTTTTACCTGCAAGATCATGGCGATGGAGAATTTGCGCAGCGACCCCGGTCCCCACCCGGATGACCCTCTCCATCATTCGCGTCATCAGAAAAGCCACTCCCGGCGGAATCACGGTTTGTCCGGATGGCGGTCGATAGCCTAAAGGACAACCCAGCAGCGAAACCGTCGTGCCGTGCGCAGTGACAATTTTACGAATCAAATAGGGATGGGGCAGAAAACCCCCGCTGGAAAACACGGCGTAGCCGCGCGCGATTTGCAGGGGGGTAAAGTCTCCGGACCCCAATACCATGGAGGGTGAGGCGGGAATCTGTTTTGCCGGAATACCAAAACGCTCCACATAGCGCTTGGCGTAGGGAATGCCGACATGCATCAACAGGCGAACACTCGGCACATTATGGGAATCCGCCAGATCCTCCCAAACTGGAAAGGGAATATTCGAAAAAGTACGACTGTAGTTGGTCGGCGCATAAACCTGTCCGTTACCGAGATGAATCACCAGCGGCGTGTCGGCAATGAGGGAAACAGGGGTAAGATAATGTTTGCGCCCGCTGGCCAAATAGGTCGATGCGTCCATGGCCGAAGAATACACAAACGGTTTGAACCCCGATCCCGGCTGCCGGAAGGCATAAAGAGCCCGGTCAAAATGGCTCAGTTCATAGCTAAAGCCCCCCGATAAAGCCAGGATGGCCCCTGAGCGACTGGCCAGCGACACCAGGGCACCCTGCACATGAGGAATCTGCGCCAACTGCCAACCACCATGAGGAATATTGTGCCAAACCTTGGTACCCCAGACCGGGTTGCCCGTTCCTGAGGTGGCTGCAACCACATAGCGTCTTAGCCAGATCAAATCACCGGGTTGCAGCACCTGATTGACGGCGGTGGGTGGATTACCCTTGGGAGCGGAACGTGCCCAGGCGACGTCGCGCAAGCTCAGATGCACCAAATGACGGCCTTGGAAGGAAACCGTCGCCATTTCCGGAGTGGATTTGACCACGACCCCCCAATGCAAATTGGCCGGGTCGTGATGGGGCAACTGGCTGGGCCGCTGTCCCTGTAGCGCGGCTTCCATGGCTGCCGTCGACAACTGGGCTATGGGACCATGCCAGGCCTTGGGATCCATGCTGTCCAGACCCATACCGTAGTTTTCCAGACCGACGGCAATATCCCGATCAGCCGCGCGCTGGTCGGTGGGGTTGATGCTGGTGTAAACCCGCAGACCACTGCGGTAGGTAAAATCAGCCCCAAAATGTTTTTCCAGCCAGTTACGAATCCAGTCAGTGGCATAGGGGGCAATGTTGCTGGCCGGAGCGTGATAATGGGCTTTGATAGGTTCAGCCAGAGCCGCTTCTTCCTGCGCCTTGGTGATGTATCCGTAATGCGCCATGTGCCGCAATACATAATCGCGACGGGTTTTTGCCGAAGCGGATGAGGCAATCGGATTAAAATCCGAAGGTGCCGCTGGCAGACCCGCCAAAGTCGCCATTTCGCCAATAGTCAGTTGGTTGACGGTTTTGCCGTAGTAAGTTTCCGCCGCTGCCTGTACCCCGTACGCCCCCTCGCCCAGATAAATCTTGTTGAGGTACAAATCCAGAATTTGCGGACGATGCAGACGTGCGCCCAGTTTATAAGCCAGCAGAATTTCCGCGACCTTGCGGGTAATGGTTTTTTTGGGGGTCAAATAAAAATTGCGGGCCACCTGTTCGGTGATGGTGCTGGCCCCCTGCACGGGAGCCATATGCACCAGATCCACAAATGCTGCGCGGATAATGCCCGGAAAGCTGACCGGATAATAAATCGGATTATGACTATAGAATTTTGAATTTTCGGCGGAAATAAAAGCATCTTGCAGCGTCTTGGGAATTTGCTTCAGGGGCAGGGCATAGCGCAGTTGCGGACCGACCACCTGCAGCAGGTGGTCATTATCCGCATAAATGCGTAACGGCTCCTGAGGATGCCAGTTTTCGAGTTGCACGACGGGTGGCAATTCCTGCCATATCCGCCAGGTCCAAACCCCGACCCCAACCACAATATTCAGGGCAACCAGCAGGAGAACGACAAGCGTCCAGAAAACCCAGCGGCGCCGGGAAGACATTCCACGCGCAGCCAAAATCAGCCCCTGATCCGCAGGGCTATAAAGCAGGTGCTCTTGTTACCAGTCATAACCATGACTCACCCTCGTGAATCAGGCGGGTAAACCAGCCCGCTGGCTTCACAGCACTTCGGGTTTGAACAGGAACCGTTTTCAGGACATGACCGTGCCAGGAAATTTGCAGGGTACCAATTCCAGCCCCCGCTGCGAGGGGGGCCTTCAGGTTGGGAGTTGGTACAAAGCGGGTTTGCAACTGGGTTTTCTGCTGCTTGGGTTCGGAAACCACGACCGGCCCTGCCGTCACACCCTGCACCGACGCCGGGCTCCAGTCACCGTTATGCATTTTGGCAACGGTTGCCCCCGCCTTGTAGAGAGATACATTATGCCAGCCGTTCCAGCCATAGTGGAGCAAGGCGCTGGCATCACTACCTGCAGCACTGCGTGAGGGCGCACCCAAAACAACGGCTACCAATGTACGACCATCCCGGGTTGCGCTGACCGCCAGATTCCAGCTGTTTTTACCCGCCAAACCCACTCCCAGGCCATTCACGCCATCCTGTCCAGCCAACGGATTGTAGTTGTATTGGGTGATGTGGTTATAGGTATAGGAAACCTTGCCGGCAACCTGCATCACTTGCGGATAACTTTGAATCAAACGCGCTGACAAACGGGCAAGGTCCAGCGCGGTGCTGGTTTGTCCCGGCTGTGGAAGACCATCGGGATTGGTGAAATGGGTGTGCTGCAATCCCATGGCCGCTGCGTCATGGTTCATCAAATCCACAAAACCGCCAACGCTACCAGCCACCGTCTCGGCAATGGCAATGGCGGCATCATTCCCGCCGTCAATCAGGAGTCCATGGGTGAGCTGCGTCATGGTCACTGGCATTCCCGGCTGAATAAACATGCGGGAACCCTGGGCATGCCAGGCGTCATTGGACACATGTACATTTTCGCCTGGCTGCACCAGACCCTGCTTTTCCGCCTGATACATCAGGTAGGCGGTCATCAGCTTGACCAATCCCGAAGGATTAACCGGCTTTTCATCATTTTCGGCCATCAGAATCTGATCGCTGTTGATGTCCAGCAAAACGGCAGACTGAATACCGGTCAATTGTGGCGCCGGCATGGGTGGTGGCGGCGGCAAAGTAGGCATGGGGGGTAGAGGCGGAACGGCCGCACAGGCGACGCTCCCCCAGCAAAATACGGCCGTAATGGCCAGAACAATGGGCAGTTTCATGTTGTTGGGCGGCTCTTCAATCCGGCTAATAATTCCTCATTGGAAAACCATAGCCGGGTAAAAGTTCCCGCCCCGTTGCATGAGACCCGGTCAATCCCGAAAAATCTAGTGCCCACGTCGCCGCAAATAGCGTTCCAGCAGGGTCGATGTGGACCCATCATGGGGGTGCCGGGTTTGACCCTGCATATCAGAAACAATACGCTGCGCCAGCACCTTACCCAATTCCACACCCCACTGATCAAACGAGTCAATGCCCCAGATGATCCCCTGAGTGAATACGCTGTGTTCATACAAAGCCACCAGTGTACCCAGACTATGCGGGCTCAGGGCATCCACAAGCAGTACGCTACTCGGACGGTTTCCGGCAAACGTGCGGAAGGGAACTTGCGCTTCGGAAACATCCTCAGCCCGCAATTCCTCCGCCGTTTTGCCAAAAGCCAAAGCCTCTGCCTGGGCAATCAGATTCGCCATCAACAATTCATGCTGTTCTGCTGAAGCACTGAGGGGGTGACAAAAGCCTATGAAATCGCAGGGAATCAATCGCGTACCCTGATGAATCAGCTGATAAAAAGAATGTTGCCCATCTGTTCCCGGCTCGCCCCAGATAATGGGACCACTATCTACGGACAGCAGTTGCCCGGCTTCATTGACACTTTTACCATTACTTTCCATTTGTAACTGCTGTAAATAGGCCGGAAAACGCGCCAGATCATAAGCATAGGGTAAAATAGCCTGGGTTTGCGCTCCCCAGAAATTGTTGTACCAGATGGATATAAGGCCCAGTAACACCGGCAGATTCTGTTCCAGCGGCGCGTTCTGGAAATGCATATCCATGGCATGAAAACCGGCGAGCATTTCCTGAAAATGCTGCACCCCAACGCCGAGCATGGTGGACAAGCCAATCGCTGAATCCATGGAATAACGGCCCCCCACCCAGTCCCAGAAACCGAACATATGTTCAGTATCCATACCAAAGGCCTTGACGGCTTCAGCATTGGTAGAAACCGCCACAAAATGCCGGGATACTGCGTCTTCACCCAAAGCAGCGGTAATCCAGTGCCGGGCGGCATGGGCATTGGTCATGGTTTCCAGCGTGGTAAACGTCTTGGATGAAATAATGAACAGGGTTTCTGCAGGATCCAGATGCGCCGTCACATCGCTGAGCGTCGCGCCATCCACATTAGCCACAAAATGTAGATGAACATCGGTATGCCGGTAGGCACGCAGGGCTTTCCAGGCCATTTCCGGACCCAGGTAAGAACCGCCAATACCAATGTTCACAATCTGACGAATCGGCTGACCAGTGGCCCCCCGCCAGGACTGTTCATGAATGGCCCGGGTAAAACGTGCCATTTGCTCCAGCACCTGATGCACTTCAGGGACAACGTCCACCCCCCCGGTGCGCATAACCGTACCCTGGGGTGCCCGCAAAGCAGCATGAAATGCGGCCCTACCCTCGGTATGGTTGATTTTTTCCCCGGCAAACATGGCGTCGCGGCGCGCTTCCAGATCACGACTGCGGGCAAGATCAAAAAGCAGATTCAGGGTTTCCCGACGCAGCAAATGTTTGGAGTAATCCAGATAAATCCCGCAGGCTTCTGCCGAAAAATGCCCGGCACGATGGGGGTCCTCCCGAAAAAGCTGACGCAGAGTGACATCTTCCCAGCTCTTGCGGTGCGCCTGTAAATGTTGCCATGCGGGTGAAGTGGTCAGAGGGGCTGCAGACATGAGGCGACTCCTTGGTCAAAGCAAGCAGGATGATTTTGCACAATTCATTTACTTGAAGAGTAGGCCATGCCCTCAATTTCCCGCAAGCATTAATCCTGAAAACGGCGGTGGGCCTGGGGGCTTTGCCGCGACTTTGGCCCGCGCCGTTGTTGTTCTTGGTGAAATCCTGCGCCCGTCAGGAGAGCTGTCTGAGCCCAAAGGGTGAGTTCTCTCCTGACAGCAGGATGAACCTTAGAACAACAGGCAAGGGACGTTGGCGCAAAAAGCCCCCAGGCCCACTGCCGTTTTCAGGTTAATGGCTTTGCTTCTGCCAGGCTTCGCGGAGCAAGCGCAAAAAACTTTCCTCAGTCTGATTCAGGGCAACCCAGTCCGCCTGATCCCGATCCACTGCCAATTGCCTGAGCAAGCTGCCCAACTCGCGATGATAAAGTTGATGTTGGCGCATCAGCAAATCTTGATTTGTTGGCTCCAGACTTTGGAGATAAGCATGAATGGGACAGGATTTGTCATCGCTGAGGGTTTCTGCGTGCATCAAGTGTGGGTTTTGGCAGGCCATTTTAGTCAAAAGGTTGTGATTGGCCATTTGGGCCGCATAAATTCCCAGAAGGGTCGAAGGATGCGTGCGCACCGGCTGCTTGCGTCGCAACCAGGTACGCAGCCGACTGATGGACATGGGACGAGCAATATGCCTACCTTGCAGCAGAGGAATATTGAGGGTCATCATCGCATCAAGAATCGCTTCGTTTTCGACGCCTTCCACTACCAGATCCACCTCTAATCCCTGGGCCAGATCGCGCACTGCCAACACGAAATGTAAATCATCCGGGCGTTGCGCCAGAGTGCGCACGAACCCTTGGTCCAGCTTGATTTCGTCTACTGGCAACTCTTTCAGACGCAATAGGGAGGCGTAGGCACTGCCCACATCATCCAGGGCCAGACGGACACCTAATGCGCGAATCTGGCGCAACAATTCCAGGGCGGAATTGCGTTCAAGGAAATCTGTCCCTTCAAGGATTTCGAGAATAATACGGGCCGGATTAAGGCCACTATTGAGAATAATCTGACGGATTTGGCGAATACAAGGCTTGGTGAGTGATTGCGGATCAATATTCACAGAGACCCATAAGCCATCCCCAGCCTCACCAAGACTGTTCAGGTCTTCCAGAGATTGGGCCAGCATACGTTGGGTCAGATGACACAAATGGCTGCCCCGCAGTTGGGGCAGAAAATCCCGGGGCGTTAATATGCTACCATCCTCCGCTTGCAAGCGGGCCAATGATTCCATACCGGCAACCCGGCTCGACTGGGTATCCCAAACCGGCTGATACAACACCAGAAGCTGCCCGCTCGCGAGGAGCCGCTGGGCGAGTGGCGCACGCTCCAGAGCAGTACTGGGTTCGTGCAGGATCCAGCAGGCATCTCGTTCATTTTTATTGTTTTTACTTTCATAAAGGGCGCGGTCCGCCTGGCGGAGCAACTCTTCTGGGCTCAGCATTTTTTCTGCGCCCGTGTAGACACTCACCCCAATGCTCAATCCGACGCGGACACTCTGACCATTCTCCAGTTGAATGGGCGAGGTCATCGCATGCTCAATTTTACGCAATATCTGATAAAGGTCGTCCTGATTTTGCACGGACTCCAGCAAAATCACGAATTCGTCACCACCAAAGCGACCAACCATGTCATTTTTTCGCAAAACTTCCGCCAAACGATGTCCCAAGCTCACCAGAACCTGATCACCCGCTTCGTGCCCAAACGCATCATTGATCGGCTTGAAGCGGTCAAGATCCAACATACAAACGGCCAGCACATGATCCTGACGCTGCTGGCGAGCCATCGCCTGTTCCAATTGGCTTTCCAGCAGACGCCGATTCGCAAGACCCGTCAGTGGATCGTAAAAAGCCACTTTTTCCAGCTTTTGTCGGGCTTCTTCAATTTGCATTTTTTCTTCGGCCAGTTTTTGCTTCAGAACCAGCTCGTCCAGCCCATGGCCGACCAAGCGTGCTACCTGGCTTAGGACATCACAAATGTCATCTGAAAACATTTGCGGCCGATCACCAATAACCGCCAGAATCGCCCAGCGTTCTCCGCCATGTTCAATAGGCAAGGCAGCAGCCGCACGCCAACCATATTCCAGAGCCTGAGCACGCCAGGGTTGAATGAGCGGATCCACCAGGTAATCCTGCTGAACCACTAGGGCATCCGCTCGCCACGCCCGGGCCCCGACCGTTTGCCCCTCGGGCAAGTCTGCAGACACCGGCCAACGTCTTTTCAGGGCATTAGAAGCACTCCAGCCCGCGTAGGCCAAGGCGTCCATACAGCCGTCTGCGGCAGGTCGTGCAATCCAGGTGGCAATAAAGATGCCGCTGTCAATCAGCTGCTGACAACTCTTTTGCAAGAGCCCTTGCATATCTTCAGCCGCCAGGGTCACCTCACCGGCCCGCAGTAGCGCCTGCTGTAAAGCGCGGGTTCGCTGCAGAGAAAAATAATCATGCTGACGCTGGAGAAAATCCTGCAGATCTGCAGCCACCTGACGCAATATTTCGGTCACCTGGTCCGGGAAACCTGCCCCCTGAGCGCGCTGCAAAGTGATATGGCCAAGCCGACCATCGGGCCAGGTAAAGTCCTGGGTTATGCTATTGCCTAATTGGTGGCTCTTACTGAAATCCCCCCAGGTTTTCCAAAGCCGTACCTTGTCACGCGCCTCGTCGACCAAGTCTGGGGCCTGTTCCAATACAGTCCGGAAGGTGCTTGCAAGCGGGCCAGCTACTGCACAAAGCACCGCCGTATCCAAGGCGTTGCCATCTTTGACAATCCATACCAGAGGCAACTCCAGTTGTCTCTGCAGGATTTCACAGAAGCCCTGAAAAATCAGATTTTCATCCTGGCCGACGTTCTCCGAAAATAATCGATTAACGGCACTTACTGCACCGATAACCAGTCCTCTCACCAGCAATTCTTTCTGACTCTGCCGTAAAGCCAGGGTGCGTTCTTCGACGCGACGCTCTAACCATCTATTCCCATGGCGCAGGGCCTCTCTGTGGCGCGCAGACTCAGCCATCATTGCAGATGCAAACAGAACAACGCTGATCATGCCCATTCCCATAATTTGTAAAACAGCCATGGGGTGTAGAGGCATAGTCGCACTGAATGGCCCCAGGCCACGGGCGGTACCGGCAATGGCAATCAAAAACAAGAGCAGCACCAAACGTGAAACCGCATCGACAGGAAATCGTGTCAGCGCCCAAAGTATGGGCAAAAGCAGTAAAAACACCAATCCGACAATGCCTGTAAATTCTGCATATCGATGCCAGAAAAGCATTGTGGTAGCAGCAACAGCAAAGCCCGAAAAAAACCAGAACCAAGCCCCACCAGAAACAAGTTCACGCCAGCGCTGGCCTTTCTGCCAAGATAGCAAATTACTGGTCACCAGCAAGACACCAAAGCTCACGCCGCTACCATTGCTGAGCATATCAAAAGGAATTGCAGAGGATGTCCACGATATGGACGTTTGTTGCCAGACGGTCCCCCATAGTCCGGCCATTACGCCATTTAACACACCAGGAAAAATCATAAATGAGAGCAAATCATTGCGATACCTCAACGAGTTCCAGTCAGCAGTCCATCGATACATCAGGCGCACCGAGATCCATGCCGAAAGCAGTTCTCCAGCTGCCAATCCAAAAGCGTTGAATGGACTGTAACCCAAAGACCAGCCACCGAGAAAACCACCTAACAATAAGCCGGGCCATAAGCCGTTGCCCCTGCGCATCACCAGAAAAACATACAGACCAGAGCTCACCCAAACCGACAAATACCAATGTTGCGCCGGGTCAGGGATCAATATGCCAGCAAACTGATTCAAGAGTACCAACCCTGCAAGGACTGTGATCTGATCCAGCAGATACGGATAGAGACGCGACCTGGCGCTCCTGGAAATCCAATGACCTAAAGGCATATATGGCGCTGCTTCAGCACGATGTTCTCCCCAACTTCGAGTAATGGGCAACATTGAAATTATTCATTTCTGTTTCTTTGGGACTGTAACAATTTGAAGTAAAAAACTCATTATTTTTGTTGAACTGCAGCACTGACAAGAACAATAATAATCTAAGCGGGTATTTTTATACTGGGTTATTTTATGGCATTCGGTTCATTTAAACCACCCTGTTATGGTTGTTATGCACATAATGACCGCCCGCTATATTACAAGACGCTGATAAAGCAGGCGTTCACAGCTGACCAGACCATGGCACGGCATTTGCTGAAGGTGAACCAGTAGTCAGCAACAGCATAATAAGCTAAGGGAGTATCACCATGGTTATCGAAAATTCATTACCGGTGCTTTTGAGCCGTCTGGATTTTGCCTGGATCACCTCCATGCACATTCTCTGGACGCCAATGACCATCGGCATGTCCTGGCTGCTCTTTTTTATGGAGCTTGCCTGGTTAAAAAGCGGTGATGAGCGCTGGTACAAGCTCAATCGTTTTTTTGAAAAAATCTTCATCATCAATTTTGGCGCAGGTGTCGCCACCGGCGTCACCATGGAAATGGCCTTTGGTATTCTTTATGGCCCTTTCTCTCAGGCTGTAGGCCCTTTCTTCGGCAACATTCTTGGCTTCGAAACGATCACCGCATTCATGTATGAAGCCGGCTTCATCGGCCTGATGGTGTTTGGTTGGGGCAAAATCAGCAAGGGCATGCATTTATTTGCCACTTTAAACGTTGGCATTTCTTCCAGCTTGTCCGCCATGTGGATTCTGGTGGCCAACTCCTGGATGCAGACGCCTAACGGCGTTGTGCTGAAAGATGGATTATTTCAGGTCAGCAACTGGTGGCATGCCATTCTCAATGACAATTTTATCTGGGGCTTTCCCCATATGTGGGTCGCCACTGTAGAACTGGCATTGTTTGTATTCGCATCGGTCAGCGCCTGGTTTATCCTCAAAAACCGTCATGCCGATCTTTTCATCAAAATTCTGAAGCCCACTTTGCTGGCGCTGCTCATTGTCACTCCTCTACAGATTTTTATCGGTGACAGTGTCGGTCAAGACGTTGCAAAAACTCAGCCCACTTCTTTGGCTGCCATGGAAGGACACTTCCACACCTACCTGCCGAATGGAAAACCTAATACCAACTGGAACCTCATTGCCATTCCAGACGTACAGGCCGGGAAAAATCTGTTCGCCATTCAAATTCCGCATGTACTGAGTCTCCTGGAAACCCATACCTGGAGCAGCCCGGTACAAGGCATGGATGAATTTCCGGTGAACGAACGCCCCGATGTATGGGTACCTTTCTATGCCTTCCGGACTATGGTGGCCATCGGTTTCTTCCTGTTTTTTGTCGCTCTTTGGGGCAACTGGTTGCGCGTGCGTGGCAAAATGAACGCCCTGGAATTACGCAAAAATCCCTGGTTTCTGCGTGCGGTGGTGTTCTCGGGCTTCCTCCCTTATCTGGCCATTTGGACGGGTTGGTGGGTTCGGGAAATCGGTCGTCAGCCCTGGGTGGTATTCGGCATGATGCGGACCTATGAAGGGGTCAGCAACATGGGTGTGACTCAGGAAATTGTCTGGTTTGTCGGTTATATCATTTTTGAACTGGTGGTCTGGTCCGGCGCCTGGTACTTCTTCAGTCGCGTCATCCAGAAGGGTGTTGATGACATTCCACACTCCGACACCTTGTTTCAACATCACAGTGAAGATCATGATGCTGCGCAAGCGGGAGGCGGGCATGTTGCACCGACTTTCGCCCACAAGCCCATGATGCACTCAGACCGTTAATAGAACCGGATCAGAAGGAGGAATTCGTTCCTCCTTCCTTAATGAATAAGTCACCGGAGTAAATAGCATGGAACTTAGTTCAGATATTGTTCGTATCGTATCTGCCCTCTCCACCTGGTGGTGGATGATACTTGGGCTGATGTTTTTGTTATATATCGCTTTGGACGGGGCTGATCTCGGCGCCGGTATTTTTGCCTTGTTCTCCAAGGACGAAGAAGAGCGTGGTGCCATCATGGCATCCATGGCGGGCTTCTGGGATGGCAACGAGACCTGGCTGGTAGTTGCTGGCGGGGTATTGT
>NZ_JABELD010000110.1 GCF_018853445.1 Acidithiobacillus concretivorus
GGGGGGGGGCTTTCATCAATCCGGCTCTGACGGAGCCATTTGGTCTGACATTAATTGAGGCGGCGGCTTGTGGATTGCCTATCCTGGCAACCGAAGATGGGGGGCCCAAAGATATTATTGCCAATTGTCAAAACGGCGTGCTGATTGACCCTCTGAATGCCAAAGAAATCGGCGAAAAGCTGCTCGGCATGCTGAGCGATAAGACTACCTGGAAAAGTTATGCCAAGAACGGTATTGCCGGGGTGCGTCGCTATTATTCCTGGCAAACCCACGTTGACCAGTACCTGACCGCTCTGGATGAATTGCCCCTCACCGTTCCTCAGCGACAAGATATTGTCCCAACGGGCGAACGTATAACCGCCGATCGGCTGTTATTTCTGGGTGCCCGTTTGCTTGATTCAGCACCAGTGCCGGAGCAACAGGCAGAACTGGTCGCTCTGCTGCATCACCAGCGGCGAAAAATGGCCTTTGGTCTGGTCAGTTTTCGTCCTCTCCATGAGTTGTTGGCCCTGCTTAAGCAACGCCGCATGAATGTTCCTGATATTCTCATCACCCGAGGAGGGACTCAGATTCACTATGGTGCCAGCCTCTCCCGCGATCAGGGTTGGAGTCGCCATATTGGCATAGATTGGCAAGGCGATCGGGTATATGACCTGCTTGCTGAAACCCCTGGTGTCCAAATTGTAGGACGCAGCGGCCAAGGATTTTATGCTGTGCATGGCTTCATCCATGACAATAACGAATTTGAGGGACTGGTTGCGCTGAATGATCAGCTTCACAACTGCGATGTTCCCGGCCGCTTGATACCCCTCAATCCGCAAGAATTTCTGGTTGTACCCCAGCGCGCTTCCCTGGGGTTCGCTATTCGTTATGTGGCGGATCGCCATGACATCGCCCTGGATCACGTACTGGTCGTCGGCAGCGCCCGTGCGGATCTTGATTTACTGGGAGGTAATATTCTGGCTGCCCAGGTGGGCGGAGAAAAAGATCTGCAACAACATGAGAATATTTACCAATCTCAAGCAAGTGGACTACCCGGAGCGATGGAGGCCATCACACATTATGATTTTCTGAGTGCTCATGCGCTGCTTTGAGCAAGGGAAATGGTGATCTGTCATAACTGCAGCAGGAGACAAGCATGATGAACGCAACAGAGGCAAAAATTCCGACCGTATTACTCTGCTGTGATCTGGATCGAACCCTGATACCCAACGGCAGCCAGACCGAATCCGCACAGGCCCGCCCTTTGTTTCGAGAGCTTTGCAGCCATCCTGCTATACACCTGGCCTTGGTAACCGGCCGCCATCTGCAACTGGTTACCGAGGCCATTGAGCAATGGCAACTGCCTATGCCCAACTTTATCATCGGTGACGTCGGCACAAGCATTTATACCCTCGAAGAAGGACATTGGCGTCAATGGGATCATTGGTCTGCGGAAATTGGTCCCGACTGGGGAGGAATGACCCATCAGGACATTACTACAGAGCTTGCCGATATTTCCGCCATCACCTTGCAGCCAGCCGAACAGCAGGGAATATTCAAGGTCAGTTATCAGGTGGATATGGGTATTAATCGCGACATCATGGAAGCGGAACTGCTCCGCCGCCTTTGGGGCCTCGGGGTTAATGCGCGATTGGTCTTGTCTTTCGATGAAATGACCGATACGGGTTTGTTGGATATTCTGCCCAGCAGCGCCAGCAAGCTCCATGCCATAGAATTTCTCGGTCAACGATGTGAGTATCCTAAGGAGCGCACGGTTTTTGTCGGTGATTCGGGTAACGATCTGGAGGTGTTAGGCAGCCATATTCACTCCGTGCTGGTAGCCAACGCGCACCAGGAGGTCCAGGAAGAGGCCATACGCATGGCAGCAGCGTCGGATCTGGCAGACACCCTTTATATTGCCCATGGAGGCTTTCTGGGCATGAACGGGAACTACAGCGCCGGCGTATTGGAGGGACTCGCGCATTATCTACCCGAAACGGCAGCTTGGATGAAATTGTCTGCTTCTCAATAAACCGGAAATTCGGTTTTATCGATTATTTTCCGCAACACAAAGCTGGAATGCACGCCAGTCACGCCTTCGATTCTGGTCAGACGATTCAGCAAAAAATCCTGAAAGTGGGCCATGTCGCGCAGGACCACTTTCAATTGATAATCGGCATCGTGCCCAGTGATCAGATAGCATTCCAGAACTTCGTCGGATTTTTCAATCTCTGCTTCAAAATGCTCAAAGCGTTCGGGGGTATGGCGGTCCATGCTGATGTGCATCAGCACCATGAGTTCCAGCCCGACTTTTTCAGGCTGTAACAAAGCCACCTGTTTACGAATGATGCCCGCTTCTTCCAGTGCCTGCACCCGACGCAGGCAGGGAGAAGGGGAGAGGCCAATTTTTTCAGCGAGCCGCTGATTGCTCATGCTGGAATCCTTTTGTAAGGCTTCTAGGATGCGGCGATCATAACGGTCCAGGGGCGTTTTGGGTTCTCCATTTTTCATGGCGCAATATCCAATCTAAAAAAAGACTATTGTAGCAATAATAATGCGCAAAAAGCGGCGGTAAAGTCAAAATTCGCAAGCACCTGCCGGAAAATGCCGCGTATAGTTCTCCCATCGTCTTGAGCAGGCAGGAGAATCATCATGAACAGTTTTAATCATCGTCGTTATCGGGCTTTTCCAGCGGTTCACAAGCCGGACCGGCGCTGGCCCAACCGTCGCATGCATCATGCACCCATCTGGACCAGCGTAGATTTGCGCGATGGTAATCAGGCCTTGGTGTCGCCGATGAGTGTGGCCCAGAAAATGGAAATGTTCGATTTACTGGTACAGATGGGATTCAAGGAAATCGAAGTGGGTTTTCCCGCCGCCTCGCAGCCTGACTTTGACTTTGTGCGCAAAATCATTGAGGAAAAGCGGATACCTGAGGATGTGACCATCCAGGTTTTGACCCAGGCCCGAGAAAATCTGATTGAGCGCAGTTATGACGCTCTGAAAGGTGTACACCGCGCCATTGTGCATGTGTACAACTCGACCAGTCCGGCGCAGCGCGAACAGGTATTTGGTCTGGATAAAGAGGGCGTCAAGGCTATTGCTGTGCGCGGTGCCGAGTGGGTAAAAGCGGGAGCGGCCCGTTTCCCGGAAACCCGGTGGACTTTTCAGTATTCCCCTGAAAGTTTCAGCAATACGGAATTGGACTATGCCGTTGAAATCTGCGAAGCCGTGATGGCTGTCTGGCATCCTGAAGAGGGTCAGGCGGTTATTTTGAATTTGCCGGCTACCGTAGAATCCGCCATGCCCAACGTATTTGCAGATCAGATTGAATGGTTTTGCGACCATTTGCGGGGACGCGAGCATGTTAAAGTCAGCGTGCATACCCACAACGATCGGGGATGTGCGGTGGCTGCCGCAGAATTGGCGGTGTTGGCGGGTGCTGACCGGGTTGAGGGGACCCTCTTCGGGAATGGTGAACGTACCGGGAATATGGACATTCTGACCATGGCTATGAATTTGTATTCTCAAGGGCTTGATCCGACGCTGGACCTGTCCATGGGGGAGGCCATCAGCGAAATTTACACCCGTTGTACGGGAATGGCAGTTTCTCCCCGGCATCCCTGGTTTGGTGAACTGGTCTATACCGCGTTTTCCGGCAGTCATCAGGATGCCATTCGCAAAGGCATCAATCGTCGTCAGGAGCAGGATGATGCCATTTGGGAGGTGCCTTATCTGCCTATAGACCCTGCCGACTTGGGCCGCAATTATGAAGCGGTGGTGCGCATTAACAGTCAATCCGGCAAGGGCGGGGTCAGCCATGTACTGGAAAGGGATTATGGCATTTCCTTGCCGCGCTGGCTGGCTCAGGAGTTCAGCGCCGTTGTCCAGAAAGCGACTGAAGAGCAATCAGGCGAGATCACGGCGAAGCAGATATATGCTTTGTTTGAAAGTCATTTTGTGCAGCGCAATGCCGACTGGCAAATGCAACGCTACCGCTTGCAGCGTGAAGGCGAAAAGGTCATTGCCTCGGTAGTCATGGGTACGGAAGCGCATCCCCGCATTTTGCAGGGGAAGGGGAGTGGGGCAGTAGGGGCGCTGGTGGATGCCTTGATTCAGGGCGCTGGCATTTACGCCGAAGTGGAGCAATTTGATCAGCACGCTCTGGGGGCAGGCACCGGTGCCCGCGCCATGGCCTGCGCTCGGGTCAGTGTGGAATCCGCTGGAACCGCTTCAGCGGTATCTTTTGGTGAAGACACCACCGAAGCCGCCTTGCAGTCTGTGCTGAGTGCCATTGGCAAGGCGGGAGCGGTGGTTCGTCTTGATCAACACAATGAGCAGAAACAGGGATGAAAAATCAAGCTTGCTCAGAATTAATGTTTGAAGGGTTTCTCAACACATGGTTGATGAAAAATTGAATAATCGATCGTCTTTCCTCCTGTTCTTCGGGGTTGGACTCGCCCTCGCTACCAGCTCGTTTATCGCGGTTGCTGTTCAGAATATTTTCCCTTATCTCGCGGGAAGTTTGACGACCAGTGATCACCATGCAGTCTGGGTGCTCACCTTTATGGTAATGAACTGGGCTGTAGGTTCCACGCTGATGCCTTGGGTGTCATCACGTATAGGCATTCGTGGTGCTTTTAATGGGTCAGTGCTCGCCTTGATAGTCAGTAGCGCTATTTGTGCAAGTACCAGCAATATCTGGGTCATGTTGCTATTTCGTGGTGTGCAAGGCCTCGGCGCGGGGATACTGGTTCCTCTGAGCCAAACCATTTTCATTCGCTACAGTGCGCCTGACCGCCGGTCGTTGATGATGTCTCTATGGACCAATGCCATGTTAATTCCCTTTTACATCGGTCCATTCATTGGCGGTTGGTTGGCCACAGTGGTCAGTTGGCGTTATATATTTGTACTTTCCATCCCACTTTTTGTTTTGTCGATGTGGCTGAGTGGAAAAAAGATTCCAGATAGCGAGCGGTTGACTAAACCATTTGATGGGATTGGATTCCTGATGTTGTATGGGTTCGTCGTGAGCGTGCAATTCATCATAGATCAGGGCGATGAATCCGGTTGGTTCCGGTCCAGCCGTATAGTTATGGCTATAGGGCTTTCCATCTTGCTCCTGGTCGCTTTCATCGTCCGCCAAAAAAGGACCGAACACCCTTTGTTGAACTTGTCGTTTCTGAATATTCGCAGTTATGGGTTAGGCCTGCTGCTGCTCTGTTTAGGCTGGTCCATGTTTACGGGGTGGACGGCAGATATTCCCTTGTGGGTGGAAAAATATACGGGCTACAACGGATTTTACGGTGGATTACTCAGTATACCGATCGGCGTTACCGCTATTCCTGTCACCATGTTTATGAGTAAGGCTTCTCAATGGGTGCCGGTTAAATATCTGGCGATACTGGCCCTATTGGTTTTTTCAGCGGTGTATGCTTCTATTTTTCTCGTTCCGCAGGAATCGCTGCAAGAGGTGATTTTCTATATGGCCCTACTGGGTATTGGTATCGGTCTTCTGTTTGTACCCATGAACATGTTGGTTCTATCGGAAATACCTCCGCAAAATCTGCATGAAGCTTCTACGTTGGCCAACTTTGTGCGCACGCTTTCTTCAAGTATGGGCGTGGGTATTTTAGGGGGCCTCTCCTACAACGCGACGGGCACAGCTTACGCCGCCCTACGTAATCATATCTCACGCTTTGCAGGTGTCATGCAAACACCTATGAACATTCTGGGCTATCACCATAAAGCCCTGTCGGTGGCTGCTACTATGGATATTAATAACGTCATCCGAATATCCGCATGGATATGTCTTGTCGCAGCAATTATTGCCCTATTCAGCTTGCAATCTGTTACGCTTATTACAGATTTCAAATGACTTCAATCCCTTTCTCATCAATCGCTCCTATTTTGTTGATTGACCGTTTTGCTGTAACGTCATCCACCAATAAAACGCGACCCAACTTCTCCACCCATGGAACTGTTCCGTGACGTCACGCACCTCCTTTTCTGATGCCGTCCGCCCTAACCCATAGAGTTGTCCAGCCACCTTCCGTAGCCCTATATCGGCTGCCGGTATGCAGTCCGAATATCCCAATCCACGCATCAGGACATACTCCGCAGTCCATCGACCTATTCCCCGGAACTTTGTGAGATGACTGATCGCCTGCTCCTGCGGCAGAGCGCTGATTGCCTCAAAATTGAGCCGCCCGTCGGCTACGGCTGCGGAAACAGTGGCGATGTACGCCGATTTCTGGCGACTGAACTGTAGGGTCGCCAGCTTCTGCTGATCGGCCCGGAGAACCTGCTCTGGCCCCGGAAATACGGGATACAGGTGATCGTTCATTTGAACCTGATCCCCGCAGTGTTCCAGAAAGCGGTATTTGAGACGACGCGCGAAGGCAACATGAATCTGCTGACCGATAATGGCCCAGATGAGAGATTCGTAGGGGGATGCTATGCGTACGGGGCGCATGCCACGGAATTGCTCCTGAAGTTGACGTAGAGGAGCATCCTGTTTACCGAGGGTGAGAAAACCACGCGGGTTTTGATCAAGGTTCAGGGTGTTCCTGGCCCAATGCAGCCCGGCATCGCGGATGACCCGGGAAATTTTCTGGTCACTGTGCATTTCCACAAAAAGTGCCGGGTGCTCAACGTCTTCTGATGCACTGCGTAAAACCAGGAGGACTGGCATTCCGTGCAGATACAGCATCCGCTGCAAACCAGCATGGGAATCCACGTTTTCGAGAACGGTGGAGGGCGAACTCGATAAATATTCCATCGCCCAGCGAAAGCTGAAGGGCGGATCCACGGGCAGCGGGAGAGTGACGCGATTTTCGGCCATAAGATCAGTTACCTTGGCCTTCATTTAGCTTCCAGGTACCGTCTTTTCCCTGTCCAACGGAAACCCCCTCATACGCCAGCAGTCTGGCCTTCATGTTGTCGCCTCCGCCGGAATATTGTCCCAGACGGCCATCTGCACGGATGACGCGATGGCAGGGGATAATGTAAGGGAAAGGATTCCAGGCCAGGGCGTTCCCGACGGCTCGACTGGCGCGTGGGTGTTCCAATCTCTTTGCCAACCATCCGTAACTGCGCACTTCTCCTCTCGGAATTTCCTGCAACTTCTTTAAAACTTGCCGCTGGAATGGCGTATGGGATGGAAACCAGAGTGGACCGCGATAAGGCCTATCGCTCAGTATAGACGTGAGTATGCTGGCGATCATCCGTGTGCTCATAGCATCGTTTCTGGCCGGAAATCTGCCATAGAGCCGATAGATATCCAGGCGTAATCTCATCTCGTCGCCAGAAAGTAGACAAAGATATTTTTCGGCATATGCGACGTACAGTTTCCCGAAAGGGGTTTCCAGTACAGTGTGGTACAAATGCTTCGGTACCAATGTTTGGGTCTGCATGGAGAAGCCTCGTCACCTGCGATGGGTGAATGGTATGCTAGCGACCGGCTAAATGTTTCATGAGCGGTGGAAATATGATTGAAGATCCAGATGTCGCTTCTGTGGCAGCGCTGATGGCTGTTCCCGCCAGAGCGGAGATTTTGCTTGCACTCATGCACGGCCAGTCTCGACCAGCCGGTGAATTGGCCCGCTTTGCTGGACTGTCTCCCCAGGCAGCGACTGCGCATCTCAAAAAACTGGTTTCCGGAGGTTTACTGACCTTGGTGCCATCGGGAAGGCATCGATACTACCGGCTGGCCAGTCCGGAAGTCGCGCAGGCGATCGAAGCGCTCATGCCGCTCGCACGCTCTGCGCGGCCTTCCCCGTATCCGAAGCCTGCCCAGCCCCTTCAAAAAGCCCGGTCCTGTTATGACCATGTGGCCGGGCAGCTTGGTGTGGCTATCACGGACGCTTTGGTCCGTAAGGGCTACCTCATCGAAAATGAACGCGACTACGGAGTCACCCCATCCGGCGAAAGATGGTTCTGCGATCTCGGCGTAAATATTCAGCCAGATCCCCGGAGCCGCCGGGCGTTTACCCGTAAATGCCTGGACTGGAGCGAACGGCGTTACCACCTCGGGGGCGTACTGGGTGCAGCCATGCTGGAAACATTTCTGGACTCTGGATGGCTGGCACGCAGCAGTTCGCACCGTCGGGCTTTGCGCATTACCCACGCGGGCCAGACCGAGTTGTGGCGCCACCTCGAAATCGAATGGCGATGAGCAGGATGATAGTGCTGAGCAGGAATATCGCTGCAAGCGCGTAGAATCCGTTGAGATAGGCCTGCATTTCCGCATGTAGTAGCAACACCTGCTGAAGTAAAGTGAACTGCGTTGGCAGCGAGGACGTTGGCAGTGCGTTCAAATAATCATGGAGAGCCGGATTGAAGGCAGTGACGAATCCTCCCAGATGATTCCAGGCGCTTTGTGTGCAATGGCTCAACAGCGTAGACATCAGGGAGACCCCAATGGCACCGCCCAATACCCGCATCACGCCAAAGAGGCCAGCGGCATCCGCAGTTGCGGTTTTGGGGAGAGTGCGAAAGGCGAGCGTAGCGATGGCGGTAAAAGCCATTCCCAAGCCGATCCCTTGAAGGACTCCAGGCCACAAAGCCGCCGAAAGCCCGATATGGAGATCATACCCCGTCATGGCATATCCACCGACCGCACTGATCACGCATCCCGTTAACGCCCAGACCAAGGGGCCGGTACGATGAATGAGCCGTCCGGTGATCAGCATCCCCAACATTGCCGTAATCCCCCGTGCTGCGGAAACCCACCCTGCCGTTTCTGGCGGATAGCCGAGCAGATGTTCCAGGAATATCGGCTGATAGGTCACGATGCCGTAGAAACCCGCGCCAAAGGTGATCGATGCGAGTGAGGCGATCCCAAAATCCCGATTCCTCAATAAACGGAGATGAACGATGCTGTCGTCTCGGGTCAGCGCCCGCCAGAGAAAAAGACTGAGCGTCAAGACGACCAGCATGGTCAGCATCACAATCCGCTGCGAACTGAACCAACCCATCGTATTGCCTCGGTCCAGCACGACCTGTAGGGCACCCAGACCGATGGCCATGCTGGTGAAGCCCAGAAGATCAATACGGCGTTTTTCGATAGTGGTGGAGGGGCTACTGAAACGGTAGGCCAGTATCCAGGCCAGCAAGCCAGCGGGCAAGTTCACGTAAAATACCCAACGCCAGTCTAGATGGGTAACGAGGATGCCACCAATCACCGGCCCCAGAATGGGGCCCGCTACTACGGCAAGGCTCCAGCGCGCCGTGATTCGCCCCCGCATTTCCGGGGGATAGGCTTCTATCAGCATGGCCTGTGCCAAAGAGGGAAGCGGCGCCCCAACAAAACCCTGAAGTAGACGCAGAAAGACGATCTCCATCAGATCCTGACTGACTCCGCAGAGCCCGGAAACCACGACAAATCCGCCGAGACTGACCAAGAGTAACTGGCGCCGGCCAAAACGCGCCGCCAGAAACCCGGTCAACGGCGTGGAAATGGCTGCCGCGACCAGATAACTGGTCACTATCCAGCTAATCTGGGAGGTGTTGGCAGACAGGCTCCCGGCCATATAGGGCAGAGCCACGCTGACGATAGTAATGTCCAGCACCTGCATGACGGTGGCAGCCAGCAGCGCCACACTGAGCCAGAATCGATAATGAGGCGAAGCCAATGCGTCCTGCGCTACTGCGTTGCCTTTTGCTGGAGAAATGTTTGTTGACATGCACGCATGCTACCAATCGCGTTGCGGTCAATGTTTCATTTGTTAGTGAACAAACCCTCACTCTCCACGAACCGTGTGGGTCCGATGACAAAGGGCCGCTAGTCTTCATGCTTCAGTATTTTCAAGCACTCTTCCGGGCTCATTTCTGGAGACAGGCTTATCACTCAAAAGTTCATCGCCGTGCAATATAAGACCACCCCGGCCAAGCTATGACGATTCCAGTCGCGAAAATGTCAGATCCATAGAACAGACCTCGGTGAAAGAAGTAGCGCATTGTGGTTTTTAAAAAACATCTATCTTTATCATAAATTCTGCAGTTACTCCTGCTGAAAAAGCATTATCCATTTGATGGCCGGTACGGGGTCTTAATAGGTCGATTGCAAAGCTGGCCTTAGCGATCCTCTCGGGTATGCCACAGTCGCAGCACGCAGACGATCAAATCCTGAATCTCATAGCGAATCTCGTACTCCTTGACCAGAATCCGCCGTATCACGCGCGGGCGGAAAATGTGCATCGGGCACGATCCTTACTGGTAGTGATTTGATAACCTTTTAATCATGGTGATTCATCTTGAATCATTCAAGCAATCGGCTCAACCGGTATCTATCCGCCAAAGGCCTCCCACCCAGTTCTCGCAATCAGGAGCAGCACGACAACAATAAACAGGCGGCGAACAAAAGTAGTCCCATGAGTCATTGCCATGCGGGTACCCATGAGACTACCCAGCATGTTGCACATGGCCAGAAACAAGGCGAGATGCCAGAGCACATGATTTTCGCTGGCAAACAAAACCAGTGCTGCAAAATTTGACGAGAAATTGACTATTTTGGCACTGGCGCTGGCATGTAAAAAATCAAAACCAAATACGAGAATGAATACAAAAACCAGAAAATTACCGGTTCCAGGACCGAGAAAGCCGTCATAAAAACCGATGATCAAGCCACCACCTATGCCCAGAAAGGTGGCGGTCTTTTGGGAAAAGCGGGGTTGATGCACCTCGCCCAGCTGTCGATTCATGAGGGTATATATCAATACGACAACAAGTACAAAAGGCAGCGCCCGACGAAAGTCGTCCCCATTGATACGAGTGACCATATCTGCCCCGATTACTGAACCCGTCAACGCCGCCAACGCGGTTGGGACTAAGGTTTTCCAGGGGATGCGCACGCGCCGGACGTAAGACAGGAAGGCGGCACCAGTACCCCAAATGGCGCCTGCTTTGTTGGTACCGAGCAGCGTCGCCGGTGCCGCTTGCGGAAAGGTTGCAAAAAGCGCCGGCAGCAGGATCAGTCCTCCTCCACCCACAATGGCATCTACAAAGCCTGCGAGTCCAGCGACCAGTCCAAGGCCCATATCTGTAAGGTTCAAGAACATCATGAGGATGATTTTTTATAGAATCAGCAGAAAAATTTCAGGCATGCGCCGCCGCATTTTTTCGGGCCAGGGCTGTTGCCTGTTTGGCGACCTGAGCGCCGGGCAGTCCGAAAGTTTCGCGCACAAAACACCAGCCGTACAGCCCAACCAGTATCAACAAGGCAACTCCTACCAGAGATACCAGTAGTGCAGCAGCATAAGTATGCAGACGTGCCGAAATGAAGGTGATCACACCCTGAAGCATCAGGCTGGCCAGCAAAAAAGCCAGCCAGACCCGAACATTGGCCAGCACGGCCTGGAATCCTGCCAGCAGGGCCAAATAGCCTCTCTGGGTGATACCAGTGACAATGACGCCAACAGACAGCAGCAAAAATGCATTACCCAGCATGGTCTGTGCGGTACCAAGGGCATTGGTGATGAGCGAACGTAACCAGTCCGGCAGCTTTTGCCAGTCGGCAGATTTCAGGTTGTGCAAGGTCGCCGCTGAGGAAATATGATCCTGACTGAATATACCCTGCAAATAATGCCGGAACATCAGCATCAGCATCAGCAGTGCGGCAACCAACAGGGCAATTTCCAGGATGAGCCGCAAGAGAGGCCACCAGGGTACGTCGCGAATACTGCGGCCCACGTCGGTTATTTGCGTACTGCCCTGATGAATTGCCATGGCGACGGCAAATATAATAGCCATGACTATGCAGGAAATGGGAATGCTCAGTATAAGCGGCTGCCAGGCGATATTCAGTAGCAATAATACCAGATAAAGCAGCGCAAAAGACCGGGGCGAAGCACGCAGCAGAATCAGAGAATCCCGCCACCAGCGCAGCAGCCAGCCAGATTCAACGGGCTGTGGTTTAAGCGATGCAGCCATTATTCCATAGTGTGGAAACAGAAAGGGGCATACGCTGACGATGACGCATCGTCACGGTATGCCCCTCTCCCTGATGACCATTATTGCCACGGTGTTTGACTTTGCGGTTGTAAACCGTCCGGTCTTTCTCGATACGGGTGGGGTGGACACCCAAACGCGGCTTTGGCCGTTTGGCCTGACCATGTAGTCTTTCTATTTTCATCAATATCTCCTGAATTCACCATAAACTGGAACTAGTCTAGCATGATCCGGGCAAGGATGAAGGTTTCAGCTTTTGAAAGTGAACATTTGCTGCGGGTGCATAATCAGGCGTGCTGCCAGCCAGGCCAGCAGGGCTGTAAAAAAAATAATTCCGATATCGATAAGCGACATGGATGTTGTCTGAAAAACAAGCTGCAAAAATGTTAACTGCGAAAATAGAACCTGGAGCAGGATCATAGCCCCCAGGCTGCCAATCAATATCCAGTCACCTCGATCATTCCGCCAGGCTCCATACATCGCCAGAAGTACAGCCCCTTCCATGGCCATCAATCCATTCACGGCTAGTGTGCGGGCATGTACAACATCATAAAAAGTACTGCCGGCTTCAAAAATCGCAAATACCATAAGCAACAAAAAAATAGTCACTAACGTAATGCGGCGCCAAAGAATCCCGGGAACCAGAGGCTGGGCAACGGGTCTTGGCAATTGCTGCATCAGGGCCTTATCAGCGCCCATGAAAGCAAAAACAAGCGCCAAAGTAATGGCAGTCACTGTATTGATCCACAAAATTTGCAGGGGCGTAATGGGTAAATTCATTCTGAAAATAACCGCTATAAATATCACCATTCCCTGGGCAAAATTGGTGGGCAGCATGAACAGCACGGTACGCTGGATATTATTATAAATATGACGGCCTTCTGCCACAGCGCTGGCAATATGCGCAAAATCATCATCGGTAAGAATCATGGCGGCTGCTTCGCGGGCAACAGTGCTACCCGAAAGCCCCATAGCCACCCCAATCTGGGCTCGGCGCAATGCTGGCGCATCATTAACACCATCTCCGGTCATCGCTACAATTTCACCGTTGTTTTGCAGGGTTTCTACCAGTTCGAGCTTGTCAGCAGGCTGTACCCGGGCAAATACATTCACCTCACGTGCTAATTGTTGACGTTCAGCAGGCGAAGCGGCCAACCACTGCGCATGATCAACCACCCGGACAGAACCGGCTTCTACAAGACCGATCTGACGGGCAATAGTCGCAGCGGTGCGAGGGTGATCACCCGTAACCATAATCACCCGGATGCCAGCGCCCCGACAGGCGGCAATAGCCGCTGGCACTGCCTGTCGGGGCGGGTCGAGGAGCGCAACGACGCCCAGCCAGCGCCAGCGCCCCTGGTCCAGAGAAGACCAGCGAGATATATCCGCTTCGGCAAGAGCAATAGTACGCAGGCCCAGATTCGCCATCTCCGAAATAACCCCCTGCCAGAAACTGTCCGTCTGTTCCTGCTCTTGCAAGCAGTGTTGCAAAACAAATTCTGGTGCACCTTTGATGGCAATACGGTCAGCATGCAAAGTCGCCATGTAAGGGCTTTCATGGTCAAAAGGGCGCGTGTCCAGACGCCGATTGCGCTTTTGATAATGAATTAAGGCGCTATCCGCGTCGTAAGCATAGTCTATAAGTGCTTGTTCCAACGGATCGCCACTACTCTGGCCGGCGTCGGATATTTCTGCGTCATTACAGAGCAACATATTTTCCAGCGCCCTGTGCAGGCTCTCAGAATTCTCCTGAGCGAGGCGCAAGTCTTCTACGGCCATGCGGTTTTCGGTCAAAGTACCCGTCTTGTCCGTGCAAATGACAGTCACTGCTCCGAGAGTTTCTACGGCAGGTAACTGACGAATGATGGATCCCTTTTGCGCCATACGCTGTACGCCCAGGGCCAGAGTAATGCTGATCACTGCAGGAAGACCTTCAGGAATAATAGCTACCGCCAGACTGATAGCTGCAAGAATCGCAAATTCGAGACTGTCATCATGCATCCAGGCAATAAGGGAAGCGATAATAGCCAGGATAAATACGCCCAGACCCAGCCATCGGGATAATCGATTGATGCGTATCAGCAAGGGCGATTGACTAGGCTTTGTTTGCGCCAGCAGCTTCTGAATATGACCGATGGATGTCGCTGCACCCGTTGCAAAGACCTCTCCCACACCGGAACCCCGCGTGACCATCGTCCCGGCATGCAAAATGCCTTGTACATTGTCGTTAGACAGATGCTTATCCACAGGTACCGATTCTCCGGTCAGCAAGGATTCATCCACCTGAAGCTGATACGCTTCACGAATGTGGAGGTCTGCCGCTATTCTCTCTCCGTTTTCAATACGCACCCAATCGCCAGGCAGCAGATTTGTAGAGGGAAGTTTTTGCCAGTCACCATCCCGTAGTACCAGAGAATATTCCACCAGATATGACTGCAGGGCGGCAACGGCTTTTTCTGCGCGATTTTCCTGAATAAAACCCAGCACGGTATTGACCAGAATCACCGCGACGATGATGCCGCCATCTACCCAATGACTTAGGGCTACTGAAAAAATGGCAGCAATGCTGAGTATAAAAATCAGAGTGTTATTAAATTGTTGCAGAAGTTTTCGCCACCAGCGCGTTGGGGTTGGAGCAGGTAATTGATTAAGACCAAACTGCTGCTGCAGTAAAACCGCTTCTTCACTACTGAGTCCGCGTTTTTCCATGGCATTTCTGCCCTCGCTCGATTTTGCTGAAGCCTAAGGGATGCGCTTTATTTTTTCCAGTGACCACTGACCAGCCGCCCAACGTCCAATGCAGGCTGCATCCGGGTTCCAGGCACCCAACACCATCCGCCAGCCATCGTCAGTGTGTTCCCAGATGGGGCGATGCGTATGTCCATGAACCAGAACATCAAAACCATGCTCCTGGTGCTGGTCGGTAATTCCGTAATGCAGAGCCGTGTGGATGGCCAGAGGATGAGCGTCGGTGATATTCAAGGATTTTTTCTGGACTTCGCGGGTACTTCCCCGGCGCAAGCCCGTCGCCAGTTTTTGCAGCCAGGGGTAGGGAAGATTACCGACACTGAGGCGAATCAACGGATGGCGAATCACCCGACGAAAAATCTGATAACGGCGGTCATCCGTGCAAAGCAGATCACCATGCGTAAGCAGGATATTTTGGGTACCCAGGCGTAAGGCCATCGGGTCGGGAATAGGCAGAAGGCCAAAGGACGTGAGCAGGGCTTTGCTCAAGGCAAAATCCCGGTTGCCGACCATCACATAGACCCGAATACCGGCTACAACCAATTGCTGCAGATCCGCAAACACTTCGGCGTAGGCAGTTTCCCGGGATTGATCGGGATGGACCCAGTAGTCAAACAAGTCGCCGAGAATAAAAATAGCCCGCCCTTCTTTGGCCCGGGTTTCGCAAAACTGCCGAAAAAGCCGGGTCAGGGCAGGCTGTCGGGGGCTCAGGTGCAGATCAGAAATGAACCAGATTGGTCCTTCTTCAAAATCCACATCCAGATAAGGCATGTCAGACCGTAGCGATACGCTCGCCTTTGTCGATGGTGACGGTATCCTTGGGCACATCCTGATGCATACCCTTATTGCCGGTAGGTACTTTGGCGATTTCGTCCACCACTTCCATCCCACTGACTACCTTTGCAAACACCGCATAGCCCCAACCGGTACCCGAAGCGGCTTTGAAATTGAGGAAATCATTGTCGGTCAGATTGATGAAAAACTGGGCAGTGGCTGAATGGGGATCGTTGGTGCGAGCCATGGCCAGGGTCCCGCGCAGGTTCTTCAAACCGTTTTCCGCTTCATTTTGAATGGGTGCGTGGTTTTTTTTCTGCTGCATGTCTGCCGTAAAACCACCCCCCTGAATCATGAAACCGGGAATGACCCGATGAAAAATGGTTTCATCAAAAAAACCTTCATCAACATAGCTCAAAAAGTTCTCGACCGTGTTGGGGGCCTTTTCGGCATCCAGCTCGATGACAATATCGCCTTTGTTGCTGTGCAGTACGACTTGTGGATTGGTCATGAAGACTCCTCGGAATTGCAGGGCATCCACCCTGTTCAAAATAAATTCACCACTGGGTTAGCGGCAGCGAGTGAGAAGAGTAAAGCGTCAGCCCCGCTTTTGTCGATAGGCATCAGTATAGTGATGCATGGGATTTATGGATTCTCAGTATCACATTTCGTGACTTCACAACTGATCCGGCCTTTAGCCAGGGTGGCTACCAGTTGTTCACCGGGGTGGGTGCCCTGACTGTCGAAAATAACTTTTCCGGATGCATCCCGTAATACCGCAAAGCCTCTTTGCAGTACTGCCAGAGGATCCAGCAAACGCAGTGCAGAGGTAGATTGTTGCTGGCGGAGGTTCGCCCGTTGCAAAATATCGAGCATGACTGCTCCCATTTTTTTTTGGCTTTCACGCAGTTGCTTTTCCAGAATTTGCAGACGTTGTCCTGGATCCTGTCGTGCTCGTCGCTCCTGGAGATAGGCGAGTTTCTGCGCCCAGGATGACTCCTGCAACATCATGGCCCGACGTAAGTTCTCACGAGCGAGTTGCAGGCGTCGTTGGGCCGCATCCAAACCTTCTCCAGGATGGCGCAGGCGCATCCGCAAAAAATCGAGGCGCTGGGATTCATCCTGCAGCTTTCTGAACATCAGTTTTTCAATCTGATGATGTTGAGCCTGAACTTTAGGCAACCACTCGCTCCGATCAGGACTGACGGCTTCAGCAGCGGCGGTGGGAGTGGCCGCACGCAGATCACTGACAAAGTCAGCAATGGTAAAATCAATTTCGTGACCAATTCCGGTGACTACCGGAATGCGCGAGGCGCGAATGGCGCGTGCTACGCTCTCATCATTAAAGCACCAGAGATCTTCCGTACTGCCACCACCACGGGCAAGAATCAGCACATCTTCCGTGCTGCGCGCATTGGCGCGACCTAAGGCTTCGACAATCTGGCCAGCAGCCTGATCGCCCTGAACGAGCACCGGATAAACCAGTATGCTGAGTAATGGCCAGCGCCTGGCCAGGGTTGCCCGGATATCGTGCAAGGCTGCGCCAGTTGCCGAGGTAATGACTGCCACTCGTTGTGGCCAGGTGGGCAGTGGGCGCTTTAGATGTGCTTCAAAAAGCCCTTCGGCTGCAAATTTTTCTTTTAATGCCAGAAAACGCGCTTGCAAATCACCTTCGCCTGATTCTTGCAATTGCTCAATAATCAGCTGAAATTCACCCCGCCCCTCATAGAGCGTAGGCTGTGCCAAGACCTGAATTTGCAGGCCGTTACGCGGTTGCACCCGGCTATATAAATTACGTTGCCGAAACATGGCGCAGCGTACTTGGGCACGACTATCCTTCAGAGAAAAATACCAATGCCCGGAGCCCGGCGCACTGAAATTTGAAATTTCACCCTCGACGCGTAACAACGGAAAATTTCCTTCAATAATTTCCCGAGCCGTACTGTTCAGTGCACTGACTGATAGCACCGGCATAGATTCTTCAGCAATACCCATGTCTCAACCTCATCGCTTGACCCCATCTGTCCTGCGCTTTAAGGTCAGCATATAACATTTTACTGTCATTCGGGATGGTCCCGTCTGCCGCGCGCAATTCTGCGCAATCCTGTTTACGAGAGGACATAGCATGGCTGTAGTGGAACTTACCCAGGAAAACTTTGAACAAATGGTTACCGGAAATGATATGGTTATTGTTGATTTCTGGGCGCCTTGGTGTGCACCTTGCAAGGCTTTTGCCCCAACTTTTGAGGCTGCTGCCGAAAAGTACCCGGATATTGTTTTTGGCAAGGTGAATACAGATGTAGAACAGGAACTGGGCGCTTCCTTCCAGATTCGTTCCATTCCAACATTGACCATTTTTCGTCAGCAAATAGGTATTTTTTCCCAGGCTGGTTCGTTACCTGCCAGCGCGCTGGAAGAAGTTATCCAGCAGGCACTCGCGCTTGATATGGATAAGGTCCGTGAGGAAATTGCCAGTCAACAGGGCGAAAATACCAGTCATTGAGACGCGCACGCCGGCCTAAAAACCGGCGTATAACTGCAGTAGCAATAATCCCAGCAGGCTAATGACTGCCGCAGTCAAGCCGCTGCGCAACGGCAAAAACCACTTCGGCAAGTTCAGGCGCTTGTTGATGCGATAATCGGTGAACCACTGCGCGATAAAGCCCAAAATCAGCAGAGCCAGCGCTACGGGTGCTGACCACCATAAGGCAAAAAACCCCCATAATGCCGGAATGACACTCCACATCATCAACATGGGTGCATCCTCGCTGTGCTCACGGTTCATGGCCAGGCCCCAGTGAATGGCACCCAGAAAACCGAGAATAATGGCCGCGTACATATTACCCAAAGTCAAAGCCACCACACCGTAACCTTTCCAGAATCCCAGATTGGCAAGAATAAGGGGAATAATTCCTACCCAACCCAGTATTCTCGCCATGCGCATGCTATCCATGATGACCTTCCTTTACTGAAGATGCGGCACTAGAGGCAGTGGCTGCGGTACCAATACCCTTCGGCTGAATGTTGGTAAAACCAATCACGACCAGAGCAATCATGGCGGCCGCCCACAGCACCAAAAACAACGCGAATAACAGTGGGCCTGTTTTACGTTTTTTCAAAGCATTCTCCTCATGAGTAAATCACCAGGCATTGACATGGCGTACACCCATGAAATGCATATTCAGTGGAATTTCAATTTTCCGGGTTTGGGCTGCCAGTTGCTTGGAAAAAGGCATATAGGGAAATGAAAGTCGAATAATGCGCTCAGCCGCTGCATCAAGTTCCTTGTTGCCGGAAGGATCTACCATGATGATGCGTTCCAGTTCGCCCTGAGGATTGAGTACCACTTTGACTTTCAGCTGACCCACCATAGAGCCGGGATAATTCAGATCACCAATGCGTTCCAGTTTCTGAATCCAGCCAGCAATGTAAAAATCGGCTACCGGTCCTTTGGGGTTCTCGAATTTGGGTAAGGGCGGACTGGAGGTGGCTTCGCGTGCGGCCATATCCATTTGCTCCTGTAACCTTCCCAAATTGATATGGGGCGGGCCGGCAGGCTGGATACTTTGCAGGGTGGATGGAGCCTGAGAAACCGCTGGCTGCGGTTTTTGCGGCACAGCATGGGGATGAGATTCCGGGCGCGGTATGGGGCGTGGCATCGGTCGGGGTACCGGTACAGGTCGCAACTGCGGCTTCACCGGGTGTGGTTTCACCACCGGTCGAGGATGCGGGATCACCTGCGGTTTTACTGGACTGGGAGTCACGGCTTTGTTGGGTAAGGGCATAATATGAAAAGTTTTATTGACTTCAGTCTGGTTGTGCAGTGCCTGCATTTTGGGCTTCTGGACATGGATCAGCAAAAACAGGGCGAGGGCCACCAAAATAGCTGAAATAGCCAACCACGGAGCCAGGCTTTCACTCCAATGGGGTTTCTCATCAGGAATCAAAAAGTAAAACTTTTGTTCAGCGAAGGCCAATCGTCCTAACCTCGCGGCAGTGCCGCTCATGAAATATGCCCGCACAAGGCGGGCGGCAATGCTTAGCTTGTCCTATCAACCGCCACGAGTAAAGCCGGTTAATGCGCGCTTTTACGCTGCGCTGGAATATGCGGAAGAAATGCTGCAAGCAAGCCCAGTAGCGGCAGAAATGCACAAATCTGATAGACCACCTGAATACTCCAGACATCCGCAAGCTCACCAAGAACAGCAGCACCCACTCCCCCCAGACCGAAAGCCAGGCCAAAAAACAATCCGGAAATGGTGCCAACCTTACCGGGAACCAGCTCCTGGGCGTAAACCACCATGGCTGGAAAGGCCGAAGCCAGCAGAAAACCAATGACCACCGTTAAAAGAGCACTCAAGGTTAAGCCGACGTAGGGCAGAGCCAGGGTAAAAGGTGCGATTCCTAAAAGGGAAACCCAGATAACCTTCTTGCGGCCAATGCGATCGCCGATGGGTCCACCCATCAATGTTCCGGCGGCAACCGCTGCCAGAAAAACAAACAAATGCAACTGGGCTTCCTGGGTAGCAATGTGAAAACGCTGCATCAGATAAAAAATCAGATAGCTGCTGATACTGGTCAAATAAAGAAATTTCGAGAACATCAGGGCAACCAGAATGATAATGCTGCGTTTAACCAGTTTTGCTGGAAGCAGCGCTTCATGCACTTCAGCACAGTGTTTTTTCGGTTGGCGGTGCTGGTGCTGATACCAACGCCCCACAAAAGTCAGGATCACAATGGCCAAAAGGGCTGCCAGGGAAAACCAGGACAAACTGTGCTGGCCATTGGGCATGACAATAAATGCCGCCAACAGCGGACCAACGGCGGTGCCAATGTTACCCCCCACCTGAAAAATGGACTGGGCGAGGCCATGACGGCCCCCCGAAGCCA
>NZ_JABELD010000111.1 GCF_018853445.1 Acidithiobacillus concretivorus
CACCACTGCGATATTCTGGAGACCGGAAACGATTCATACCGGTTCAAAAAACGTCGCACCCACCCCCTTTAAAACTGGTCAAAAATAGACGCTGTTACCTGGTCATTTTTAAACGCTGTTTGACAGACGGGAAACATTAGCCCCGACATAAGCGCCCTCAATAGAAAAGGGTCCGGCTACAGCAGCCGTTTCCAGAGTATATTGAAACTGTGAACTGGGATTGCTGACATAAGTTTCCAGCAGTTTGGTGGAAGCTACACTGGTTTCCGGACGCGTGGAATACAAGGCCGCTGCATTCTGCTGGCCAAAGCCGGTGTAATTCAGATTAGCGCCAAAATAAAGATCGCTTCCTTCGCTGTGCACGGGAACATAAGTCGCACGACCACTGATGGTGTAAATGCCACTCTGATTGGTGTTGCTGGATTTCGTGCTCAGAGCGGTGGTCTTGTTGGTTCCACTACGCACAATACCACCATAGCTGGTCACTTGTTTTTCATCCAGGGCATTCATAAATCCGCCCAGACCCAGCATCCAGTTATCCCCATGAGTGGTGAACTTCAGACCCATGCGCCGGTCACCGTAGGCATCCAGAGCTTCCAGTAGTGGACGCTCCATCATGACATTATCGTTGGAGCTGTTGAGCTGATCCATACTGAAAAAGGTTTTGGATTGTCCCAGGGTAATGGTTGAATTTGGCAGCCCCAAATAGGTGAAATAACCATCCTTGAAACCTGCAGCGCCTGAATCAGTAAATTCATACTGGAATTTGAAACCCCATTCCCTGGCAATATTTCCACTAGTAAAAATGCGGGCCCGTCGAAATTTAGCCCCTGCCGATCCTTCAATGGGATTATTGAAGTAAGTCGCATAATCCGCTTGAATACGCCCGCCTAAATTCAGGCTGAAATCATCATTTTTTTCCTTGGCGAGACTGGAACTCAGCAGCGATTTGTCATCTGCATGAGCCAATGGACTCAAGGCGAATGCTGCCAGAATGGATAGTAACAGATATTTTTTCTTCATTTTCACACTCCCTCAGTAGTTAAACACTGACAAGAGCGCAAAACAAAGATAGACCCTCCCGAATCGTCAGGGGGACTCATATATAGCCACGCTCTTGGCACTGTCTTTTATTAAATTATGGAAAGCATGATATGCGAGAATTGTGACACTATGATGACAGTATGATGACGGTTTTATGACATTCTTTAAATGTTATTGTAGACCTACACAATGCATATTAAACCCCTATGCGTTGGGCCCAAATTGCCAAAAAAATCTGTTAGCTGGCATGGTGCTGTCAATCTCAAAACGGCCGTCGGCCGGGAAGCTTTGTAGCGACTTTGGCCCGCGCCGTTGTTGTTCTTGGTGAAATCCTGCGCCCGTCAGGAGAGCTGTCTGAGCCCAAAGGGCGAGTTCTCTCCTGACAGCAGGATGAGCCTTAGAACAACAGGCAAGGGACGTTGGAGCAAAAAGCTTCTCGGCCGACGGCCGTTTTGAGCATTTATTCATATTGCAGGACGCGAAGATCGTGGGACAATGCGTTCTGGAAACCTCCTGAATCGAGCCTGTCATGCCCATTGAAATTCGTCACCTGCGCACCATAGAAGCTGTCGCCCAGTTTGGCAGTCTGGCTGCCGCAGCCCAACGCCTGCATTTGACCCAGTCTGCTCTGTCCCATCAGCTCCGTGGCCTGGAGGCGGAATTTGGTGTCAATATTCTGGACCGCGAACGGGGCAGCCAATTGCGCCTCAGCCCAGCCGGCGAAGAATTGCTGGCGGCGGCGCGGGAAGTCCTGCCTCGCGTGCGGCAGTTGCAGGAAGAACTTAAACGTCGGGCACTGGGCAACAGTGGACGACTGCGCATTGCGGTGGAATGTCATACCTGCTTTGACTGGCTGACCCCGGCCATGGATCGTTTCCGGGAAAACTGGCCGGACGTTGAAATGGACCTGGTTTCCGGTTTTCAACAGGACCCTCTGCCCCTCCTGCAAAGTCATCAGGCTGACCTGACCGTACTGACCGCCCCCGATGCCATGGCTGCGGACATCACCCTGCATCCCCTGTTTGCCTACGAAGTGGTCGCTCTGGTCAATCCTCGCCACGCCCTGGCCAACAAGCCTTATCTGGAGCCCGCCGATTTTCTGGAGGAAACGCTCATCACCTATCCGGTGGAAGATCGACGTTTGGATTTATTCCGGGAGTTTCTGCAACCCGCTGGTATCCAGCCCTGGCGCCGACGTCACGCCGAACTGACGGTTATTATCCTGCAACTGGTCGCCTCCGGTCAGGGTATTGCCGCTCTGCCTTCCTGGGCGGTGGGAAGCTACGGAGAAAAAGGGTATGTGCACGCTCTGCCACTGGGTCCTCAGGGCCTCTGGCAAACTTTGCAGGCAGCCACTACAGCTGAGCAGTCGGAACAAGATCACATGCGCGCCTTTCTGGAAGAAATTCGGGCCAGTGTGGCTGCAAATCTGCTTGGAGTAAAAGATATTCAGGGCGTATGATCTGATAATTCTTCCCGTCAGATAGAGGGTGTTCCCATGCCTACCGTTCCCGAACAAAGTGTGATTGTCGATTCCGATCTCATCCGTCGTTACGATCAAGCGGGGCCGCGCTATACCTCTTATCCGACAGCGCCGCACTTTCACACCGATTTTGACGAGACCGATCTGATCAGGGCACTGCAGGCGTCCAACCTTCAGGCCCGGCCACTGTCCCTGTATTTTCATATTCCTTTTTGTGAGCACCTCTGTTTTTATTGCGCCTGCACCAAGGTAGTCACCCGTCATCACGAATGGGGCGGCCCTTATGTCGCGCGCCTGGAAAAAGAAATGGCGTTGTATCTCAACCATCTGGATGCCAGCCGTCCGGTAGAGCAGCTGCATTTTGGCGGTGGCACCCCCACCTTTTTACGTCAGAATGACCTGACTACTCTGCTGGACAGTATTCATCGGCATTTTCAGCTCCTGCCCGATGACCAGGGAGAATATGGTGTTGAAATTGATCCCCGTGCTCTGGAACCGGGCACCCTCAAGCTCCTCTGGGAATTTGGCTTTAATCGCATCAGTATTGGTGTGCAGGATCTGGATGTTGCCGTGCAAAAAGCCGTACATCGGGAACAAAGTCTGGAACTGTTAGCTGAAGTGATGGCTGAGGCCAGATCCCTGGGTTTTCGCTCCATCAGTCTGGATTTGATTTATGGATTGCCGTTACAAACTCCGGAAAGTTTTGCGCGCACCCTGGAGGCAGTCATCACCATCCGCCCCAATCGATTATCGGTATTCAATTACGCCCATCTCCCCGAACGCTTTCCACCGCAGCGGCGCATTCGGGAGACGGATATTCCCTCTCCCGAAAACAAGCTGCGCATTCTGGCGGAAAGTATCTCAACACTGCAGCAAGCCGGATATGTATACATTGGCATGGATCATTTCGCCTTACCCGAAGACGAGCTGACCCTGGCCCAACGGGAAGGAAGCCTCTATCGTAATTTCCAGGGCTATTCCACCCATGCGGGAAGTGACCTGCTTGCCTTCGGCATGAGCGCCATTGCCATGGTCGGCACCAATTACAGCCAGAATATCAAAGATCTGGATGCCTGGGGAGACCGGCTGGATCATGGTCATCTTCCTGTGGAAAAGGGCATACGCCTGCATGAAGAAGACCTGCTGCGCCGTCATATCATCAACCGGCTGACCTGCGATTTTCGCCTGGATTTTGCAGCATTAAAGCAGCAATACGGCGTCCAGTTCAGGATACATTTTAGCGATTGCCTGCCCGCCCTGAAGCAACTGGAACAGGATGGACTGATTCAGATGGATACAGAAAAGTTGCAGGTAACCCCGCAAGGTCACCTCCTGATCCGTCATGTCTGTATGATTTTTGATGCTTACCTGCCACAAAAGTCGGTACGTTACTCCCGGGTCATCTGAAGCCAGCGTTCTGGATCAAAGCCCAGCACGCCCTGATCGCCGCTCATGAGAATGGGGCGACGAATCAGGCTGGGCTGCGCCATCATCAAGGCAAAAGCAGCGTCTGCATCCTGGCAGTCACGTGCGGCTTCGGGCAAACGCCGCCAGGTCGTCCCCTTGCGATTAATCAGCGCTTCCCAGCCCCACAGCGTCGCCCAATGCTGCAAATCCGCCAAAACCACCCCGGCTTTTTTGTAATCATGAAAATCGTAAGACCAGCCTTGCGCGTTCAACCAGGCAAAAGCTTTTTTCATGGTATCGCAATTGCGAATACCGTAAATGGTTATCGTCATATTTTTTCTCTCTTTTTCAAAATCAACACCTTAAAGCTTTCGCCCATTTCCTGAGGCATGGTCAGTCGCTTGATTTCATTATTTAATGCGAAAAGGGCTGCGACCTCCTGCCCGGCGGCCATCTGTGTATAGACGTCGGCAAGACCATGTTCCACCAGAAAACGGGCGAGATTTCCGTAAAAATCCACTTCCAGACCAAGCGCTGGCGCAACCTGCATTAACGCGCTGAAATTCACATGGGCGGTCAGATCACATAATCCCGGCCAATAAAATGGATCATCCAGCCAGTGTTGGCGATAATAGGCGCGTAAACTGCCCGACTGGCGCTGGGGATGATAATACTCTCCCGCCTCATGACCGTAATCTATCAGTATCAGCGCCCCAGACTGCAGGCAATTCGCCACTTCCCGCAACCAGGCGGTGGCCAGGGGGTGCAGTTCGGTGCGGTAATGTTCAGGCCACTGCGCCATCAGCGGCAGCAGACCGGGGTCGAGGGCTTCGGCGGCATAAGGCTCCGGCATCCAGGCCCATTCCGGCCCCTCCCCATTCCAACCCACAGCCCGCTCCCGCAACACGCCCTGATCATCTTTTTCGACGACCACTACCGGCATGGCATCCAGCACTTCATTGGCCAGCATGACGCCGCGCCAGTGCGCGGGTAGCTGCTGCAGATGATTGACTGCAGGAAGCATTGCCCGTTGCTGTGCCTGTAGATCGGGGCTGAGTTCCAGCACCGTATAGGGGAACATCGGCAGGCATTGCTGAATTTGTTGCGCCAGAAAGCCACGCCCTGCGCCAAATTCAAGTATACCGTCACCACGCGCATCCGTTTGTAGCAACGGGGCCAGCACTTGTGCCAACACACTGCCCAGCACCGAGCCCATTTCCGGGGCAGTCACAAAATCGCCGTCGGCACCCAGGCGGTTTTGCCCAGCCATGTAATATCCCAAACCAGGGGTATACAGCGCCATCTCCATGTAGCGACGAAAACAAATGACGCCACCTGCAGCCTGGATTTCGGCACGAATCCGCTCCAGCAAAAGCGCCGAATGCGCTTGCGCGGCAGCATCCGGAATCGGCAGTCTGGCCTTGCGCCCTCCTTGGGAATGGGTTAAAAAATCAGGACGCTCTGCGCGCATGGAATCCTCTTGAAAGCTACCGAAAAAGTTGTTCTGGTCACCGGCGCCGCCCGCAGGGTGGGGGCCGCCATCGCCCGAAATCTGGCCGCCGAAGGCTGCCAGCTGGTCCTGCATTATAGGCGATCCCGCAGTGATGCCGAAGCCCTGGCTGCCGAACTGCGCCATCAATACCGTACAGAATGTTTGTTGATTGCCGGGGATCTAGCCGCCGTGGCTTTTCCTGCCCAGCTGATTGCCGCCAGCGTGGAGCATTTCGGCCGCCTGGACGGCCTCGTCAATAACGCCTCCATTTATCAATCCAGTCCTTTTGAGCAAATCACGCCAGAGGACTGGCAGCGAATGGAGGCCATTCATTTGCGTGCCCCCCTGTTCCTGACCCAGGCAGCAGCCCCCCATTTACGCCGCAGTCATGGAGCCGTGGTCAACATTGGTGATATTCATGGAGAGATTCCCCTGCGATCTTATTTGCCATACAGCGTCACTAAAGCGGGGCTACTGGCGCTGACCCGCTCCCTGGCCAAAGAACTGGGTCCAGATATTCGCGTCAACAGCGTTTCTCCAGGCGTAGTACTCTGGGCAGAAAACCAGGACCCTCCAGATGGAGATAAACAGGCACTGCTGGAGCGCAACGCCCTGAAGCGGGTCGGGAATCCTCAGGATATCGCCTCGGCGGTGGCTTATCTGCTGTTTGACGCCCAATACACCACCGGCCATAACCTCGTCGTCGATGGCGGGCGCATGTTATATTGACGCCATGAATAACAAAGCCCCCATCCGCTTTTACAGCGAAGAAGAACTGGATGCTCTGGAAGAGCAGGACCCACTAGCCGCAGCCAAAATTGCCCATGCCCAGGCCATGGCCGCCCGTGGACTGGACCGGCAGAAGCGCTATGGTCCGGATGATCCTCTGCCCGACCCCGAAGCGGTTGCCGAAGCCGTGCAAACCGTGCGCCGTATTCTCATGCGCGACGGCGGCGATATTGAATTGGTAGACATTATCCAGCGTGATGTCCGGGTGCGCATGAAAGGCGCCTGCGCGGGCTGTCCCAACGCGGTCATTGATCTCAAACAGGTGGTGGAACGCATTGTCGGTGCTGTCCCCGGAGTCGTCAGCGTGAGTAATACCTTTTGAACAATCCTTCCAGCAAAACCCCGAAAGTCGGCTTCGTCAGCCTCGGCTGTCCCAAAGCCACCGTGGACAGCGAGCGTATTCTTACTCAGTTGCGGGCTGAGGGCTACCTGTTGGTAGGCGATTACGCCGACGCCGATGTGGTGGTGGTCAACACCTGCGGCTTCATTGACGCAGCGGTGACAGAATCGCTGGAAGCCATTGGCGAAGCCCTAAATGAAAATGGCAAGGTGGTCGTCACCGGTTGCCTGGGAGCAAAAGATAACGGCGACTTTATCCGCAATGTGCATCCCAAGGTGCTGGCCGTTACGGGTCCCCAGCAGTCTGGCGCGGTACTGGAGGCCATTCACACCGCACTGCCGCCGCTGCATGATCCCTATACCGATCTGGTTCCTCCCCATGGCCTGCGCCTGACTCCGGCGCACTACGCTTACCTGAAAATTTCCGAAGGCTGCAATCAGTCCTGCAGTTTCTGCATTATTCCCAGCATGCGTGGCAAACTGGTCAGCCGCGAACCCGGTGATATTCTGCGAGAAGCCGAAGCTCTGGTTTCTGGCGGCGTCCAGGAATTGCTGGTGATTTCCCAGGACACCGGAGCTTACGGCGTCGACCGCAAATATCGCACAGCATTCCATGATGGTCGCCCCATCAAAACCCGGATCACCGATCTGTGTGCGGCGCTGGGAGAGTTGGGTGCCTGGGTGCGTTTGCACTATGTGTATCCCTATCCCCATATTGATGAACTGCTACCGCTCATGGCAGAGGGAAAAATCCTGCCTTATCTGGATGCCCCCCTGCAGCATGGCAGCCCCCGGATTCTCAAGGCCATGCGCCGCCCTGCTGCTGCTGAAAAAACTCTGGAGCGTATTGCCCATTGGCGGCAGCAGGTGCCTGATTTGACCATCCGCAGCACTTTTATTGTCGGCTTTCCCGGTGAAACCGAAGCCGAATTTTCAGAACTGCTGGATTTTCTGCGTGTTGCCGAACTGGACCGGGTGGGCTGTTTTGCCTACTCTCCGGTCGAAGGCGCGCCCGCCAACGCCCTGCCCGGTGCCGTTCCGGAAGCAGTCAGGGAAGAACGTCGCGCCGAATTCATGCGGGTGCAGGAAAGCATCAGCCGTGCGCGGCTCCAGCGGCATGTGGGTCAGCGTCGTGAGGTGCTGGTAGATGCCCTGGAACGCGGGGGCCGGGCCATAGCCCGCTCTGTCAGCGATGCGCCGGAAATAGATGGCGTGGTCCACCTGAGTAATGCCGGCGGTCTCAAGGTCGGTGACCGCCTGGCCGTGCAAATCACTCGTGCAGACGACCACGACCTGTACGCCGACTGCTTCAGCCTGGGTTAATCCGTACCCCTTTCTATACGCACTCCCACATCCCGGGTACCCCGCACCGCTGCCGGTTTATGCACTGTCACCTGTACCCAACGCGCAGCAAATTCACCCCGGATAATATCGGCAATCTGCTCGGCCAGTGTTTCCACCAACTCCACTTCAGCAGCACTGATGTGACTAACCAGGCGTTGACAGACCGTCTGATAATTGATGGTTTGCTCCACCTTGTCAGACTGGGCGGCAGCATGGGTGTCGGCGGCAATTTCCAGATCAATCAAAACGGTCTGCTTGACCTGCCGCTCCCAGTCATAAATACCGATGCGGGTATCAACTTTCAGTTCCCGCACAAAAAGAATATCCATAGTCATCCCGAAAAGTGCGACAAGGCGTCGCGTCTGGGCCTATAATAGCGCTTTTCCAGGCCAACGCACTGCATGTCTGTCATTATTGATATTGTTTTCATAGTGGGTGCCTACCTGATCGGCTCTATCGCGACCGCCATTCTGGTAGGTCGTGCCATGGGCCTGGGTGATCCTCGGCAATCCGGATCCGGAAATCCGGGAGCGACCAACATTCTGCGCATCGGCGGCAAAAAAGCCGCCGCACTGACGCTTTGCGGCGATCTGATCAAAGGCGTCATTCCCATTGTGGTCGCCCGATGGCTGGGTGCGGAAGGCTGGATTCTGGCCGCCGTCGCACTGGCGACTTTTCTCGGCCATTTGTATCCCGTTTATTTTGGATTTCGGGGGGGGAAGGGGGTGGCTACGGCCATGGGTATCCTGCTGGCGCTGATGCCTTTACTGGGATTATCGGTGCTGGGTGTATGGATAGTGGTTTTTGCCGTCACGCGGGTGTCCTCCATTGCCGCGCTACTGGCCGCCATCAGCGCGGTACCCCTTGTTTTTGCTTTGTCTGCCAGCAACAGTCTGCGTGCCCTGATTATCGTGCTGGTTATCCTGATCCTCTGGCGGCATCGCAGCAATATTCAGCGCCTGATCGATGGCCGCGAAACACCCTTCAAAAAACACTAATCGCGGATATTCCATTCCTGCATGCGTTCGTCTATCCATTGCGCGAGCTTTTCGGCAGGACGGAATCCCGGTGCCAAATGCTGTGCTTCCTGAGCAGCGGCCAGGGCACGGCGCATGCTGCCCTGATGCAGGTAATAGCGCGCCAGATTCATTTGCGCCAGATGCGGCGCATCAAAATGCCGGGATTTGAGCGCCCGCCGAATCACAAAAAGAGCCTCATTTTCCCGTCCGGTATCCATGAGGTATTCGCCAAGATCATTCCAGGCCTGCCCCCACTCTGCGTCACAGGCGATGGCCCGTCGGCAGGCGGCAATTGCGCCATGACTGTCGCCCGCTGCCGCCAGTGCCCAGGCATAAAACGTCCAGATCAATGCGCTGTCAGGATCCGCGTCCAGTGAACGCCTGAAGGCCTCTGCAGCTTCTTCGGGATGACCGGTCTGCTGCCAATCCAGACCTTGCTGAAAATCCGGATCGACAGCGGCACGTTCTTCAACCACCGTATCCAGAGAAAAAGATTCACCCGTCATGTTTCCTCCTTGACCAGCGACCAACGCGCCCGAACTGGGAAATCAGCACTGGCAGACTGGGCCATTTCAGGATGCAAGGCACCAGCCAGGGCAATCATTGCGGCATTATCCGTACAATGGGCCAAATCGGCGATACATAATTCTATACCCTCTGCAGCCAGGGTTTGCAAAGCACTGCGCAAGGCGCGATTGGCTCCCACCCCGCCCGCCACAATCAAACGCTTCAGACCGGTGTGTTGCAAGGCGCGCTGGCATTTCCGAAACAGGGTATCGACCACCGCCTGCTGAAA
>NZ_JABELD010000112.1 GCF_018853445.1 Acidithiobacillus concretivorus
CCCCCGCCTCTGACCCCCAGTTTGTCGGCATGTTAGGCATGCATGGCACTTATGAAGCCAACATGGCGGTGCAGCATTGTGACGTGCTGGTGGCGCTGGGGGCGCGCTTTGATGACCGGGTTACCGGTAATCTCGCCAAGTTCGCGCCCCATGCCAAAATTGTCCATGTGGATGTGGATCCTTCCTCCATTTCCAAAAATGTCCGGGTGGATGTGCCAATTGTTGGCGATCTCCAGCAGGTTCTGACAGAAATGAATCAGGTGCTCGGTGAGCTGGATGCACTGAACGACCCCCATGCCATGCAGGCCTGGTGGGCGCAGATTGCAGAATGGCGCAAGCGCGATTGTCTCCATTACCAGCAGGATGATCAGATCATCAAGCCGCAGTTTGTGGTACAAAAACTGTTTGAACTGACTGCTGGAGATGCCATTGTGACTTCTGATGTGGGCCAACATCAGATGTGGGCTGCCCAGTTTTATGGTTTTGATAAACCCCGTCGCTGGGTGAATAGTGGTGGATTGGGGACGATGGGTTTTGGCTTGCCGGCAGCCATGGGCGCACAGGTGGCTGAGCCCGATGCTACGGTGGTCTGTATTACGGGTGATGGCAGTATCCAGATGAATATTCAGGAATTATCTACCTGCCAGCAATACAAGTTGCCCCTCAAGGTGGCCTGCCTGAACAATCATTATCTCGGTATGGTCCGCCAGTGGCAGGAGTTCTTTTATGAAGATCGTTATGCCATGAGTTATGTGGATGCCTTGCCGGATTTTGTAAAGCTGGCCGAAGCCTATGGTCATATTGGGTTGCGTGCGGATACTCCCGCTGATGTCGAGCCGGTGATCCGCGAAGCCTTGCGTCTCAAGGATCGTATGGTATTCATGGATTTCCGCGTGGATGCCAAGGAAAACGTATATCCCATGGTGCCTGCCGGTGCGGCACTTTCTGAAATGATCCTGGTGTAAGCATGCGCCATATCATCTCTATTTTGTTGGAAAACGAAGCGGGTGCCTTGTCGCGGGTGGCGGGTTTATTTTCGGCGCGGGGTTATAACATTGAAGCCATGACGGTAGCACCAACCCATGATGCCAGCATCTCGCGCATGACCGTGGCCACCAGTGGTTCCGAGGAAATCATGGAGCAGGTACTCAAACAGTTGAACAAGCTGGTTGAGGTGATTCGCGTACATGATCTGAGTGAGGGACCGCACATTGAGCGTGAGCTGATGCTGATCAAGGTCCACGCTGTTGGCCCTGATCGTGAAGAGGTGAAGCGTCTTTCGGATATTTTCCGGGGGCGCATCATTGACGTCACGGATCGCTCTTACACCATTGAGCTCACGGGTCCTGGTGACAAGCTGGATGCCTTTATTCACGCTCTGGACCCGGGTATGGTCATTGAGGTGGTGCGCAGTGGTGCCAGCGCCATCAGCCGTGGTGCCAAGGCTATTTGATTTTGTCTGAATGATTATTCATTTTTTTGTACATACGCAGAGGTTTACATGAAAGTTTATTACGATAACGATGCTGATTTGGCCCTTATCCAGAAAAAGAAAGTCGCCATCATTGGTTACGGCTCACAGGGACATGCTCATGCCCTGAATCTCAAGGAATCCGGGGTTTCCGTAGTGGTAGGCCTGCGCAAGGACTCTACGTCCTGGGACAAGGCCGTCAAGTCCGGTCTGGAAGTGAAAGAGGTCGGTGATGCGGTGGCCAGTGCTGATGTAGTCATGATTCTAACGCCGGATGAAGGTCAGGCTGCTTTGTATCGTGATGAAATTGCGCCCAAAATCAAACAGGGAGCGGCACTGGTATTTGCCCATGGTTTCAACGTACATTTTGGTCAGATTCATCCCCGCGCTGATCTCGATTGCTTCCTGGTGGCACCCAAGGGTCCCGGCCATCTGGTCCGTTCCACCTACACCCAGGGAGGTGGGGTGCCCAGTCTGATTGCCGTGCATCAGGATGCCAGTGGCAACGCCACCAACATTGCTCTGGCTTATGCCAAGGCTAATGGTGGCACCCGTGCTGGCGTCATCGAAACAACTTTCCGTGAAGAAACCGAAACCGATTTGTTCGGTGAGCAGGCGGTGCTCTGCGGCGGCGCCACGGCTTTGGTGCAGGCGGGTTTTGAAACGCTGGTCGAGGCCGGTTATGCGCCGGAAATGGCCTATTTTGAGTGTATGCACGAGCTGAAGCTGATTGTGGACCTGATGTATGAGGGGGGTATTGCCAACATGCGCTACTCCATCTCCAACACTGCAGAATATGGGGATCTCACCCGTGGCCCGCGTGTGGTGAATGCCGACACCAAGGCCGAGATGAAAAAAATTCTCACCGAAATCCAGACGGGACAGTTCGCCAAGGAATTCATTCTGGAAAATCAGGCTGGCAAGGCGACCATGCAGGCTATGCGCCGGATAGGTGCCGAGCATCCTATTGAAGTGGTGGGCAACAAGCTGCGTTCCATGATGACCTGGATTGGTCAGAACCGGATTGTGGACCGTTCACGCAACTAAATTTGTTTGCACTTTTGAAAAAGGGTGAATTCTCTTGGGCAAGTCTTTTGCCTTGGGTGTTCGCCCTTTTCTCATGGCTCCGGTCCTGATACGCTCCGCCCATGAAAACTGACTATCCATATCCTGTTCTGGCGCGTGAAGGCTGGCCTTTTCTGCTCGCCTTTCTGATCATCGCCATTGTCTTGCAGATTTTTTTGACGGGTTGGTGGTTACTCCTCTCCGCGCTTTTTTATCTGTTGTTTTTGTTCAGTCTGCAATTTTTTCGGGATCCCCGTCGGCCATTACCCGATTTATCTCCCCAGTCTGTCCTTTGTCCAGCCGATGGCCGGGTGATTGCTATTGAGCAGGTCGATGATCCTTACCTATCGCGGCCAGCACTTAAAATCAGTATTTTTATGAATGTGTTTGATGTACACGTCAATCGCATGCCAGTCAGTGGACATATACAAAATATCTGGTATTTTCCGGGCAGGTTTTTTAATGCCGCCCTGGACAAGGCCTCACTGGAAAATGAACGAAATGCGATTTGGGTGAAAACTCCCGGGGGGCATGATGTCACCGTGGTGCAGGTGGCGGGCCTGGTGGCCAGGCGCATTGTCTGCTATGTCCGTAACGATAATGATGTGGTTACCGGTCAGCGTTTCGGTTTTATTCGTTTTGGATCGCGGGTAGATACCTATTTACCACTGGATACGGAAGTTCAGGTGCGGATTGGTGAAAGGGTGCGTTCCGGCGCTCAGTGTCTGGCTACTTTGCCGGGTTCCATAACATGAATCCCCGGTATCCCCGGCGGGGCGTTTATGTACTCCCCAATTTGTTTACGACAGCCAGTCTTTTTGCCGGTTTTTATTCCATTGTTGCGTCTATACATGGTCATTATCGTACTGCCGCAATAGTCATATTCATTGCCATGATTCTTGACGGTCTTGACGGCAGGGTTGCCCGAATGACGCATACGGAAAGTGCTTTTGGTGCAGAATATGATTCACTGGCCGATGTCATCGCCTTTGGATTGGCCCCAGCCATTCTGGTGCTGCTTTGGGGGCTTCAGGATTTCGGCAAATTCGGCTGGTTAGGTGCTTTTATTTATACGGCTTGTGGGGCCTTGCGTCTGGCGCGTTTCAATACCCAGGTGCACAGCGCTTCAAAACGCTACTTTCAGGGTTTGCCGATCCCGACTTCTGCAGCAGTTCTGGCCAGCCTGGTCTGGGTGGCCGTGGGCGAGGGGTATCCCTGGCTGACCCACATTAGTGAATATATTGCCTTGGGATTGGTCTATGTGCTGGGGCTGCTGATGGTCAGTAACGTCCGTTTTCGCAGTTTCAAGGACTTTGACTTACACGGGCGCGTCCCTTTTGCTCTAGCTATTATTGTCGTTTTGGTGGTCGCCCTGATCGCCGTGCATCCTCCTTTGGTGCTCTTCTTTGCCGGGATTATATACGTGGCAGTGGGTTTGGTGCTGACCCTTTGGCAAATCCGCAGCCGGCGCATGAACAGACGCCGTGGAAGTCATTCGTCTTGAATTGTTTTTTTATATCACCACAGGGAAGTGTTTAGATGGGCGCAGGGCAGTTCAAAACCTCCTATTATGATTTGGCTAGTAGAGGTCTGGAGCCTAAATTGCCGCCTGTTGTGGATAGCATGATCGGACCTAATAATTCATTTTTGGCTTATTTATCAGAGTTGGGCTTGTTTGGATTTATTCCGCTGGTTATTTTGATTGGCTATTTGGGGGTCCGGGCATGGCGTCATAGTGATCCATTGCTACGCTATGTGCAGGTAGTCACCTGGTTATGGTTTGTGCTGGGTAGCTTTGCGGATACATTTAAGCATAGAAAAATCTAAAGGTTATATTGGGTGAATAAAACGATTTGATCTCACTGTCTGTCATTGATTTACACCAGAGCAAGAGGTTTTGCAAAATAATTCAATTTATTTTTTTATAAAAAACTGGTGTAATTTTCTTTATCTTTTATCTTTAAGCAGGTTGCCTGCAGAGACAGAAGTATAAGCATATAAAGAATGAAATACAATCCGAATGCAGATGCTTGCATAATGGTTCGTGCTGAGAATGTTGTGACAGGAAGTATTGTCGACACTGTTACCCATTGAATAACTGTGCTCAATCTGAATTCATAATTCACGCCGGGCACCATTGGAAGTATAATTTTTCTTTTTTTGAACAACAGCAGAGAACGGCGATATCAGCAAGCCAGCAGAGACCACGTAAAACAGAGGGGTTGCTGAACCGTAAATAATGCCAATGGCAAGAACCACCAATGACACTATGAACATTAAGCCCTGCCGTAAACGTCTCAGAAAGAAATAATTCCCGTGCGGTCATATTTTGCCCTCTCACATTTTGAAGGATTTACAGGGTGTCATATGCAAGGCTATAAGCCTTTGAATTTTAGTCCAATCCTGCACCCGATTCCAGTCAAAATCTTGGTCACCATGTTGGCCCCGTATAAAGGGCGCATCTATGACCCTTGCTGCGGGTCCGGTGGCATGTTCGTACAAAGTGAAAAGTTCATTGAAGCCCACGGCGGCAAAGTGGGCGACATCAGCGTTTACGGGGAAGAATCCAATCCCAATACGTGGAAACTGGCTCTCATGAATCTCGCCATTCGGGGTATTGAAGCGGATTTGGGTATGGCGCGGCTGACCCAAGCACTATCCGAATAGTTGGCCGAGGGACGCAGGCTGGAAGACGCAATGCGGAAGAATCTGGAGTTGTTGGGGTATGAAATATGAGTAAAGCCGTTTTGCAAATTATATCCAATTAGATATAATCTACCTTATGGTTCAATCACAACGTCCATTATTCTGGGTGGCATCGTCCAAGAAAGACCTGATGGATATGCCGGAAGACGTACGGGATACCTTTGGGTATGCGCTGCATCTGGCGCAAATCGGCGGCAAGCATGCGCAAACAAAGCCGCAGAAGGGTTTTGGATCGGCGGATGTACTTGAGATTGCCGAAGATTCTCATGGTGATACGTTTCGAGCGGTGTATACGGTGCGTTTGCAAGAGAGGATATATGTTCTACATTGCTTTCAGAAGAAATCCACCCAAGGCATCCGCACACCCAAACCTGATATGGACAAGATACATGAACGCTTGAAATGGGCTGAGCGACACGCCAAGGGGGTGATCGAATGAATATTGAGATGAGTAGTGGCAATGTCTACGCGGACATCGGTGCGCCGGATGCAGAGGAAATGCTATTGAAGGCGCAACTGGCATCCCGTATTGCCGACATGATCCAGAGCAAAGGATTCACGCAATCGCAGGCAGCGGAACTGCTGGGTATCCCGCAACCCAAGCTGTCTCTGATGCTACGCGGGCAATTCCGTGGAATCAGTGAAGCCAAAATGCTGGAATGTCTGGCTCGGCTGGGTCGGGATATTCAGATTGTCATCGGACCGGAACACGCAGGAATCGGTAATATCGTGGTGGTATGACATGAGCATAGACCGAGACCGTGGGGTGGCGATTGTCAACGAGGTCATAGACCCTCTGGATGGGGATACCGTGTTTGGGCAGCGATGGGGTAGTGGTGAACTTATCCGTATAACGCCCAAGGAATTGAACGCACTGATGGAAGGCAAAATCATCGCCGTGGATGTCGAGAGTGAGTATGTGGTGTACCTTCAACTGGATGAGGAAGCCGAGGATTGAACCATGCTACAAACTATTGAAGTGGAAATCGATGCACAGGGACAGGTTCATCCCGTGGAGTTGGGCAAACCGATTCCGGCAGGCCGTGCCATGTTGACCTTGCTGACGCCACTTGCCAACGAAGAATCGCTGCTTTCTGAATCTGTACTGGCTGAAGACTGGTTTTCAGCGCTGAGTAGGAAAATCGCCCCAAGGTAGCGCCTCCACATCGATTCCCAAGTAAACGAGCAACGCTTGCTACGGTAACGACTGCCCCACGCCTTGGAGAGAACAGTTCAAGCTTAGCATTTTGCATTCGGGGACCGTAGGGGGACCAAAATTGGGAATCCGTAAAAAATGGAAACAGAAATTATTTGTAAGGTTATGTTTTATATGGTGCGCCTGAAGGGACTCGAACCCCTGACCTACGGCTTAGAAGGCCCAACAAGCCACTTTTTTACCCTTTTTGCATCAACGCCTTACGCAATAAATAAACATAAAAACAATTAGTTGCAAAACATTTAGCATATTGCTATTCCCTTATATTCCCTCTTATTCCCACCCCAAGTATGGCGCCAGGGTGGCGCGGGAATCAATGACTTACAAGCGCCGAAAATCCCTGTCCGTGTGGCCGACCGCCATAAGACATTTTGAGCTGTAACGTCTCATCTCAAAAGCATCCAATTTTATGCAAATGCATATGCATTTGCATCGAGAGATGACCGAAAAACCTAATAAAATCAATGATAGTATTTTTATTTTTTTAAAAATTTTGGTTCCTCGTCATTTCAAGTGGGTAGCCTGAGATCCAGCTTGCCCAGGATCAGGTAGGCCATGTTGATAAAGTTCTTGTGCGTGCGGTAACCCCGAGCCTTGGCCTTGGCGGATTGAATGAGGCTG
>NZ_JABELD010000113.1 GCF_018853445.1 Acidithiobacillus concretivorus
CCCGCCGCTGGATGGCTGGAAGATCGCCGAGAGCTGGTTGCCTCTTCTGGGTATTCACCTGAGTCGTGAATCCCGCGCCCAGATGAATAAATGGGGGATGATATTCATACTGGCGGTGAGCTTCGGCTTTGTGGCTTTCCACGGTTTCTATCACTAAAAACCCGCGTCACGCTTGCATTTTATGTTGTAGTGTACTAATAATGCGGATATGCTTTGTTTTCGCATAGTTGACTTTTTTTTGCTGGTTTTAAGTTGTAGTAATTACGCATACTGTCAGGAGGGAACTTCTTTGAATAAGGTACAATTTCTGGATCTCATGTCTCGCAACGGAGATATGCCACGAAGTCAGGCGGAAAAGGCTCTGGCGACGGTGGTTCACTCCATCTCTGATGCGCTGACCGTTGACACTGACTTGCGGCTGCAAGGATTGGGCACCTTTTCCGTTGTCGAGAAAGAAGCCCGCAAGGGGCGCAACCCTGGAACCGGGGAGGAAATAACCATCCCGGCCTGTCGTGTTGTCCGATTTCGACCATCCAAAGCCATCAAGGAGGCTATCCATGGATGAGAACGAACAGAACACCGAACAACATCTACATCTGCACAAGAAACCAAAGGAATCAGGAAAGCGGTTGACCTTGATTCTGGTGGCAGCGTTTGCGGCATTTACCATCCTATTTTTCATCATCGGCAAATTCATGGGTGGACACCCTGCGGCCTCTGTAGCACACACTGCTGTTCCCGCTGCATCGGCTTCGCAGACGGTACATCAGGGATCTTCTTCTTAGCGGTTGTTTTGCGGATATTGGCCCGCCAATTAAGGCGGGCATTTTTTGGGGGATTGGATATGCAGCTTTCACATCTAAAACCGTTTGCTGGACTGGTCAAGCGTCACGACGGGACGATCTTGCCCATTGTGAAGACGGAGTTGGTTGACAGCTTTGTGAAGCTACATATCCAAGGCTCTGTTGTTGATTTTTGGGCCACGCCAGAAGAATTGTATTTTCGGGGATACCGGCTGTTGTGTGCCAAGCCTGCCATCTGGGATCTCTGGAGCCGGGTCATTTGCGCTCCAGAGCAGGCGCAGGCAGGTGCCTTTGCGGTGCATTAGTTTTGCGGTGCCACTCTCCCAGAGTGCGGCTGTATTGCCCGTCTTTCGCGGGGCGGGCTTTTTTGATGATAACGGATCTGACCATTATGCAAACAAAAGCTGCTTTATGGGCCATTAACCTTTTAGAAAAAACAACCATGCCAAAGAGCAAGGCGTTCAAGTTGGCCGCAGAGCAATTTGGCCTATCTGCTGCATCCATAAAGCGAGAGGTTGTTGCTAGAAAAGGTGAAGAATGGTTGTCGGCGCGTGACGAAAGAATGATGGAAAAATACCGCCCTCAATATGCAGCAAGAAATAGGCGGTCTGGTCAGCTATGTCGTCAGCTCGACAAGCACTTACGAAACATTATTAAGGAAGATATTTAGGAGATTTTTATGATCTGGTTACTCGGTGTCATTGGCATTCCGATTCTAGTAGTCGCCCTGCTGTTCTTCTCAGCGGCAGAGGATTTCATGCAGATTATCCGTTTGCGGATTGACTTCTCCCGGATGTTCGGGGATTTGATCCATGTTTTGCTGATTCTGATTATTGGCGCTCTGGCAGAGCTGTTCTTTTTGTATCAGCTTGTCGTGCATGTTTTGTAATTGGAATTGAAATGCTGAATTCGCAATTCATTCTTGGCATAAACGAAGAAATCACCGTCGATCTGTTTGCAGGCGGTGGCGGCATGTCCACGTCGATTGAACAGGCTATTGGTCGTTATGTGGATGTGGCGGTAAACCACAACGCCGAAGCAATCTCTATGCACGAAGCCAACCATCCCCAGACCCGGCATTATATCGGTGACGTTTTCGAGGTTGATCCGAGAGCGGCGAGTGATGGACGTGCAGTAGGACTGCTACACCTGAGTCCTGATTGTACGCACCATTCCCAGGCGTCGGGCGGACAGCCAAGAGATCGGAAAACGCGGGCGCTTTCCTGGGTGGGCAAACGCTGGGCAGGTCAGGTAAAGCCCCGCGTCATCACGCTGGAGAACGTGAAGCAGATCCTTCAGTGGGGTCCACTGGTAGCCAAGCGTGACAAGACTACTGGGCGGGTACTGAAACTGGATGGCACTGTGGCCGAACCGGGTGAAGTGGTCCCACTTAGGCAGCAATACCTGGTCCCAGACAAAAAAAAGATTGGTCGGACATGGCAGGCTTTTGTGTCTCAGCTTCGTGATATGGGTTATGCCGTAGAATGGAAAATCCTTTGTGCCGCCGATTTCGGGGCTCCGACAACGCGGGAGCGGTTGTTCATGGTGGCCCGCTGCGACGGGGAACCCATTTGCTGGCCGGAGCCTACGCATACCAAGGTCAAGACCAAAGGCAAAAAACTCTGGCGATCCGCAGCCGAGTGTATTGATTGGTCCATCCCGTGCCCGTCTATCTTCGAGCGCGAAAAGCCTCTGGCTGAGGCGACGTTGCGACGCATTGCGCGAGGGCTAAAAAAATATGTTCTGGATAGTGCGGACCCGTTTATTGTGCCTATCGCGCATTATAACGGGCGGGATGCCTGCCAGTCTGCCCAGGAGCCGTTACGCACCGTAACGGCCTATCCAAAAGGCGGGACTTTTGCGGTGGCCTCTCCAGTCCTGGTTCAAACCGGCTACGGGGAAAGGGCAGGACAAGCTCCGCGATCTCTGGATCTGGATGCGCCTCTTGGAACCGTGGTAGCCGGAGGAACGAAACATGCCTTAGTCAGTGCGTATCTAGCGCATCTACGCGGTCACTGTGATGCGCGAGATGTTGAAGACCCATTGATGACGATTAGTGCTGGCGGGCAGCATCATGGCGTTGTCAGTGCCTTTTTGTCACGGCAATTTGGAGCCAGTATTGGTCATGGGGCCGATACGCCGCTCGGTACGGTTACAGCAGGAGGCGGCGGGAAAAGTGCAGTGGTGGAATGTGCGCTGTCCCCGAACGACGAGGCCGCTGCGCTTCGTGTAGCCGCTTTCCTGGTTCGGTATTACGGTGAGGGTGGCCAGTTGGGGAATTTGCATGATCCCATGGCTACGATCACGACCAAAGACCGGTTGGCTTTGGTGACAGTGCATGTTGAAGGCACCCCGTATGTCATTGTGGATATGGGCTTACGGATGCTGCAACCGCGTGAGTTATATCGCGCCCAGGGCTTCCCGGATACCTACATCATTGAGCATGGCCACGACGGGCGGAAGTTCTCAAAATCCGCTCAGGTGCGTATGTGCGGTAATAGCGTGTCTCCGCCGCCCGCCGTCGCATTGATTCGTGCGAATTACACGGATGCGAGCCGGAAAAGGATGGTGGCGTGAAAGCTATTTGTATTTTTAATCAATACGAGGCGCATTTATATGATTAAAGATGAACCAAAAAAAAAGCAAAACATTCCCTTATCAACAACGGATAACGTATCGCCAAGCAGTCAAATCATTACCGTAATGAACCGTGCTACTTACGGCGATGTTTTTCCCCGCCAGCCTGACGACACGCTGGCTATGCTACAAGAAAAGGCCGGTAAGTTAGGTGCCACAGGGGTCACTGGTGTTCGCCTGGTGCCAATGTTAGATGAACGCGGGATCCGAGTGATGATGGCTTATGGGACGATAATATGTTTAGAAAATTAACAGAACTGTTTTTTATGCCTTGGATGATAACCCTTGGGCTTTTCATGGCTTTTTGTGCGTTCTCCGGTTTCCGTTTTTCTGCCAATCTGGACGGCGTGACGCGGTTTTTCGCCCTGCACCCTTTTTCGCTGTATATCTTCTGGATAATCCTGCTCGCAGTCGGATTGTTTTTTGTAGTGGGCTATCTAGTGCTGTTCATGGTAGAAAATGTGATGCGGCCCCATTGGGAGCGTTACAGCGAAAAGAAAAAGGGAATCATTTTACTGCTTGCCGTTATCATCGTCGTGTCTGTTTTAGGGTTTGTGTCTACGTTGAAGCCGTCCATGCCTGTTTCTGTTAATACTTCCAAACCAATAGTGAAAAATATTCAATTCGTACGGGGAACGCCGGTACTCTTTGAAATGCCTATTCCACTGACAGCGACGCAGATTGCTAAAGAAAAGCGTCAAGATGCGGCTTTTGCCAAAATGGTGCAAACAAAGAATCTGCCAAAGCCTTATATAAGGGTCCGAAACAAAATCATTCATGGTCGCGCCCAGATAACACAAATTGGGCCAGATACTTACCAGATTAAAATGCTTCATAGGGCAAAACCATGAATCCACCGTACCTCTGCCTGTTTTAAGGAGGCATACTTATGAGTAAATTGACAGACATTTTGCCAAACTTGGAAAAATCTTCTCATTTTTCCAGTTATGATTTGAAAATAACCATTGCCATTGGTTTTTCTGTAATGATGATTGTCTTGTTTTACAAGGTCTATTCATTTTATAAAAAGGCTCACACTGAATCAGTGCAATCCGGTGAAATTACAAGTGAAGAGTTCATAAAAGTGTCAGTTTGGCCATTTACTATATTTATTATTTTCTTGATTATTGAGCTTACGGGGCTTTATCTGTGGTTTTATATGCCGTTTAACCTGTGAATATCAATGATGAGTAACATGAATCCACCATACCGCTGCCTGTTTTGTGGCGCACCCAGTTGGCGCGAATCTGGCGAACAAGTCCCGCTGCCGGATTATTGCCATGAGGAAGATCATGGCACGCCAGAGGAATACCTGGACGGAGCTGGTGAGGCGCATGAATTTTTTAGGTTCGCGCAAGAATACACGGAGATACGCGAATCAATCAGTAAAAATTATTCTTTAGCGGATAATTTTGTGACTGCCAAAAATATTTTTGATTCTCGGTGCTTTTTTCGGAGTTAAGTTTTTGTGACACTCTCTCCCAGAGAGCGGTTGTATTGCCCGTCGAGTTGGGCGGGCTCTTTTAGAGAAAATGAGGTTTTTCATGGAAAAGATACCCAGCCGATACGGTTGTCAGCGTTGCAATTTTGGTATGAATGTTCCTGGAAATGAATGGTGCCCTCATTGTGGGTTTAACTATTGTGATGATATGACGGAATTTGATAGAGCTATCGGGCTAATGGCGTGCGACGAAATGACCGATAATGTCATCAATCGCGCGATGGAGACGGGCGAAGGCAGAGAAGATGAAAGACTTGTTTAAGAGTGCTTGCCGCATAAATCTAACCAACTAGATATTAAAGGAAATTCATATTATGAACACCAATTTACCTCGTTCGCCTGAAATTGCCAGAAATGCAGATTTTAAGGATGGTTATGCGGAAGGTATTAGGGATGCTTCTGCTATTGCTATGAAAATGCCGCTTTCCAAAGAGTGGACCGAAATCACAGACAGAATCAGCGACACTACGGTACAAGCGATGGCCTGGAGAACATCCATGGCGATTTTGAAGAAGTTGCCGAAACCAGATGCAACCGTCAATCCCGATACGGCGGGTGCCATCCTGGAGAATGCGCGTTATACGGTACAAATTGGCACAACGCTTGATAGCCTCAAAGATCGCTTTGCACAGGAATTGCTGAATCTTTTAGCAGACTACCCGGAAATCTTCGTTTTTGGCCGTGAGCATGAATATGGCATTGGGTGCGGAGTGGAACTGCAATTAAAACTCATGAACTTGGCTAAAACGGACGCAGAGAGAACCGCAGCTATGAATGTGGTAGGTGTCAGTTACCGGCCTTGCTGATAGTGAATGGGCGTGAAAACTATTCATGTAATCAGCGTGTCTGGTGGTAAAGACAGCACGGCCACTTTGCTAATAGCCTTGGATCGAGTGCCCAGAGAAAATATCCAGGCGATATTTTGCGATACCGGCAATGAAATTCCGGTCACTTACAAATATCTGGATGATCTGGAAAGGCATCTGGGCATACAGATAACACGACTCAAAGCGGATTTTAGTCGTGAAATTATCGCTAAACGGCGGTTTGTCGCCCAGGATCAACGCACCCGACGCGAATACAAAACGGCTCCGGTGTTTGATGAAAATGGAAATCCTGTGCCGAAACGCAACAAGAATGGAAACATCTTGTATCGCACTGTTCGGCGCGGTGGCGTTTTGACACAAGAAATTGTCCAGAAAACGCGGAAAATTGGTGGCGGTCATAAGGTACGCTGGTCTAACAAAGCTAAACGACGCGCAGTAAATGCCCTACATCCTACGGGTAATCCATTTTTGGATTTGTGCTTATGGAAAGGCCGTTTTCCTTCCAGTATGGCGCAATTTTGTACGGAAGAATTGAAAAGAAATATAGCCGTAGCCTATCAGTTACAACGCATTGACCAAGGTTTTCATGTGGTGTCGTGGCAAGGTATTCGGCGTGACGAATCGCCCAATCGCCGACATGCCAAAAAAACAGAGCGAATTGGCCCTGGACTTTGGGCTTTTCGGCCCTTAGTGGACTGGACCGCACAACAAACCGTCAATTTTGTACGCGATCAAGGTTGCCCATTGAATCCATTATACAGCCAAGGGCAAAGCCGTGTTGGGTGCGTCTGCATCAATAGCAATAAAAGTGATTTGGCTCAAGTGTCGTTTCGGCATCCCGCAGAAATAACAAGGCTGTCTGAATGGGAACACATGGTCAGCCAAGCATCGAAGAGAGGATATTCGACGTTTATGTGTGATGCGGACGACCGTGAAGACCCCCGCGCCATTTTCGCAGACCTGAACATTCATGCTCAGGTAGCTTGGGCCAAGGGCGAAAATGGCACGATGGACCTATTTTCGGATAACGATCTGAATCTACCAGCTTGTGCATCTTCTTACGGACTTTGTGAGTAATAGGAGAAAAAATGAAGATACCATCTACAGACGCAGCTTTTGCCTTTGTTATGGCGGTTTGTATTCTTGGCTCTCTTGGGTTAGGTATAAGCTTATTTGTGGGCGAATGTAAGGAATCGAAATGCGGATTGAGGATACCGATCATTTTTTTGTGTGTCATTTTTGCAGCAATTAATTCTTTTTTATTGTACACGGACATTGTGCATCCACATGAATTGGATACGCCTGCAAAGTATCTGCCAAAGACACGTCTTGGCGGATACGAATCATAAAAAATGAGTAATAGGAGAAAAAATGACGATACCCTTATCAACAACCGAATCTGCTTCTGACCCACAGCAGGTTGTCAGCGTTATCAACCGAAGAATCTACGGGATGATTATTGCGCAACAGCCAGAGGAAACCTTGAATATGCTGAAAGAAAAGGCCCGCAAAATGGGTGCCACAGAGATCACTGGGGTTCGCCTGGTGCCGATGGTGGATGAACGTGGGGTTCATATCATGATGGCTTATGGTACAACTGATTTATAAAAAGGAGGGCAACAGTGTCGATAGCATCCATTTTTTTCTGTGCGTTAATTGTTTTGCTTATTTTCTCTTTTGGGATGAGTGTGCGTGATTCTATAAAGAAGCGCGAGGATGGGTGGCCAGCAATCACGTTGATTGTGGCATTGATCAGTATTGCTTACCCGCTTATCCATATTGCTGTGATCAAAAGCGACTATCATATAAACCAAAGTTGTTCACCGGTTGATAGTCCAAAAATGGAGTTATCTATGCTGCATCATGCGGCTAGTCAGCATGTCAAAACACTGGATGGCTACATGATAACTGGCGTTGGCACTTTTTATTTTCTGGGCAATGGTGAAAGTGGTAAAAACCGAAAAGTTTCTACCTATTATGCGTATAAACATGGTGGTGCCGCCTACTTTTCGAGTTACCGGAAATACAGTAGCAATGCGTCCACTCATTTGAAGGGGCTTGAGCGTCTTGCTCGTCAGTGCGTAATGAATGGTTATCATCCGGCTTGCGAAAAGATGGTCAATGCTTTCACCTATACACCGGGTTGGGTGCCTATCCTTCCTGAAAGCAAGCCAAAGCTTTTTATCAATGCGGGAAAGCCACTTTTAATTACAAGCTTGGCACATGCAAACCAGACAGATTTCAAGAAAATCCATTAAGGAGTATCACCAATGCTTACATCCAAATAAGGATTAACGCGATGACAAAAGTAGTTCTACAGCGCCATTTTTCACTGTATCCGGGCATGGCTGTTCGCGCCCATGCAGATCATCTAACGCTGGCGTCGGTGGATGAAATCAAAACGCTACAGAAATCTGGCTGGATGCCGGTCGGTTCTGTAGAGTTTTGCCTAGCAGCTATGATTCATCAGGAAGTGGACCCGTCCTTTGTATCCAGCTATCCAAAACCATTGCAGGGTTTCTTACACAGAAAGATTTGGCTGGATACCGTGGCAGGCGTCATAGCGAATGGCCGCAGAGTTTTTGTGAAACCTTCCGCTCGCCAAAAGCTGTTTACAGGCTTCGTATGGCCGGATGGTGATGGACAGGAAATCGCTCTGAAAGACTTGCCAGCAAATGATGTGCTTTGGTGCGCGGATCCAGTGTCATTTACCCAGGAATGGCGGTACTACGTTTGCAACGGCAAGGTCTTGGGTGCGGGTCGCTACGACGATAATGATGCGGAAGATCCTGTTTTTGAAATGATGCTGCACTATGCGGCAAGTGAAATGGCGAAGCAGTATCAGGATGCTCCGGCGGGATACAGCATAGACTTAGGAGTGCTGGATGACGGCAAGGTAGCCTTGGTAGAAGTGAACGATGGGTGGGCACTGGGCTTTTATTCAGGTTCTTGTGCTTCGTCGGATTATTTTGATCTTTTGTGTGCCCGATGGGATGAAATAACAGGGATAGATCATGGCTGATGATCTCGTAAACAGGCTTCGCGCCCTGGCCAACAACTACCAGCATGACGATCTTTCGATTGCGGAAGAAGCGGCAGAGGAGATCGAGCGGCTGAGAGCGCAGATTCGTTTGCTGGAAAGTTATATAGGTTGCCCGTGCATTTCGGAACAGAAAAACCATGACCGCTGACCTTTCTTTTTTCGCGTGGATCTGGCTGGTGATTCCCGCCGCCGTAGGATTGCTGTTTATATGGGTTATCTGGTTAGAACTGCGGCAGATTTATCGCAATTTCCAGGTCTGGATTCGTAGAGAGCATTAAATGGACGATATTTTATGGGTTTTTAATGCAAAAATCCTGTTTTCCATGGCGGGCATTGGCGTTTTGATGATTTTGCTTGGGTGGTTTCTCTTTAGAAGAGAAAACGAAAAGATTGGTGACACCCTTGGGATTATTGGTGGAATAATAATTATTATAGCGGAGATTGTCTCTGGAATAGGCACGAATTATAACGTACCAGAATCATGGCTTAGAAACCTACCTGTTGCAGAGAAAAAGATGATGCGTAATTACATAGAAAAGAAGCACCAACCCATTAGCGTATTCGCGTTTAGATTCATCCAGGCCGACTATTACATCAAGACCCATGCCAAAGCAGAGAAAGAACAGCAGGATAAGGACGATTTAGAGAAGATGCACAGCCCCGCCATAGCAAAGCAACTGAAAGCCATCGGCAACTAAAATGGATTGGAGGCATTAATGATTTGTGACGATTGTGCGAAAGCACGAAAAAAACACACGGATCCAGAATTGCTTGAATGCAAAATCGGCGTGATCCATTCTGGTGTGATTTTTACACCGGCGCTGCGGCTGCAGCTATATTGTTTCACTACATACAAGGAGTCTTATAATGAGTAAAGTCTGCCATGAAATGAATGACCATGGATCTGTCGAGAAACGTACACTGGGAATACTGGGCAGAGTCTTCATCGTTATATGTATAGGTATTCCTACCATTATTATGGTGAACTTGGCTAGCATTTGGTCCGAGATGGGAAGAATTACCTACGTTTCTCCGGATAGGATATTTGGATATTTCTTCGCGCATCCGACCTCTGAAATTTCTGCTGCCATTATGCTTGTCTTTTTGTTGGTGTATGGACTGATGGTTCCAGGAAAAATAACTAGATAATGAAACTACAAGGCAAAATCGGGCTTGCTGCAATCACTTTGGTTCCGTTTGGAACTGGGTGGTTGTTTGCCTCTCTTTTCCCTGACATACCACGGAAGAGCTTAATGGTAACGACCCCGTTCTATCTATGGGCGGGTAATATGTGGTTACTCGGTTTAGTGGTTTGGATGACTTTGTATGGCATCGTTATGGTTGTTTTCACGTTACTGCTTCTTATGTCACAGCTAGGGCTAACCGTCGTTATTGCGAGAGCCTTTACATTGGTAGATCACTTCTGGAGGTCCAGAGAAGATGTCGATAAGCGTTAAGAAAAAAGCCGCCCTGGTGACTTTCGCTATTATGGTTACTGGCATCATAGCCATCATTGCATTGGCGCTTATCCCTATCGGCATCATTTACGGGCTTGCGCTGATTTTTGGCTTTTCTCATAGTCTGAACAATATCATCTATATCATGATGGTGGCGGCCTTTGTCTCACCGTTCTTTTTCTTCATTGGATGGGCTTCTTACGACTTGATTCACGAGTTGTATGTGGAAGTCGTCTATTTTCTGGATACACGCAGGAGGCAGAGATGAGGATAGCCATAGATGCCGATAATAACAGGCCATCTTCAGACCCTCAGTTCTATTTTCAAGTCTGGCTTCGAGGCTTCGGTATGACAGAATTTCTAAAATCATTAAGGAGCTGATATGATTTTTTACACCGGCGCTGCGGCTGCAGCAGTCATGACTGGAGTTTTGCTATTGGATCGCGGTTACGGCATCGGCACCATGCTCCGTTCTGCTCAGGGGGTGCGCGGAAAAGACTTATCCTGTAATTGGGCTGCTCAAGATATGGCTAGGGATTATTTTCTTCGCTGTTACGCTTTCCCCAAATGGGCCAGCATCTTGGTATTGCTATTAACGCTGATCTCTACCGTGTGTTTTTTGTTCACTCTCTTTACATGGAACCCCAAAAGTCTATTTGTAATCATAGAAGAGATGTCTTTAATTGTAATGTCGATCATCGCCCTGCTCCCGCTCAGGAAGTCCCGGAAGGTTTATCTGAAGGGGTTGTTATATTCTTATGGCAATAATAGACAGAATCTACTAAACATGATCAAGGAATCAAAAGTTCAGCAACCATCACTGTTTATTGACTGGGTAACGCTAAAACCTTCCTGGATCGCCCTCAGTATTTTGGGAACAGCTTTGATGGGCGGTGCCCTATTAAATTTTCCAGGCATGATGAATGCGCTACATTTGCCGATCACGTTATCAATGTGGATACTGGAAGCAGCTAATTTGTTTTCTATTCCGATATTTTTAGGCTATGGATTGTTAGGAGTATTTCCTTGGCCTTCGGCAACTGTACCTGATAATGTTTACTATCCGTTGTTGGTACTGAAGCGTGCCATCGAAAAAGGCAATATATGAGAATAGCCATAGATGCCGACCAGGTGCTTTTCGATCTCGTTTCGCCTTGGCATACGCTCGCAGAGAACACCCTAAACCGGAAGCTGGTCGAGAAGAACCAGCGGTACAATTTAATGGATCGTTTTGGAATTTCCAGAGAGGAATACTATCGCTGCTGGGCAGCTTTTAACCGCTGGGATCTCTGGAAAAAATGCCCGGTCATCCCGGAAGCCCTGGAAGCGGTAAACACTTGGCTGAAAGCCGGGCACGAAGTTTTTGTTATTTCCGCCGTGGATGTGGATGCGCGAAGATCGCGCCAGAAGGCTCTGGATAATCTGGGCTTACGCCAGGTGCGATTGATGGGTGTGGGCTTTGGGGGCAGCAAATATTATCCGCTGCGGATTCTGGAACCGGATATTTTCGCAGACGATTTGTGGACGCATTGCCGTGAGGCGGTGGATGCCGGTGTGCCCAATGTCGTGCGGATTGCCGGTGGTCATGATGGTGGCGGGGATCCGGTCCCCGGTGTTTCGGTCTTGGAAAACATAGGAGAGATGCTTGTTAAGCAGAGAAATTGTCGCGTTGGTTGAGGGTGCCCTGGATTATTCCTGGCAAAGTGCCCAGGAAATCGCGGATAAGCTGGAGATCCGGTTTCTGACGGCCAGAGAATGCCTTACCCGTCTGGAAGTTTCTGGAAAAATCGTAACGCACGGGAAAAAGCCCATACGTTATCGCCTGCGGGTGCGGGTAGAAAATACGGGATCGGAGATTCGCTCCGAATACCGAGGGGAACCCCGGCCATACATGCGGCCTGGGAGTTATGCTCCGCCGGCTCGACCGACGATCACGCTGGCGGAAAGCAAACCGGATTCCAAGCGGGATTCGGAATGGTGAGTTTTTCATTAAAAAGGAGAAATATTGTGACCAAGGAAGAATTCGTGAGTCTGATGGCAACGCACGCGGGAATTTCAAAAAAGGATTCTGAAAAGGCGTTGCAGGGGTTTAAGCAGGCGATTACGGATGTGCTCAGATCGAGTGGCCGCCAGGCCATTCCCGGTCTGGGGGTTTTCACCGTCGCCGAACGCGCTGCCCGTAAAGGGCACAATCCGGCTACAGGTGCGGAGATCGAGATTCCCGCGAAACGGGCCGTAAAGTTCAAAGCGGCGAAGGATCTGCAAGGTTTGTTGTCTTAGGAACAGAATCAGTACGGGGCACTTTCGTGCCCCATCACACGAAAAGGAGCAACATCATGTTTGGATTTGGAGAAAAACCCCAGGAACAACAAAACGCCACTTGCCCATGCTGCCAGACGCAGATGCAGGACATGGGAGCGCATGGCATTCGTATGGGTGGCTTAACAGGCTTGGGTGGTGCCGCTTTGGGTATGATCGGTGGCCAGTTGGCTGACGATGGTGAGGAAGCCTTCGAGAAAAAGCTGAAAGTGCAGGTCTTTGTCTGCCCGCAGTGTAGTGAAATGTCATTCAAGTATCATGGTGGTCTTTAATGCCGCTGTTCATTGAACCCCATGCTGGACCTGCACCGATTGTGCAACTTATCCAGTCAGCCCGGCGCGAGGTTAGCGTCGGGGTGTATTATCTCTCCGACCGCCCTATTCTCCGGGCACTGAAAGCCGCCCATCAGCGCGGGGTGGATGTGCGAGTGATTGTCGAGGGCAAACCTTATGGCATGAAGCCCTGGCAAGTGAAAAAGGAAGAACGCAAGATCGAGGCGACAGGGGCCACGCTGCACCTGGCTCCTTACCGCTTTACCAGTCATGGGGATCACTATGCTTTTCTCCATGAAAAGGTCGCCTGTTCAGGCTATGAATGTGAGATTGGTACGGCCAATTTTGACTGGAGTGCATTTCATCGTAATCGGGAGTATTTGTATGTCACGAAAGATCCTGCCGTGGTCAAGGCGGCAAACGCTGTTTTCAATGCAGACTGGAATAATCGACGCGCACCGGCCTATGCACACCGGATTCTGGTCCTTTCTCCGGGCACGTCTGCCGCGCAGATTATCGGCGTCATCGACCAACCAGGGCCGATAGAGATCGAGAGCGAGGAAATGGGGCCATACCGCCCGACGCTGGACGCTATCGCCCGGAAAGGTCATCTGGCCAGAGTGATCCTGCCCGCCAGTATCAATGCCCAGGATAAGCAGGATGTAGCCTTTCTGCGGGCACATGGGGTTCAGGTGCGCCTCATGGCGGTGAAGCCG
>NZ_JABELD010000114.1 GCF_018853445.1 Acidithiobacillus concretivorus
GCGCGCCACCCGGGAGGATTCGGGGTGAAACACCGACGAACCCAGACCCACCAGTGCGGCAGCAAGCAGGAGTATCAGATAATTGGGGGCAATGGAGAGTAACAATAAACCCGCAAAAGTAGATACCATTCCAATAGGCAACGAAAAAGGCAGAGGATGTCCATCCGTATAACGCCCGACCAGTGGTTGAATTATGGATGCCGTCAGCTGGTAAGCCAGAGTGATCAATCCGATCTGGGCAAAGCTCAAGTCAAAATTACTTTTGAATAATGGGTATACCGCCAACATCAACGATTGAATGCTATCATTGAGGAAATGTGACACGCTGATGGCACCCAGCACGTCAAAGCGGGTGCCTTCCTGCTTTGACAGGATGTTTACCTGCGCGGTCTTTTGTATGGACATGGGAAGAAGAACCTTTCGGAATGGAAAACCAGGCGAAATATTAGTGTCCAATTAACCGACCGTCCAGTATGAAATTAAATTTTTGCGCTTGCCCCGAGGATGGGGCCTAGTGTTTAATTGGCAAACATGGAAAAAGACATGAATAACGAACGCTCTTCTGCAGACACGCCCGCAGATTTCGCCAGCACCCTTGACGCTCTCGAAGCTACGGTTCGCCGTCTGGAAGGTGGTCAGTTGGGCCTTGAAGATTCTGTAGCTCTGTTCAAGCAGGGCATGGATCTCGCCAAACGTGCTGAATCACAACTACTACAGGCGCGCCAGACCGTGGAAATACTGCTGGGAGAGAATGCCACCCCAATGACTCAGGATGAATAATCAATGACCCTGGAAGCCCTGGAGACCACTCAGAATTTTGCATTATTTCGTCAGCATGCTGTGCAACGCATAGAAGCTGTTTTGCAGAGTTTGCTCCCCAATGAACATATTTTACCAGCCCGTTTGCACGACGCCATGCGTTACAGCACTCTGGGTGGCGGCAAGCGCATACGGCCGCTGCTGGTGTACGCTACCGGACTTTGTCTGGACATTGCCCCAGAAAAGCTTGATCGTCCTGCTGCCGCCCTGGAAATGATTCATGCCTATTCGCTGGTCCATGATGATCTTCCGGCCATGGACAATGATGATTTACGGCGGGGGTTACCCACCTGTCACAAGGCTTACGATGAAGCCACTGCTATTCTGGTTGGTGATGGCTTGCAGGCCCAGGCTTTTATCGCCCTGTCCGAGCCGGGTTGGGGTGTTGATGCTCAATGGCAAGTCCGCATGCTGGCGGCACTCGCCCAGGCAGCCGGTTCTCGGGGTATGGTCGGCGGGCAGGCCATTGATCTGGCGGCGGTCGGCCATGAGCTGGCTTTGCCCGCTCTCGAACAAATGCACTTGCACAAAACCGGAATGCTGATTCGTTGCGCCATTCAGCTGGCTCTTTGTGCGGCAGGGGTTGAAGAAAATTCGGAGCAGGGCAGCATGCTGTTACAATATGCGGATCGGGTCGGACTGGCTTTTCAGGTTCAGGACGACATTCTGGATGAAATCGGTGATCTGCAACAAACCGGTAAAGCCCTGCAAGGCGCAGACCGTAGTCGTAACAAACCCAGTTTTGTCACCTTGCTGGGCTTAAAAGAAGCCCAAAATTACGCCCACCGGCTTCTGGAAGAGGCTCATGCTGCCTTGCAGTCCTGGCAGCATGAGGCGGATCATCTGCGTGCACTGGCGCGCCTAATTGTAGAGCGGAATAAATGACGGACTTGTTGAAGGGCATTCCTATGCCCGAAGAACTGCGGAGAATGTCCCGCACTGAATTAAAAGGCGTCGCCAAGGCGTTACGTCAATTTCTTTTGGAATCCGTGAGTCAGACTGGAGGACATTTATCGTCCTGTCTGGGTACGGTAGAACTGGCGGTTGCCTTGCATACGGTTTTCAATACACCCGATGATCGCTTGGTCTGGGACGTCGGTCATCAGGCCTACCCGCATAAAATTCTGACTGGACGAGGGTCCCGCTTTACCCAACTGCGCATGAAAGACGGACTTTCCGGTTTTCTAAAGCGTGATGAAAGCCCCTACGACAGTTTTGGGGCGGGTCACTCCAGCACCTCCATCAGCGCCGGGCTGGGAATGGCGGTTGCCGCAAAACTGGAAAAGCTTGACCGGGATGTTGTTGCGATTATTGGTGATGGTGCCATGACCGCCGGAATGGCTTATGAAGCCCTCAATAATGGCGGGGTACTGGATGCCAACTTACTGGTGGTCCTGAATGATAATGAAATGTCCATTTCTCCCAACGTCGGTGCGGTTTCCCAATATCTCACCCGCATCCTTTCTGGGCGCTTGTACAATACCGTGCGTGATGGTGCGGGGCAGGCATTAAGCCTGGTGCCGCCGCTGCGCGAGCTGGCCAAAAAGGCTGAGGAAGGCGTCAAGGGATTGGTCACTCCGGGCACTCTTTTTGAGGAAATGGGCTTCAATTATTTTGGGCCTATCGATGGCCATGACCTGGACGCCCTTATTCCCACCCTGGAAAACCTCAAAAAAATTAAAGGCCCACGTCTTTTGCATGTGATGACCAAAAAAGGCAAAGGCTACGGACCAGCCGAAGAGGATCCCTGCGGCTATCATGGTGTCACCCCTTTCAATCAGAGTGACGGAAAAATGGCCAAAAAGGCGGGAGGGCCGCCCAGCTACACCAAAATTTTTGGCGATTGGCTCTGTGATAAAGGCGCTGCAGAATCCAGCTTGGTGGCCATTACTCCGGCCATGCGCGAAGGTTCAGGCCTTGTGCGTTTTGAGCAGCTTTATCCAGAACGCTATTATGATGTGGGCATTGCCGAACAACACGCCGTGACTTTTGCTGCAGGCATGGCCTGTGATGGCATGCATCCGGTCGTGGCGATTTATTCGACCTTTTTGCAGCGCGCCTATGACCAATTGTTGCACGACGTCGCTATTCAGAACCTACCCGTACTGTTTGCCATAGATCGGGCCGGCTTGGTGGGCGCCGATGGAGCTACTCATCAGGGTGCCTTCGATATGGCCTATTCGCGTTGCATTCCCAATCTGGTGATTATGGCACCCAAAGATGAGCAGGAACTGCGTGACATGCTCAATACCGGGTTCGCTTATCCCGGTCCGGCGTTGGTTCGTTATCCCCGTGGGAATGGAGTAGGGCTGGAACTGGATAAAAACCTGGAGCGGACCGTACCACTAGGCAAGGCGGAAGTTCTCCGCTCCGGAAAAAAACTGGCCATATTGGCTTTTGGTACACGGGCTGCAGCAGCTTTGCAGGCTGGGGAAGCGCTAGATGCCACAGTTATTAACATGCGCTTCGTCAAACCCTTAGATCATGCGTTGCTCCAGGAGTTGGCCGAGACCCATCAGGCTTTGCTCACTATAGAGGAGGGGGTGATTGCCGGTGGCGCAGGTTCTGCTGTGGCAGAATATCTGCTAAACCAGGGGCAAATGGTTCCCATGCGCATTCTTGGGTTTCCAGATCAGTTTATTGAGCAGGGAGATGCCAACCAGTGGCTGGCAGAACTGGGGTTGGATGCTTCTGGAATCACCGAAGCAGGTCGAATTTTACTGGGATCCCTTGCCCGGAAGCCGGGTCACGCGTAATATCTGACTAAATTGGTCCACTATTCAATGTGAGGTGCGCGTGAGGAATTGCGCTACAGAAATTCTCGAAGATGTTCAGGGTCGGGTAGATCCCCGTGCCATTCCCATTCAGCAAGTGGGTATTCGTGCCGTCAGGCACCCTCTGCAGATTGCAGACAGGGATGCAGCAGTCCAACCCAGTGTTGCCTTGTGTAACATGTATGTCAGTCTGCCTGCCCATCTCAAGGGTACGCACATGTCGCGCTTCATGGAAATACTGAATAACCAGGAAGCGCCCATCAGTGTCGAAGGTTTTCGGGGTATTGTTGAGCAAATGTGCACACGCCTCGAAGCCGATTCGGCACGACTCGAAATGCGCCTGCCGTTTTTTGTGCAAAAAGCGGCGCCTGTTTCCGGTGTCAAAAGCATGCTGGATTATGAGGTGGAGTTGATTGGCGAAATCACCCCGCAAGGTTATCAATTAACCTTGGGTGTCATGGTGCCGGTAACCAGCCTCTGTCCCTGTTCAAAAAGCATTTCAGAATACGGGGCGCATAACCAGCGCGCCCATGTTTGGGTGCATGTCCGCAGCCGGGATACTATCTGGATTCGGGATATTATTGATTTAATTGAGGCCGAAGCTTCCTGTGAATTATATGGTTTACTGAAGCGTCCCGATGAAAAACATGTAACGGAATATGCTTATGATCATCCCAAATTCGTCGAAGACATGGTCCGGGATGTCGCTCTGCGCCTGCAGGAAGATCCGCGCGTGCGCTGGTTTTCAGTGTCATCGGAAAACTTTGAGTCCATTCATAACCATTCGGCTTACGCCATGATTGAAATGGAAAAATAATTCATGGCTGGCAGCAGTTTCGGGGAGTGTTTCCGGGTGAGCACCTTTGGCGAAAGTCATGGACCGGCCATTGGCTGTATTATTGACGGCTGTCCGCCGGGAATGCTCCTGGCACCGGAAGATATACAGGGTGATCTGGATCGCCGCCGCCCGGGGCAGTCACGCCACACCACCCAGCGCCAGGAAAAAGATCAGGTAGAAATACTTTCGGGCGTGTTCGAAGGGGTGACCACTGGAACACCCATCGGCCTGCTCATTCGCAATACCGACCAACGCTCCCAGGATTACAGTAAAATCAAGGATCTGTTTCGTCCTGGTCATGCAGATTATACGTATCTGCAAAAATACGGATTACGGGATTATCGAGGAGGGGGGCGCTCATCGGCTCGCGAAACCGCGACGCGCGTTGCTGCGGGTGCCGTCGCCCGTAAATTTCTTAAAGATAGGCTGGGCATGGAAATTCTTGCCTGGATGGCGCAGATGGGGACTGTGAAGGCCCAATCGTTTGATGCTGCTGAAATTTCTCAAAATGACTTTTTTTGTCCCGATGCCAGTGCCGCAGAACAAATGGCAGAATTTCTGGATGCATTACGTAAAGAAGGTGATTCCATCGGTGCCCGGGTAGATGCCCGGGTTACGGGTATGCCGACAGGACTGGGTGAACCTGTTTTTGACCGCCTGGAAGCAGATATTGCCAAAGCCATGATGAGTATTAACGCGGTGAAGGCGGTGGCTATGGGCGATGGTTTTGACGTGGTTGAACAGCGTGGCAGTCAGCACGGCGATGCGATGACACCGGACGGTTTTCTGAGTAATCATGCTGGTGGCGTGCTGGGCGGAATCTCTTCTGGTCAAGATCTGACGCTATCGGTGGCCATCAAACCCACCTCCAGTATCCGTATTCCCCGTCAAAGTATTGATATTCATGGCATGTCTCAGGAAGTGATAACCACCGGTCGCCATGATCCCTGTGTGGGTATTCGTGCGGTACCCATTGTTGAAGCTATGCTGGCCTTGACTTTGATGGATCACTGGATGCGCCACCGCGCCCAGAATGGAGATGTACAGTCTCCACTTCCCCCTATTTCTGCATAACTAATGGGCATTGAACGGGAAGGGGGCTGGCTGGCCGCCTTCTATTTTATTTATTTCTGCGCCTTGGGTGCGTTCATGCCCTACTGGGGACCCTGGTTGCATGCCCAGGGTCAAACCCCTCTGGCTATTGGTATCCTCACCGCTGCCGTACAATTCAGTAAAGTTCTGGCACCTAATCTCTGGGGATGGTTATCCCACTTTTGGGGGAGCCGCCGGATTGTGATGCTGGGGACTCTGCTCACCGCTGCCGGATTTCTGGCACTGGAATTCAGCGCCGGTCATTTCCTGGTCATCCTGCTGATCACCTTGGCATTTTCTTTTTTCTGGGCCGCAACGTTGCCATTGGTGGATGCGGCCACTATGGACTGGGCGCAGCGCCGCTCGGCCTCTTATGGTCGCATCCGCTTGTGGGGTTCAATAGGCTTTATTGTCCTGTCCCTGGGAATGGGGGTGTTCATCAGCCACTGGGGAATGGGCGCATTTTTACCCGGTATTTTGGTGTTTTTAGTGCTTGCCTGGTGGGTAAGCCGCCATTTGCCCTACGGAACCCATAACCATCCGTCACATCAGCGGCGCCCGCGCATGAGTCCGGTCTTGCGAGATGCCGGGCTCTGGTTTTTTTTGTTGGCGGGCTTGCTCGAACAGGCCAGTCACGGCGTATATTATGCCTTTTATTCGATTTATGCCGAGGCGCATGGGCTTAGCAGTAGTAGTGTCGGCATGCTTTGGGGCTTTGCCGTGCTTTGCGAAGTCGCCTTTTTCTGGTGTGGAGATCGTTTTATTCGTCGCTTTGGTGTGCCGCTGGTTTTTACCGCCTCCTTTTTTTTGACTGCGCTGCGCTGGGGAGTAATTGCCTGGTGGCCGGGTTTACTCTGGATAGTGCTTGTCCAGAGTCTGCATGCAGCCAGTTATGCAGCTTTTCATCTGGCCGCTGTACACTGGGTATCTGAGCGTTTTCCCGGAGCCTTGCGGGCCCGGGGCATGGCGCTTTATGCCAGCATGGTTTATGGCCTGGGCGGCGGCATTGGTGCCCTTGCTGCGGGCTGGTCCTGGGCCCAATGGGGTGGGCAGCTGACTTTTGCTGCGGCTGGCCTGGTGGCTTTGTTGGCCAGTGTTTTTCTCATCAAAGGATTGCGGGTATCACCCGCACTTGAAAAAAAGACCATCTGATCCCATGTGATGGTCAACGTTTATTCCATGGAGCTTTACCATGCGCACCGATAAATTGACCACCAAATTTCAACAGGCTTTTCAGGATGCCCAAAGCCTTGCCCTCGCTCAGGATCATCAACAAATTGAACCCATCCATTTTTTGATCGCTTTTCTGGATCAGGAGGGCGGCATTGCCCGTCCGGTTCTTGCCAAAGCCGGCGTGCAGGTGGATGCCCTGCGTAATCAGCTGAATCGCGCACTGGAAGGCATGCCCAAGGTACATGGTCAGCCCGGCGAAGTGCAGGTGAGTCGTGACTTAACCAACATGTTTAATCTGGCAGATAAAATCAGTCAGAAACGCGGTGACAGCTTCATTTCTACCGAGCATTTTCTGCTCGCCCTACTGGAAGACAAGGGCGAAGCCGGACGCTTATTGAAAGCTGCAGGAGCCACCAGCAAGGATCTTGAACAGGCTGTCCATGATCTTCATGGTGGCGAAAAAATCAACGATGCCAATGCTGAAGAACAGCGTCAGGCGCTGGAAAAATACACCACTGATTACACCGAAAGGGCTAGACAGGGTAAACTGGATCCGGTTATTGGGCGCGACGATGAAATCCGCCGCACCATTCAGGTGTTGTTGCGACGCAGCAAAAATAACCCGGTGTTGATTGGTGAACCCGGCGTCGGCAAAACGGCTATTGTTGAAGGCTTGGCTTTGCGTATAGTCAATGGCGAAGTGCCGGAGTCCCTGCGCGACAAGCGCCTGCTGGGTCTGGATTTGGGGGCATTGATCGCGGGTGCCAAGTTTCGCGGTGAATTTGAAGAACGTCTTAAAGCCCTCTTAACGGATCTTGAAAAAAGTGAAGGGAAAATCATTCTTTTCATTGATGAAATTCATACTCTGGTAGGGGCTGGTAAGGCTGAAGGTTCCATGGATGCTGGCAATATGCTCAAACCGGCATTGGCGCGGGGTGAACTGCACTGCATCGGCGCCACTACCCTGGATGAATACCGCAAATACATCGAAAAAGATGCGGCGCTGGAACGCCGTTTCCAGCGGGTGCTGGTGGATGAGCCCAGTGTTGAAGACAGTATTGCCATTTTGCGGGGTCTCAAGGAGCGTTATGAGGCACATCATGGGGTACGCATTACCGATCCGGCGTTGGTGGCGGCCGCCCAGTTATCGCACCGCTATATTCCAGATCGAAACCTTCCCGATAAAGCCATTGACCTGATGGATGAAGCAGCATCGCGCATCAAAATGGAAATTGATTCCAAACCTCAGGAACTGGATGAACTGGAACGCCGTATCATCCAGTTGAATATTGAGCGGGTCGCGCTGGAAAAAGAAAAAGATGAAGCAAGCCTCAAGCGACTGGATATTTTACAGTCGCAAATCAAGGATCTGGATAAAAAATATCAAGATCTGGAAGAAGTCTGGAAAGGTGAAAAGCTGACCATTGAAGGCACTTCGCAAATTCAGAAAGAACTGGACCGCAAACGTGTGGATCTGGATACAGCGCGCCGCGCCAATGATCTGGAGCGCATGGCAGAATTACAATACAGCGTCATTCCTGCCCTCGAAGCCCAGATCAAAGCGGCTGAAACTCAAGGCGAAGGCGCAAAGCAAACTAAACCGACTCTTCTACGCACTGAAGTCGGTGAAGAAGAAATTGCCGAAGTCGTGGCCCGCTGGACAGGTATTCCTGTTTCAAAAATGCTCGAAGGCGAAAAAGAAAAACTGTTGAAAATGGAAGAACGCCTGCAAGCGCGGGTAGTGGGACAAAGTGAGGCAGTGGCAGCGGTTGCCAATGCCATTCGCCGCTCTCGTGCAGGACTTTCTGATCCACGCCGACCCAACGGATCATTTTTGTTTCTTGGCCCCACCGGAGTGGGTAAAACCGAATTGACCAAGGCTTTGGCAGAATTTTTGTTCGACAGTGAAGATCTGCTGGTTCGTATTGATATGAGTGAATTTATGGAGAAGCACTCGGTAGCGCGCCTGATTGGTGCCCCGCCCGGATATGTCGGCTACGAAGAGGGTGGCTATTTGACCGAAGCGGTACGGCGTAAACCCTACTCGGTAGTTCTGCTTGATGAGGTGGAAAAAGCCCATGCTGATGTGTTCAATGTCCTTTTGCAGGTGCTCGATGATGGTCGCCTGACGGATGGGCAGGGTCGCACGGTGGATTTTCGGAATACGGTCATTGTCATGACTTCCAATCTTGGTTCGGACCGGATTCAGGAGTTCAGCCGAAGTGGCAATTATGACGCCATGCGCGTCGCCGTAATGGATGTGGTTCAGGATCATTTCCGTCCGGAATTCCTGAATCGTATTGATGAGATGGTCATTTTCCATCCGTTGACAGCCGTACAACTGCGAGAAATCACCAGTCTCCAGATGGACGCATTGCGGGCGCGCCTGAAAGAGCGTGATATGGACTTATTGTTAAGTGAGGGAGCATTAGATCGTCTTGCCGAAGTGGGATATGACCCGGTTTACGGAGCCCGTCCCCTGAAGCGAGTCATTCAGCGGGAAATTGAAAACCCTCTTGCCCAGCGATTATTGCGCGGAGATTTCAGTCCGGGTGAAATCATTGAAGTGATGCTTGAAGGCGATAATTTCACCTTCACCCCACGTCGTCTGCACTGATTTATTCTGAGCACGGCGGTGGGCCGGGAGGCTTTGCAGCGACTTTGGCCCGCGCCGTTGTTGTTCTTGGTGAAATCCTGCGCCCGTCAGGAGAGCTGTCTGAGCCCAAAGGGCGAGTTCTCTCCTGACAGCAGGATGAGCCTTAGAACAACAGGCAAGGGAC
>NZ_JABELD010000115.1 GCF_018853445.1 Acidithiobacillus concretivorus
ACCTTTAAAAATCACGGCCAGACGGGTCCATATCCCATCAATTTGCTGACTGATGGCCACCCGGAGGGCATAAGCACCATCAAACAGCACGTAAATGGCAAAAAACCAGACCAATAACGGAATCGTTGCCTTGAAATCGGCTAAGGCCACCAGGGCATACACTAATGCGGCCACTCCGCGAATGGCTAGCAGTGGCCAGGAATAAAAACCACCACTTTTTTTGATAATCTGTACTGAAGAAGTTGCTGAAGTCATATTTCACCTCCGTGATGTAATTTTTAAATTAAAATAAAAACTGGCAGATCTAATCCTCGCTGGAATGAATATGGTCACCCACCCAAAGGGCCGCCATCAGTACAATGACGGCGATACTCATGGTCAATACGGACATTGCTTTGAGATGATCTACATCCACCACCAGATAGCGGGCGATGGCCGTCACGGCGACATAGATCAGAAAGCGCACGGGCAGTTTTCCGGTTTTGAAATAAATGCCGGTCATGGCCCCGATTTCCAGATACACAAAAAGCAGCAGCAAATCCTGCAAGGTCGCATAGCCACGCTGAATCAGATGCACGTAAAAATGCGTAGCAGACCAGATGATGCTGGCACCAATGATGAACAAGGACAGCGATTTGAAAACCTCGACCATGGTGCCGCCCGTGCGATGTGCCCGTTTGAACATTTCCAGTATACCGGCATGGCGAGTCATTATCCGGCCGTCTTTTTTTTACCGGATGCATTCATGGTTTTGAGGACCCGGTAAGCGATGGAGATGACATTGCGGAGCACATAGATCGTTTTTCCGGACAGCACGAGGCGTATTAGGGCAAAAATCCCGCCACTGCTTGACCCGCCTTTCTGCTCCGCATCGTCCAGGCCATCACGGATGGAGCAGACCAGAGCCCGCGCACCTGATGCCATGTTGCCTCCCCCACAGCGGGCGACCATCGTCCGGGCTTCAATGGCGACCGAGGCCCAGACACCAATCGCTTTTTGCAAATCATTCAGGTTTTTGTGAAGCATCTCATCCTGCATGACTTCCGGCAGGGTGGCAGCCAGGGTTTCCCACGCGACTACCAGTTCTCCCGACCAGCGGCTGGCATCGTCTACCAGTCCCGAAACGCGTGCCGTCAGGGAAGGTGAGGCCCCCTGGATGAGGCTGGTTATCCGTTTCAGGATATCGGTCCATTCTACGGTGGCCATGCCCAATTGCTGCATGGTGCCGGATTTGGCCAGATCGCCGAGCACTTCCGGCAGGGTTTCCATCAGCGTACTCATAGCGATCAGCAGGGGTTCCAGCATGCGGACGCTGGATTCGACCCGCGCCTCCAGGTCGGCGGCAGAATGCACGCCGGTGACCTGAGCCAGTTTTTGGGTGGCCGACCAGAGGTGCCCTGCCTCACAGGCGATATGCAGGGCAGCACTGCGGACATCGGTATCGGCAGTGACCTCGTCCAGCATGGCGTACAGTAAACGTAACTGATCCTCAATGGCATGACTGAGGTCCAGCACCTGCGACCAATCCGGCGTTTCTGTCGGGTTATTGACGGCTTGACTCATTTCGGCAGCACTCATCACAATAGTCCTCCTTTGAAAAGATAACGGCCCCTGGCGAAGATCTGCAGACAATCTGCGCCAGGGGAGTTCCCTCAGCCCGCTTTGCGGAGATGGGCGGGTTCGTCACTTTTCAGGCGGGAAATACCGAGCATCTGGAAGACCAGTTTTTCATAAAAAGGCTCAGAAACTCCGGCTTTCATTTTGGCGAGGAAGTATTTTTCAAAGGCAATCTTGGACCAATGCACCCAGGGACCTTCTCCGAACCAGTCAACACGCCGGGGTTTGAATTGGGGTAAGGCCACAAAAGCGGCGCCGCTCGTGCCCATGTCGGCCAGGCAGATGGCGTTCCAGGTGCCCATTTCGGCTGTGGGTGCCTTGCCATGAATTTCTGCCTGAATGTTATGGACGAGGGCGGTGACCATGGATTCGATCATATAGCCGGTTTTGGGCGCACCGGTGGGTACCGGAGTCTGTTCTACCGGAGGAATGGCAATACAAACGCCCGCCGAGTAGATGTTGGGATATTTGGGACTGCGTTGATGTTCGTCGACGATGACGAAGCCTTTGGGATTGCAGAGTTCCGGCACCTTGGCTACCGCATCTACGCCTTTGAAAGCAGGCAGCATCATCGAAAAACCGAAGTCATGGGTACCGACCCCGATTTTTTCGCCTTTTTCATTCAGGTGCTCGCAGAACATTTTGCCATCGTCCACTTTGGTGGTGTTCATGTTGGTGTGTACCTGAACCCCCATTTCCCCAAGGCCCCGGGTCAGAATTTCCTGGGAGTCCCCGACGCCACCCAGACCCAGATGGCCGACATAAGGCTCGGAAGTGATGAAGTGAAATTCTTTGATTTTGTTGCGCGCTCCGCGTTTTTCCAGATCACTGAGCACAATCATGGCGTATTCATAGGCGGGCCCAAAGCAGCTGGCACCGGGCATGGCGCCGATGATAATCGGATCGGGATTGTTGGAGTCCAGCAGGTTCATGTAAGCCTGATAAGCTTTTTCTGCATGATCGACGGTGCAAATGGAATGGGTCGACTTCTGATGACCGGCATGGGGACCGGATCCGGGAACGGCATCAAAAGCCAGGGCGGGTCCCGTGGTGATGATCAGATAGTCGTAATGGACACTGGAACCATTGGCGAGATCGATGGTGTTGCGTTCCGGATCAATGCGGTCAGCGCGCTGGGCAATAAAATTGATGCGCTTGCGACTGGTATGCGGCTCAATATCAAATACGATTTGCTCCCGCTGCCGCCAGCCCACACCGACCCAGGGGTTGGAAGGAACGAACTGGAAATAAGGGTTTTCGCTGATCAGCGTCACCTCATGTTTGGGGCCGAGCAGATCCCGCATTTCATAGGCGGCGGGCATGCCGCCGGTTCCTGCGCCTAAAATCACTACATGTGCCATGGTCAATACTCCTTATTCAAAGCGAAAACGAACAGCTGACGAACGACGGATGAACATCCGCTAATGCCGGGTTTTAATGCCCACCATATGCGGCTTTTTTGCTTAACCTCCCCCGAAAAACCCAAATCTGATACCAGTTGTACATGATCATGACCGGTACAAATCCCGTCATGAACAAGGTGAAGACCGCCAGGGAGTTGGCCGGATTGCCGGATAAGGCGATAGGCCAGGTTTCTGGCACGACATAGGGATACATGGTGGCGAACATGGCCATCCAGAGAAGTGCCACTACACCCTCGCCCCAGAGCAGGGCGGCAATATCCCGCTGCAGGGAATGATTGATCATTGATTTGTAGGCAAAGAACAGCACAATGACCAGCCAGATAGCCCAGATCCACCAATGGGCACCACTCCATTTAGCCGCTGCCCAGGGGAAAATCGCGTAGGACCAGATTAAGGTGACGAGAATGGCGATCAGCGCCAAAAAAGAAAATACGGTAGTCCACTTCCGGGCGCGTTCATGAATGGGGTCTCCTGGTATAAAGCGGGCACATAAATACAGTCCACCGGCAAGGCCTGCCGCAATGACGGCTCCGCAACCGACCCATATACTGAAAGGGCTTAAGAAGGTGAAGGCCTGGCCGGAATAATGGAGTACCGGATCCGTGGAAGCAGGGAGGCCGTGTCCCTGTATTTCCAGGGCGCGTCCGGCTTTCAGGGGGAAACCCTGCAAGGTGGCACCCAGGGATACGCCTGCAAAAAAGGGGGCGATCAGGCTGCCGAGAGCAAAGGCCCATCCCCAGAAACGTTTACTGCTACGCGCATGAATATGAAATTCAAAAGCGACAGCGCGGGAAATAATCCCCCATAAGGCCAGCATCAACGGGATCATCAGATAGTTCAGGGCCGAGCCATAGACTACCGGGAAAGCCCCAAAGAGGACCCCGCCAGCAACCACCAGCCAGGTTTCGTTTCCGTCCCAGAATCCGGCCATGGAAGCCATGACCGCCCCGCGTTCTTCCTCGTCGTGCGAAAACAGGGTGTAAATCCCAGCGCCCAGATCGGCCCCATCCAGCATCACGTAAAGCATAAAAAACAAGGCGAGAATCAACCACCACCAGGTGGACAAGGACACGGCAATTCTACCCATGAGATCGGTCATGATGGGTTCTCCTTAATCTCGGCGTGGTAATGCTTTGGTGAAATGGGGGGACACATGGCCGCCCCCACTGTCGTTGGTTTCGGGGGTTTCCCAGAGATGGGTGGAATCCGGAATGTCATTCACGCCTTTTTGGATGACGCGGCTGAAGAAGTACCAGGCGCCCGACCAGACGGCCAACTCAAAAATAATGTAGCCCACGAACCAGACCACTTCCTGGCCCATCGACATGTGGCTGACCCCTTCGTAGGTGCGCATCATGCCGAAGACTACCCAGGGTTGCCGACCGATTTCGCGCACCCACCAGCCCGTCCAGATTGCCAGATAGGGTAAAAATGCCGAGAAAATGACGGCTCGGAGAAACCACGGGTGTTGGCGTAGAGCCGTTGCATTCAGCTTGCCCCGCAGGCGCAGCCAGTTACCCCAAAGAGCGACGAGGAACAGGAAAAAGCCAATGGCGACCATGATCCGGAACGCATAGAAAGGCACCCAGACATCTGGACGATCACGGGCAGGGAAACTGTCCATACCCGTCACCTTGCCGGTCAAAGTATGGGTTTCCAGCAGGCTCAGGACGTAAGGAAGGGTAATCGCAAATCGGGTACCGTCATTTTGGCTGTTGGGTATGGCAATCAGGTGCCAGCCGGTATTGTCCTGCCCATTGGGGAGATACGTATGGTAATGCCCTTCCATGGCGGCCAGAGAGGTGGGCTGTGTCTGAGCAACGTCCCGCCCCAGCGTATCCCCGAGATAAATCTGAAAAGGGGTCACAATCAGCAGTGCCAGGAGCGCTGGTTTGAGCAGCTTTACAAAAAGTTCGGCGTTGCGGTTTTTGAGGATAAACCAGGCACTGACTCCGGCAAAAACAAAAAGAGCCAGCTCTACGCAGGCAATCCACATATGTGGAAATCCCCAATGAAAATTGTCGTTATAAATAGCACTCCACCAGTTAGTGACCTGAAAGAGGCCATTTTTAAAGACGACTCCGTCGGGCGTTTGCATCCAGGAATTCGCAACCAGAATCCAGCCTGCCGATAAAGTAGAAGATATGCCGACATTGAAGGTGGCAAAAAGATGCATGGTTTTACTGATTTTTCCCCAGCCGAAAACCATCAGACCAATAAATCCCGCTTCATACATGAATGCGGTGATGGTTTCAAAGCCGAGAATGTTGCCGAAAAAGGGCCCGACTGCCTGAGAAAATGGCCCATACAAAATCCCAAAAGCCATTTCCATGGTGACACCCGTCGCCACCCCGGCACCGAAATTGATAATGAATATTTTTTCGAAAAAACGATTGAGTTTGTACCAACGCTCATCCCCGGTGCGGAGCCAGAGGACTTCTATCCCGAAGAGCAGCCACGACATGCCAATCGTCATGGGCGTCCAGAGAATATGCAGCGAGGTAATCCAGGCAAAGTCGAGACGGCTGAGTAAAACGGGTAACGTATTTTCGATCAACATAAAAGTTGCTCCTGATTCTTAATTATCCCTTAACCACCAACGTCAGAAGGATGAAAACTGCACTTATGTATTTTTGAGAAAATTATTAGCAGTTTATGTGCCAAAAATTAGTTGATTGATTATTAAACAGTTTTTAATTTATAGAAATGTGCCGTGAAACGGTTGGTGATGATGAAAGGTTTTATCCATATGTTATTTAATGGTTTTTTATGCAACAATATCCAGTGAGAAAGTGCAACACAGAAGAACAATAAGTGATTTATTGAATAATAATAATCTAACATTTTTAGGTTGAGGGTGGTTATGGTCCCCGAGGCTGGCGTTGCAACATCTGATGCATGATTTATCTTATTGTTTTTATTTTATATAAAATAAAAAAGCGTTGCATGGATAGAGATTGCCATCAGATTGATTCTATTGTAATCAAATGGTTATAAGTTGGTATAATTTATGCTTAATCCAGGCTGAGTGTCTGATTCATTATTTGAAGGAGAAATTCATCATGGATAGTCATTTTCTCGATGAGGCACGGGACTTACCTTCAAAGGTCCATGCCTCCCAGGCTGGAAAATCTGGTATGACCCCTATGGAGCGGGTCGTTGCCTGGTCAGTTTTTCGGACGCGTGCGGAGGCGGAGAATCTGGTTGCCCATGTGCATTTAGCACCGGGTCAGCATCTGGTCGGTGGACACGGTCAGGATAGTGTGGCGCCTTTTTGGTGGGTCGGAGTACAAGTGAGTAATCTGGGGGAATGGGGACATAGTGCTGCCATCAATAAGCGAGGTCGGCATGGAGACTGAATCGGACATGCCACTCGCCGATCTGGAAGAAAAATATCGATACTGGGATAAGGTGCTTCATGAGATGCGTTTGCTGCAGCCGGATGAGCATCTCCGAGATCAAGTCCCATCCCGTCCGGTGGTACTCATTTTGGGTTCTATCGTTCAGGCCCGCGTGTTACTCCAGCGTTGGCTCGGTTCTGTTCCGTTTCCGACCGAAGCCACGGCGCAAATTATCCGTGTTTTCCCCGAGGGCATTGATCCTGACTCCGTTGCTCCAGGATGCGACCCTTTGCCCGATTGTTATGTGGTCTCCGATATACCGTCATTGTCTTTGGAGTCTGTGCGCGCGTTCCAGAATATTTTTCGAAGCACACAGATCCTGGTGAACTTTTCTGCTGAAACGGCGTTGCTGGAAACCCTGCTGGGCAAAACAGGCGAAGAAGAGGGTCCTCTGCTTTATCTCGAAAATCAGCCTTTGACTGCCTCACGATCTGCAACGGACGGCAAGAGGATGGCGCGGAGACATCATATTGCCATAGATTCTGCAGAGAGCGCCGCTACCTATTTGCAGCGGATACCGCAACTTTGGCCCTGTTTTCTCGCCCAACTGCTGGAGCGTCGCCTGCAGTCGGTGATGCAAGATGCTGTGCCGCGCCTGCAGCGCTGGCGACGGCGCTGGCTGGCAGCGGTTTTATCTGTCGACACCTTGATTGTTGCCGGGGCGGCTTGGGTCATGATGCTTTGGGGTTGGTGGAATGCCCTGTTGCAGCTTTCCTGGACCACGCTCCCCGCGCTGCTGGCCATGGCCACCCTGTTTGTTGCTGTTTTTGTGATTTTGATGAGTCTGTTGCTTCTTTGGAGAATCCATAGAGGCACTTGCGCATTATGTTCTATGGCCTTCCTGTCTTGCCTGGGTCCCTCAGACACAGAGCCAGGAAAGCCTTTGCAGCGTGCTTTTCGGGAGAATACCCGGGATTTCTGGCAAGCCCTGTCCTGCCGGAATCTTTGTGGCTGGGGCCCTGAACGGCAGTGTGAAGCCACTTCGTTCTGTCAATATTGTGACCAACTGAAAACGCGGCTTTTGGCAGCAAAACCCACGTCCAGTTGAAAGAGTTTTCAGTGCGGGCTCTGCGCTCGTCATATGGTGTTTTGATTTGGTTGACCCTGATAAGGAGGTGTACTCGTGGCAGATTTATTTTCCCCCGCCTGGATGGTTCGTTTTGCCGAGGAATGGAATAAGGATCCGGAGCTTTCTGGTGCTCTTGCCCAGATTGGCTTTAATTCCGTCATTGGTTACGGATATCCGGAAGAAGAAAAACCCCGTGCTTTTCTGGTGGTACAAAACGGCAAGGCAACAGCGTCGGGCGTATATACCGATCAGCCTTTAAACTGGGATATTCGCGCCCAGCATCCGCAATGGTTGAAGTGGATAGAAAAATCCCCAGGAATGACAGGGTTGGGTTTAGCGTTCACGACCGGAAAAATCAAATTCAAGGTAGGCGACTATGCGAGTATGCTGAAGGACCCGCGTATGGCGGGGCCCTTTGTCAAAAGCTTTTCAGCCATGGCCAAGATCTAATGGGGTGAGAGTGACTCCCGTGTGGCGCCCTCATCGTTCAGGGTGCGAGGGATGACGTGTCAATCAATGGGAGATGAAACATGTTCAGGCTATTCCTGTGCTGTCTGGTTGTACTGATGCTCACCGGATGCTCCGCCATGGGTCAGGGCCCCGCAGGTGGGCATGGTACCCGGTGGTATCTGCGGCATCAAAGCCAAATGCGTCAGGAGATCAGCTGGTGTAACCAGAAGACCTCCCGATCCCGACTCTCTTCCTGCCGTAATGCGGTGTCGGCGAATCAACAAGCCTTGGGATATAATGCCCATAGGGCATTGGATAATCTGAAAAGCGACCTGTGAGTGGCTGAGGTGAATGTGGCCACCCCAGTCGATGGTGCAATGGATCAACACCCCCGCGTCTTGATTCCAACGGGTCTCTCGTTGGATTGCGCGGTGGATTTACTGCCAAAGCCGACGATTCTGATCGATGAAGACGGATATATTGTGGCTGCCAATCGCGCTTATCGGGACTACTATGGCGTCGATCCGATCGGGAAGCAGACCCGTCTGCATCCCGGGAAGAACTCCTGGGGGCATGCGCAGGAGGAATGTCTTGTCCGATATCCCTGCCGAGGGCGGGTCGAGTATGTCCAGATACGCTGTCATGCGCTGTATGATTTGCAGGGTAAGCGCTATTGGGCGGAAGAATGCCTCCCGATATACCCCAATCCGCAGGGACTCAACGTGCGTCCAAACGCCATGGTGGGAAGTTCACCCGTTTTTATGGATTGTTTACATCAAATTTTCAAGGCGGCACGAACGCATGCGCCGGTTCTACTCAGGGGAGAAAGCGGGACGGGGAAAGAGTTGGCGGCGCATGCCTTGCATCAATTTTCGGAACGCTCCGCAGGACCGTTGCTGACGGTAGATTGCAGCACCATGACGGAGCATCTCTTTGAAAGTGAGTTTATGGGGCACGAACGCGGGGCCTTCACGGGTTGTATCGATCGCAAGATCGGTCTCTATGAGCATGCGCATCAAGGGACACTTTTTTTGGATGAAATCGGCGAGTTGCCCTTGACCATGCAGGCGAAACTATTGCGTGTACTGGAGACCGGTCTATTCCGTCGCTTGGGCGGTACGGCGCAACTCCACGCTGATGTCCGGATAGTCGCCGCCACCAACCGGGATTTGCAGCAGATGATCCGAGAAAAACGCTTTCGGGAAGATCTTTACTATCGTCTGGCAGCCATCGAAATTGATTTACCCGCTCTGCGCGAACGTGTCGAGGATATTCCCGAAATCGTCCAAGTCCTGCTCGAAAGAATCAATCGAGAGTGGGGGGGCCACTGGCAGCTTTCCGAGGAAGCCACACATCTGCTTTGTACCTACAAGTATCCGGGTAACATCCGGGAACTGCGCAATATCTTGCAGAAAGCGATGGCTTTATGCGACGGGGATACTCTTCTACCCAGACACATACACTTTTTTCATGCTGCGGGGCAAAATCAGTCAGGGACTGCCATGGAGCGGCCTTCGCTCCGGGGGCGTCCGGACAATTTTCGCGAACTCCTGACTATTTTTGAGGGCAGTCGTCGTCAGTTCGCCAAACATATCGGCGTGAGTGAACGCACGGTGTATCGCTGGTTACAGGAAGCCTGAGCATTCAGAACCCGCTTCCCCGTGGGCGATGATGGTCGGGATGTGCCACCCAACAGCGGGATTATGGTCGTACTTCCGTCCCATTGGTAAGGCCCCAACGTTTCAGGTGGCGCCACAGGGTTACCCGATCAATACCCAGCTCTCGCGCACATTGGGCGCGATTGCCGTGATGTTTACTCAGCAGGCGCTGCAACTGCTCTTTCCCATAAGAGGCTTTCGCAGACGATAGGGTCTTATCGCCGGGTACAGACACTGTTGTACTTTTTTCCTGGAAGTCTTTGGGGAAGTCCGATTTGTGGATGTGCGCCTCCGCACTACAGATCGCCAGATATTCCACTACATTGCGTAGTTCGCGCACATTGCCAGGCCAAGGATGATCCAACAGGAGGCGTTTAGCCTCGGCAGAAAAGATTTTCTGACTCGATTTACACGCACCGTGCAAAAAATACTCCGCTAAAAGAATAATGTCACTGGGTCGTTCCCTGAGCGGGGGAATCCGGACGGGAATCACGTTCAGGCGGTAATAGAGGTCACTACGGAAGGTTCCGGATTCCACAGCCTCTTTCAGATTGCGATTGCTGGCGGCAATCACCCGGACATCCACGTGACGGGTTTTGATCGATCCCAACGGTTCAAAGCAATTGTCCTCCAGGACCTTGAGCAATTTAGCCTGATGGTACAAGGGTAATTCACTCACTTCATCCAGGAACAGGGTGCCGCCGTCAGCTGCCGTGAATCGGCCAATACGATCCGATACCGCACCCGTAAAGGCGCCCTTGACGGACCCGAAAAACTCCGCCTCGAACAGGTTTTCGGGAATGGCTGCGCAATTGACTTCAATGAGCGGTTTTGAGTTGCGTGGACTCAATTGATGCAGGAGTCGGGCCATGAGTCCCTTTCCAGAGCCTGATTCTCCCCAGAAAAAAACACAGGAATCGGTATTCGCGACTTTTTCCACCAGAGAAATACTGTCGCGTAGCGCTGTATCCTCCGTTAAAAAGCCGATCTGTTGCGTCCCGCCCAGAACGCGTTCGGCATGACGTAAACCGGTCACATCTTCAAAAAAGAAAATCCGGTACTTCTCCTGATCCTTTTCCACCAGACGGGTTCTGACATGCAGGATTTTGTCGCCAATTGCTCCCGGTAAGCGGTGATCCCACTGCAGACAGCCTACCTGTGGACGACTGACAGCGTCTTCCTGACCAGAATCCAGAGCAGCTTTGAGCAGTTCTTTGCGCATCTTTTCACCGGGAATTTCTCGCAGATGTTCCAGCTGGTCGACCCCCAGGAGCTTCAGCGTGGCTGAATTGACGTACTTAACCAGACCCTGTTGGTCTGTCAGGATCAAGCCTGAACCCAATGTTTCCAGTAATTCGGGAAGAACCGGGTATAACAACTCCATGCCCTGCGCATATTGCGTCATGTGGAACTCCTTTAAGCATCATAATGATCTGTGCTCTTCAGCAGGCTCACGGAAAGGGTGTCTCTGAAGAGCCATAAGGGGCTACATTGGTCGTTGCCGGGTTGCCTGGATACGTATTCTGCATGGGGGGAAGCGGATCGTTCTGTGCATAGGGTGAATCCTGCTGACCGAAAGGCAGCATCGCGCCCAATATGGAAAAAGGCGGGATGACTTGGCGATTCAGGCTCCAGAATTCGGCCTGCATCTGTCCGGTGGCCCGCGCCATGTAGTGGGTAGAAGAGGTCATTTGTGCCATGTCTTGGGACATGCTGTTCATGTTGCGTTGAATGTTAGGACTCATTTTCTGGAACTGTTCAGTCATTTCATGGAGGTCGTGGGACATTTCCACGGCCAGATAAAACTCATAAGCGGCCAGGACCAGAAAGGCGACGAGGGCCGCGTAGACGATCAGTCTGAGCTGGCGGTCAGAAAGGCCAGCGATATGATGCTGAGACCTGGATGCGGTGTCCGAGTACTGGGGTTCTGTCATGATGGGGGGTCTCCTCGTTATGCAATTGAATCGTGAGTCGTTGGGCTTCGCCGGGATCGATCAGTTTAATCACTGGAAGCAGGTTCCGCGCACCCTGGATTTGGTTTTCCAGAATCAAAATTTGGGCGCTGTGACTGAAAGCCATGCCTGCGGCATAGTAGTCTTCCATCTGGTAATACACGTTACCCAGTTCCCCATACAGATCGGCCCATCGTTTTTGGGGGGAAATATGAAGCAGGTAGCGATAATCCCGGATGGCGCGTAATGGATACCCTTGCCAGTAGGCCTGACGGGCCTGCATCAGGGTTTGCGTGGTTTGCGCGTTCCAAACTGGCGGCCTGCCGTGGGAGATGGACGGAGCAGAAACAGCACCCTGCGCATGGGTAGCATGGATGGATAAAGAAAAAGTCAGCAAGCCGACGAACATCCATAATTTTGGGTAGAGCATGACCGGTCACCCCGAATCCGGCTTGCCGCGCCTCAGGGCGGAAAAAGCCCTGTGCACAGCAGTTCCGGAAGTGAATAGCTCAGGCCGGCGGCATCCCGGTTTCGGCTTCTGGCGCATGGGAAAGCGCCATCTGCACTTTTTGGGCTTCTGCTGGATCCAGGCGACCCAGAATGGGGATCAATGCCGCACCGTCTGCATAGCGCCCTTGATGGATCAGCCGCATGGCTGCCTGCCCATAAGCAGTAGCTGCCTGATGGTAGTGGCCGGTCATGTACAGCACGTTGCCAAGTTCCCCGTAAGGTGCCGGAGAATTGGGTGCCTGTTGGATCAGATCATGGTAGTCCGCAATGGCACCCGTGTAGTCATGATGCCAGAATGCACCACGCGCTTTCATCAACAACTTGGTTTGCGTGGCGGTCATGGGGTGCTGCGCCTGGGTAATGGCCGCAATACTGGGTGCGCTGGTAACATGCAAAACCTTCTGCGCTGGAGCAACGACCTTTTTCTGTACAATCTCCTGATGTGCAGTGATCCCCCAGATGAAGAGCGCAATGACCAGAAGGACCAGAATCAGAACAACCCCGGGGAATCCCCAAAGCCGGCTGACTGGGCTTTTGCGGGCGGCTGCAGACGGTGGAGGGGGCGGTGAATAGGTGCTATGCCCACTACTTGCGGCGGCAGCGGCGGCAGCGGCTGCCGCTGCGGCCGCCGCTGCCGTGGCGTCGTCATGATGTTCCGAAGCGCTGTGGTGCACGTCTTCATAGTGGGTGTATTCCGCCCCCTGTTCAGAGGCACTACCGGATGCTGTATGCGATACACTTTCGGCAGAGTCACTGCCTTCCTGCGTTGCTCCGGTGGATGGTTCAATATTGGGTTCTTCTCGTTTTTCAGTCATTTCAAGTACTCCTTATTATACATGGGGTTATCGCGCCAAATCCTCGCGGATGGCAGAGACTAGGTCGGGATCCAGGGTATGGATCAAGGGTAAGAGGGCCGCCGCTGCCGGATACTGATGATGGGCGATCAGGCTTTCCGCTGCGTGGGCGTAGGCTTCTCCCGCCGCCAGACGATGGCCGGCTTGGTAATATAGATTGCCCAGTTCTCCATACAGTTGGGGAATGTTCAGATGCTGCCGGATCAATGCGCGATAGTCGGCAATGGCCGATGCCTGATCGTGTTGCCAGAAAGCGGATCGTGCAGCCATCAGCAAGGCATATTGGGCAGGGGTGAGGTTTTGCGGAAAATGTAGCGGAGCGGGTGGAGGCGCTGCCACCGCTGCGGGAGCCACTGGGACGGGCGGATGTGCCACGGGCTGGTGGACGGGAGGCGCCGTCTGACCCGCCCACCAGTGTTGCACGGCATGCCACTGACGCGCCGCATAGCTTTGGGTGGCCGCCCAGTCGTGCCGTACCCGGTACGGATCCTGGATCGTCAGAAAGATGAAAAGAACAAGTGCGACCAGGAGCAGAAAAACAATCAGTTTAGCCAGTGAATTTTTCATAACGGCCTCTTTTGCCTGAAGACAGGATCCAATGGCAGGACAGCTTCAGATGCGCCTGGCCGGGCACTACGCCAACCCGTGGTATCAACCAGGCTCATGTGATTCTTGCGGATGTCTCCAGCATCCTCCCCGTAAATGCCACGCGGAGAGCAGCCGGAAATGACCGCAATCATGACCGCTCTGCCCGCAGCATCAACGGGCCCCATATCCGTAAGGCCCAGGAGGGGGTGCATAGCGGTTACTGGGCGCATAGGCGGGCGGCGGACCATAATGGGCAGCAGGGCTCGTGTATCCATAGTTGCCGTATGCCGGGTAGGGAGATCCATACCCGACGTTCGGATATCCGTAGGATGGAGCCGGATAACCATAACCG
>NZ_JABELD010000116.1 GCF_018853445.1 Acidithiobacillus concretivorus
CATAGCGGTTTGCCCGCCTGGCGATGGCGGGCAAACCGCGCTGCAGTAATGACCTTGGAAGTAGCCGCAGGCGGCATTAGTCGTCATGGCGTTGAACCCGGCCAACAGCTTGAATGGCGCCCGCCATTGCACGACTGAGCCATACAGTCCAAAATCCACCCCTGATATGAGGGGGACCCATGTTTGACAATCTGACCCAAAAACTCACCCAGACTTTTAAAAACCTGCGTGGCCAGGGGCGTTTGAGCGAAGACAATATTCGTGACGCCCTGCGTGAAGTGCGTTTGGCCTTGCTGGAAGCCGATGTGGCGCTGCCGGTGGTGAAAGACTTCATCAACAAGGTGCGCGAATCGGCACTGGGGGAAGAAGTGGTGAAAAGCCTGTCTCCAGGGCAGGTGTTTATCAAAATTGTCAATGATGAACTGGTCAAGCTCATGGGTGAGCACAACGACCGGCTGGATTTGAGTGCCCGTCCTCCGGCGGTGATTCTTTTGGCCGGGTTGCAGGGTTCCGGTAAAACCACGACCAGTGCCAAGCTCGCCTTATGGCTGAAAGAAAAAGAAAAAAAGCGGGTCATGATGGTGAGTACTGACGTCTATCGGCCTGCTGCCATGGAGCAGTTGGCGCATCTGGGCAAGGATATTGAGGTGGAAGTATTTCCGTCCCGTCCTGACCAGCAGCCGGTGCAGATTGCCAAAGATGCCTTAGAGGCAGCGCAGCGTGGTGTATTTGATGTGTTGATTGTCGATACCGCCGGACGCCTGCATGTGGATGCGGCCATGATGGCGGAAGCTCAGGCTTTGACCAGTGCCGTCCAGCCGGTGGAGTTGCTGTTTGTGGTGGACGCCATGACGGGTCAGGATGCGGTCAATACGGCCAAGGCTTTTAATGATGCCTTGCCACTGACCGGCGTCATTTTGACCAAGGCTGATGGCGACGCGCGTGGTGGGGCTGCCTTGTCGGTGCGGGCCATTACCGGCAAGCCCATCAAGTTTATGGGTATTGGCGAAAAAATCCGCAAGGGTCTGGAACCTTTTTATCCGGATCGACTGGCTTCGCGTATTTTGGGTATGGGCGATATTGTCAGCCTGGTTGAGCAGGTTCAACAGGATGTGGATGTTGAACAAGCGCAGAAAATGACCGAGAAGCTGCGCAGTGGAAAAGGTTTTGACCTGGAGGATTTTCGCCAGCAACTCCGCCAGTTGGAAAAAATGGGTGGCATGTCGAGCATTATGGATAAATTGCCGGGTATGGGCGAACTCCCCGCTGAGGCACAGGCGGCCATGCAGGACGGTAAACCCATGCGTCGTCTGGAGGCCATTATCAACTCCATGACGCCCGGCGAACGTCGGCATCCGGAAATCATCAAGGCTTCGCGCCGTCGTCGCATTGCTGCAGGCGCTGGAACCACCGTGACCGAGGTCAACAAGCTGCTCAAGCAGTTTGAGATGATGCAGAAAATGTTCAAAAAAATGGGAAAAGGGGGGCGCGGACTCAGCCGTTTATTGGGGATGAATCCCAAATCGATGTTAAAGGGCGGTTTACCCTTCCGTTAGAGCTTGTTTTTAGTTACGATACGCGCCTTTCTCCCGTCCAGTGGGAGAGGACATGGTTAAGGAGAACACATGGTAGTTATTCGTATGGCCCGGGGCGGCGCCAAAAAGCGGCCTTTTTATCACATCGTGGTGACGGATAGTCGTAACCGGCGCGATGGCCGTTTCATTGAGCGCCTGGGTTTTTACAATCCCATTGGTGCTACGGCCGAATTGCGCATCGACAAAGAGCGTGCCGCTTACTGGCTCAGCCAGGGTGCGCAGCCTTCTGATACGGTAGCCGGCTTTTTCAAGAAAGAAGGCGTGAGTAAGACGGGTGTCGCTGCCGCCTGAGTCTGAAGAATGGGTGGTGCTGGGAAAAGTTTCCGGCATCTACGGTGTGCGTGGAATGGTAAAAGTGTTCTCTTTTACAGATTTGCGTGATGCCATTCTCGACTACTCACCCTGGTTTTTGGGTTCTGAACCCCGGCCTTACGTGCTGGAAGAAGGACGTATGCAGGGTGAGGGCGTGGTTGCCAAGCTGGCGGAAGTCAGTGACCGGGAACAGGCCCGTGCCCTCATTGGTCAGGAGATCAGAATTGCGCGAGCGTATTTACCGGACCTGGAGCCCGGTGAATATTACTGGCGTGATTTGATTGGCATGCGGGTGCTGAATCAGGAAGGCCTCCTTTTGGGAAAAGTGAGGGCTTTTCTGGAAACCGGTGCGAATGACGTTATGGTACTGGACGATGAAAAGGGCGGGGAATTGCTGATTCCCTGGTCCGATGCAAGTGCAGCTGGCGTGGACCAGAGTGCGGGACTGATTACCGTGGACTGGCAAGCGGACTGGTGATGCGTTTTGATGTCATCACTATTTTTCCGGAGCTGATTCACGGTTATCTGCGCGAGGGGGTGCTGGGGCGTGCCCAGGCGCGTGGGCTGATCCAGATACAGGCCTGGAACCCTCGCGATTTTAGCGATAATGCTTATCGCCGCGTGGATGACCGGCCCTTTGGTGGCGGTCCGGGCATGTTGATGATGGCGCCCCCGTTGTTGGCAGCCATCGCTGCGGCACGCGAAGCAAATCCGGGGGTGCCGGTGATTTACCTGTCCCCCCAGGGGCAGCGTCTGCAGCAGGAAGCCGTGCAGGGCTTTGCCGGTGCAGACGGATTGATTTTGCTGGCAGGCCGCTATGAAGGTATTGACGAGCGGGTGCTGGCGGCGGTGGATGCAGAATGGTCCATCGGCGATTATGTGCTGGCTGGTGGAGAGTTGCCTGCCTTGGTATTGATTGAAGCAGTGGCCCGGCAGTTACCGGGTTTGTTGGGACATGCGGACTCGGCAGCCGAAGATAGTTTTGCGGATAATGGCTTGCTGGATTGTCCACATTTTACGCGCCCGGAAGTGGTGGGGGGCGTAAAGGTTCCGGAAGTTTTGCTTTCGGGAAATCATGCCCGGATTCGTAGTTGGCGCTTGCAGCAGTCTTTGGGGCGCACGGCTGAGCGGCGTCCGGATTTGTTGGCGCAGCGCGTCTTGAGTGCGCGTGAGCAGAAGTTATTGGATGATTATCGCCGTCAGGACGGCGAAGTGCAGTAATACTAGGCGAAGGAGCAGGGCTGTGAACATCATTGATGAAATCAACAAAGAACAGGTTCAGTCGGAACTTCCGGCTTTTGGCGCAGGCGATACCGTTGCCGTGCATGTCAAGGTGAAGGAAGGCGACCGCGAACGTATCCAGATTTTTGAAGGAATCTGCATTGCCCGTCGCAATCGTGGCCTGCATTCTGCCTTTACGGTGCGGAAAATCTCCAATGGTGAGGGTGTGGAACGCGTTTTCCCCTCTTATTCACCACTGGTCACCAAGGTGGAAGTCAAACGTCGCGGTGATGTGCGTCGTGCCAAGCTTTACTACCTGCGTAATCTGTCTGGTAAGGCTGCCCGCATCAAAGAAAAACTGGGCTGATGATTTCTGCTGCGCTTCCTGGCGAAGGCCGGGTTCGCTTTGGATAATCTGATCATGACGCCAGCGTCCAGGGAAATCCTTGAACGCTGGCGTTCTGCGTCTGCTGATGGGCGGTCTGCCCTGTGGGCCGACCCCGCCCGGAAGTTGCTGCTCCATTCGGCTTGGCAGGAGGATATCCTGCCCTACTGGTGGAGTGCGGCGGACAATACGGAGGCTTTGCAGGTGGTGGTGGATAGCCAGTCTATCTGGGCCGCGTCTGAGCAGCTTCCTGTCGAAATGTTGGCCGCTGCGGTAGGTATTCAGGAAGAAAAACGCGCTTTATTGGCTGCCGCGCCTTTGCCGGAGTTGCTCAAGCTGGAAGCCAGTGAGCCCATGCCGCTGGATATGGAAGTCGATCTGCTCTCCAAGGCGGTAGAAGAAGCCGATCTGGAGCATCTGGTGCCTTTACTGCAGAGCATGGCCGATGATGAAAATGCCCGGCGTGTGGTGCTGAATCGGCTGGCCCAGAGGCTGGCGGATGATAGCCATGCTCAGGGCCTCCGTAGCATTCTGTTTGGGGAATGGCATGACGCAGCGGCCGCACTGCCTGCCCGGCCCTTTGCTTTGGGGGCTTTGGCTCTGCTGCAGAGCCATTGGCAGCAGGTATCTGGTGTTGCGGTGGTCGTCCCGGAGGGGCGTGCGAGCCGCGATCCTGAAGTGGATAAGCCCTTGCTGCTTGCCTTGCGGGAGCGCGATCTGCCGGCCTTCATGGGGCGGATTCGGGCTTTGGGGGATCAGCCTCTGGATGCTATTCGGCAATTGTTTCTGACGGTGACCCTGATGATTATTGAGGGTGGTCATCGTCATGATCCTCAGGCGCTGATGCGTTTGTATGTCTGGCTGGGAACCCTGCTGACCTTGCCCCATCGCAGTTTGCGCCAGGCACGTAAGGTGTTGTTCAGTGCTGCCGCCTGCACTTTTGGCTTTGCCGGTTGGCAGCGCCGTGAGGATTGGCCGGATTTCAGTAACCTCGCTGCTTATCGGGATCGGGCGTTGTCCGAACTGGTGCCGGCGCATTTTACCTGGCAGGGAGCGCTTTATGCCGCCGCTTCCGGAACGTCTGCTGATTGGTGGCTACAATTGGCCGAACGGGCGGTAGCCCAAGGGAATCCCACGGGTTTCTGGCCGATCTGGCGAACCGCGCAGCGCGCCGGACAGATCACAGGAGGACCCTTGGCATGGATTCACCCTCTGGTCGTATTGCGTTTTTATTTCGATTAAGTAATCAGCCTCATGGCGATGGCATCACCCCCGTCTGAGGATCGTCAGCGCATTGATGCCTTTCTGGATGCGCTCTGGCTCGAAAAAAATCTGGGTGAAAATACCCTGGCTGCCTATCGGCAGGATCTGCTCCAGCTTTGTTCAGCACTGGCAGAGCAGGACGCACATTTACTGAGTGCAGATGCCGGGATGCTCGCGCGTATTCTCGGACAAAAACTGCAATCCGGCGCGGCAATGCGTTCTGTCGCCCGGTTGCTGTCCAGCATCCGCCGTTTTTACGGTTATGCGCTGCGTGAGGGCTGGGTAACGCACAACCCCAGCCAGAACTTGCAAAGTCCTCGTCTTGCCCGTTATTTGCCCCATGTGCTGAGTGAAACACAAATTGAAGATCTCCTTGCTGCACCTGATCTGACCCGACCGTTGGGGTTGCGCGACGCGGCGATGCTGGAGTTGATGTATGCCTGCGGCTTACGGGTTTCCGAACTGGTCAATCTGGAAATGCGGCAACTGGATTTGAGCGCGGATTTGGTCATGGTCTTCGGCAAAGGCCGCAAGGAACGGCTCGTGCCCATGGGGGAAATGGCGGCTGGGCGAATAGCGGCTTATTTGCAAAATGCCCGTCCCCGGATTCTGGGTGAGCGGATTTCTGCAGCCGTATTTGTGACGGCTCGCGGGGCGGCGATGACGCGTCAGCGTTTTTGGCAGAATATTGAGGCCTATGCAAAAGTGGCTGGCATTGAACAGGCAGTTTCACCCCACAGTTTGCGCCATGCTTTTGCCACCCATCTACTCAATCATGGGGCTGATCTGCGCAGCGTTCAGCTGATGCTGGGACATGCGAATCTGGGTACTACCGAAATTTACACCCATGTCGCCCAGGCCCGTCTCAAGGCCTTGCACGAAAAACATCATCCCCGCGCGTAGGATTATTTTACGCTAATTTGGACTTGCAGCTTGGCGCGTTTCGACTATCTGTAAAGTCAGATTTACAACCATAGAGTGTGGCAGAATATGATGCAACTTCCTTCCATTCATCCCCAGCGTGACCCCAACACCGGCATAGTGACCATTGATAATGAGCCAGTGATTTTTCACTGTAATCATTACAATCGCTTTTTGCAGTTGGTGGTCGAAGATTGTCACTACATTCAGCGGGACCCTATTCTCAAGCAATCAGCGGTTGAGGTCAGCTTCCGGCAACTGCAGCAACATTTTAAATCCTGTCCGGACTGGTCAGTGGAAGATCGGCTGGCCTATGCAGAAGCTGTCTACCGATTTTGTGGGTTCGGTGATTTGCCCCTGGCATCTTTTCAGCTGCCGGAGAATCCGGAAAACGGTTTCCAGATTATCGAAAAGCATTCCCATTATGGTTTTGCCCTACGTCTGAATTATGGGAAAAGACGCTGGGCAGGAGAACACTTCGACTTGGGATTTGCTATTGGTGCCTTATCAGCGGTTTATGAGACCCCATTTGCCGGTCATTTGGGAAACCGCCTTGGTGATCAGTCCCTCAGTCGTGGGGACGAGCAAACAGATTTCTGGATGAATCAAGTCCATATTGCCAATTCGGACGGAAATATTATGGGTACCCAAGCCATTGCGGAGGTACGATTGCCTCCAGAAGCGGCAGATATTCCCGAACGCACGGTTGGCCTGCATCTGGATGAGCCGGGTATTATCGCGGCAGTCAGTGGCATGCCGCTTCAGGGCGATGAGCATGGTTTAATACGGGAATTTGGCGTTTGTCTGACGCGGCATTATGCGGACTATTATAATCTGGTATCTTTTCGCTTCGAAGAGTCGCTGGTTAATGCTCTGGCGACGCATCCTCTTCTCGATGAAATGCTGTGGTATGAATATCCGGCCCTATTTTATTACAAGGAAAAATTTGCGGGATTGCAGGGTAAGGATCTCGCCGATACCCTGCTTATTGAAGCCGGTCATATATGTGGTTTCAATACGATGGGTGGCATTATGCGCTCGGATCCCTGGTATCAGCTGGTGGTCCCCCAATTACGCTGTCGCGAGGACTGGCTGGCGGGCATTGTCGCTTGTATTAACGCCCTCGGCTGGGGGGTTTGGCGGATTCATGAACTGGTGCCCAACGAGCGCCTGGTCCTGAGGGCCTGGTATCCCTATGAATCTCTCGGTTACCTGCGGAGTTTCGGCACGGCAGATCATCCGGTGGATTATTTGATGACGGGTATTGGCGCTTCCTTGATGAACTTGCTGTACAGTGCCGATATTACCGCCAAACCCGATCTGACCCTGGAATTTTATTATCAGGTGAACCGTTCAAAAGCAGGTTTCTGGGGACGGCAAAGTGCCTGCGTGGCTATGGGCGATTCCTATTCAGAAGTGATTGTCGAGCGCAACGTCCTGTAGCGCCCAAATAAAAACCGCAGCCCCATGGGACTGCGGTCACTTTTATCCAGAGAATGGATTATTTCTTTGCCAAGGTAATGACCACATAGATGCTCGCTTTACCCTGACGGACCAACATGGGAATGGGTTGATCTTTGGGCAACCCGGCGACAATGCGCGCCAGCTCGCTGACATTTTGGACATCCTGCTGATTGATCTGCTGAATGATCATTCCGGGCATGAGTCCCGCCTCGGCGGCCGGGCCTTCACTGACACCCACCACCACGACACCATGGTGAACATCCAGTTGTTTTTCAATGTCTGGAGTTAGATTTTGAACATGAATATCCATCCGGCTGATTTTCAGGGTCTTTGCAGGCGCTGCCGGTTGGGTGCTGCTGGGCTGTTTATCCATGTTTTTCGGCAGGGCGGTGACCAGGACATTTTTGGTTTCCGCGACGCCATGATGAAGAATGCCGACGCTGGCATGGGTACCTGGAACCGTGTTGCCGACCATGGGCGGCAGTTGGCCGACGTTGTAAACCGGTTTGCTGTCATAGGTTACAATGACATCACCGGGCTGGATGCCAGCTTTGGCAGCGGGGCTGCCCGGCATCACTGAAGCCACGAGGGCGCCTACCGGTTCCTGAAGATGCAGGGCTTGGGCCATTTGCGGCGTGACATCCTGCACTTCGACACCCAGGTACCCGAACTGAATGGGTTTGTGATCCTTGAAGTCCTGCACCACGCGCATGACGGTATTGATGGGGATGGAGAATGACAATCCCATGTACCCGCCGCTGTTGGTATAAATCTGATCATTGATGCCGATCACCTGGCCTTTCATGTTAAAGAGCGGGCCACCGGAGTTGCCGGGATTGATCGGTACGTCACTCTGGATGAAAGGAATGTATTCGTCATCAGGCAGCGGCCGGTTCATGGCGCTGACCACCCCTTGGGTGACGGTATTATAAAAACCGAAAGGCGCACCTACAGCCAGCAACCACTGGCCGACTTTCAGGTTATCAGAGTTGCCGATGGGAACCGTGGGGAGATCCTTGGCATCAATTTTCAGCAGGGCCGTGTCGTAGCGTACTGAAAGTCCAATCAGTTTGGCTGGATAGGCATGATGATTGGTCAGGGTGACGACAATATGATTGGCACCCCGTACTACGTGACCGGCGGTGACAATGTAACCATCCGGGCTGATGATGAATCCAGACCCCAGAGACTGGATTTTTTCGTGCTGCTGATGGCTGGGACCAGCTTGTCCGGGTGCGCCGAAGTGCTGAAAAAACTGGTAAAAAGGAGAGTTTGGCGGAAACGGATTGTGCTGCTGGTGAATGACTTTATTGGTGGTGCTGCTGATGTTGACCACTGCCGGACCATAACGGTCAATGATGGGGGTAAAGTCGGGGAGGGCAACCAGCGCCTGTTGGGGTGCGCTGTTGGTGTTGATGGATAAGGCGGGTGCCGTAGGGGTGGCATCGGCCTGTGCCCATTCGGTGGCGCCCAGGGTAAAACCAAAGCACGCGGCAACAACAGCAGTAATCAGTAGTTTTGGACGTTTCAACAGGGTTTTCGGGCGATTATTCGCCATAGGACTCTCCTTTGGAGTTTTGGTTCTGCAGCATTGACGCATTTGCGTTTAGACTCGGTAATAAAGCATCTAGTTCCTGCCTGGTGTCTAACATAGCACTTAATATAAGGCGCGGGACAATTTGGTGCGATATTGTTCAACCAGTGGCCCCTGATTGCTGTGCAGGGCAAAAATCTTCAGAATGGTTTTGCGGGCGAGGCCATCTTCGTAACTTTTGTGTCTTTCCACCATTTCGATCAATTGATCCAAAGCAGCAGCTTCCTGGCCCTGCAAAAGCAGAACCAGCGCCCGCTGATACATGGCTTGTGCGCGTATATCGCCTTTTTCATGGGCAATGGTCGTCTCCAGCGTGGCCATGGGCGGCGCTTTGCGTGCTGCATCCGTAAATTCCAGTAATGCTTTCAGGCCCTCAACTTCGATTTCCAGCTGAAACAGGGGGGACATGGCATCAATTTGTGCCTGGGCATCTGCATGGCGTCCCTGTTGTATGGCCAGATGGGCCAGTGCCAAACGCGCCTGATCGTTTTGGGGGTTCGTTTGTAGAGACGCTTCCAGAAGTGACTGGGCTTCATCGGTTTTGCCCTGGGCCATGGCGGTCATGGCCTCGGCGCGCAGATCATCACCGGGCTTGGGTAAATGTTTTTCAAGAAACTGGCGGATGGCAGACTCCGGGAGAGCACCGGTGAACTCATCTACCACTTTACCGTTTTTGAAGGCCTTGACGGCGGGAATTCCGCGCACCTGGTATTTCTGGGAGAGTTCCTGATTTTCATCAGAATTGATTTTGGCCAGCACAAAAGCACCCTGCATTTCTTCCGCCAGCTTTTCGAGGATGGGACCCAGGGCGCGACAGGGTCCACACCAGGGTGCCCAGAAATCCACGAGGACCAGGGCCTTTTGCGAAAGCTCAATAACGGCTTCCTGAAAATTACCTAAGTTGACTTCGAGGATATGTTCACCAGTGGCCATGCAATACTCCTGAAAATAAAAAGACGTTGACTCGGGAAATAGGGGTGGTAAAGCAATATTTCAAGCTTTTCGGGTGGAATGGACCTTATTGCAGTTCGGCTTTGGCGAGTTCGTCCAGTACCCCCTGAAGCAGGCTGCGACCCAATGGTCCCATCCCTTTTTCCAGCTTGCGACGATCATCCAAACCTCGGGACAAGGGGCCGAGAGCAGCCCCCATACGGGCCATGTCGCCCCCGGCTTTTTGCATTTGACTGGCCATTTGTCCCAACCAGGCGACGGCCTGGGGGTCGCCCCGGCGCGCGGCAAGGATGACACTGGCCAGCCCGGGGGCCGCCAGTCCCGGATCTGCCTGCCCCGCACTTTTGGGGAGAGTTTCGGGATTTTGCAGGCCCATCAAAATGGATTCGACGATGACGCTGTCTTCTTCATCCAGTCCCTGCAGTAAGCCCAGTTCGCGCTTACCAGCCATAATCTGTTGAATGACGCTTACCAGCTCTCCCCAACCATTTGCAGCGGCAACGCGCAGGTGGTCGTCGACAGCGCCTCGCAACTGCGGGTTCTGGCAGGCTGCAACTACCTGCAAGATCAGGGCGGCGTGGGCACTGCGGATTTGTTCACGGCGTTCGGGGAGAACGGACATATTCACGGCTCCAGGTCATGTTTACAGGACTATTGTGCAATTTATCGGGATAAATGTCGCGCCAGATAGTGACCGGTATGCGAAACCGGATTACGGGCGACTTCGTCAGGGCTGCCGGTGGCGATGATTTGCCCGCCCCCGGAACCACCCTCGGGACCCAGGTCGATAATCCAGTCGGCGGTTTTGATGACATCCAGATTATGTTCAATGACCACAATGGTATTGCCTGCATCAGCGAGTTTCTGCAACACCACCAGGAGCAGGGCAATATCATGAAAATGCAGGCCAGTGGTAGGTTCATCAAGAATGTATAGGGTTCGCCCGGTATCCCGTCGGGATAATTCCCGAGAGAGCTTAACCCGCTGGGCTTCGCCACCGGAAAGTGTGGTGGCGGACTGACCGAGACGCAGATAACCCAGTCCTACATCCAGCAGTGTTTGCAATTTACGGGCAATGGCCGGTACCGGATCAAAAAACTGGCGGGCATCTTCCACGGTCATTTCGAGAATGTCGTGAATATTTTTGCCCTTGTAATGCACATCCAGCGTTTCCCGCTTGTAGCGTTTTCCGGCACAAACGTCGCAGGATACGTAAATGTCCGGCAGAAAATGCATTTCCACACGAATAACGCCGTCGCCCTCACAGGCTTCACAACGGCCTCCCTTGACGTTAAAACTGAAGCGCCCCGGATTGTAACCTCTGGCCCGGGCCTCGCTGGTAGCGGCAAAAAGCTCGCGAATCGGGGTGAACAGTCCAGTATAGGTGGCCGGATTACTCCGGGGGGTACGACCGATGGGGCTTTGATCAATGGCTATGACCTTGTCCAGCGCTTCCAGGCCACGCAGTTGCTGATGCGCAGCCGGGCTCTGCGCGCTGCCCATCAAAATCCGCGCGCAGGCGGGATACAAAGTGTCATTGATTAGTGTGGATTTGCCCGATCCGCTGACGCCAGTGATGCAGGTAAACAGGCCGATGGGAATTTTTGCGTCGACTGATTGCAGGTTGTTGCCGGTCGCGCCAATAACCTCCAGCCAGCGTTGCTGGTCGTGACGGCGGCGTTCGGGAATCGCAATGCACAAATCACCAGTCAGGTAACGACCGGTGAGGGAGTCTGGATTGGCGCGAATATCTTCGGGAGTACCCTGGGCGATGACTTCACCCCCATGGGTACCGGCGCCGGGGCCCATATCCACCACGTGATCTGCAGCGCGGATGGCATCTTCGTCGTGCTCGACAACAATGACGGTATTTCCCAGGTCGCGCAGATGTTTGAGGGTGCCGATCAGGCGGTCATTATCGCGCTGGTGCAAGCCGATGGAGGGTTCGTCCAGAACATACATGACTCCCACCAGTCCGGCACCAATCTGGGAGGCCAGGCGAATGCGCTGGGCTTCGCCACCGGAAAGGGTTTCTGCGGAACGATCCAGACTCAGATAGGCAAGACCCACATCTACCAGAAACTTCAGGCGGCTACTGATTTCCTTCAGGATTCTCTCGGCGATGATGGCCTCCTGGCCCTCCAGTTGCAAATGCTCAAAGTGCTGCAGGGATTCGCGAATGGGTAGCGCTGATACTTCCTGAAGAGCGAGAGGCCCCACTTTGACCATGCGGGCTTCTTCACGCAGACGGCTGCCGTGACAGGACGGGCAGCGCAGGCGACCCATGTACCGCATGATTTCTTCCCGCGCCAGATTGGATTGGGATTCGCGCAGGCGGCGTTCCAGTCCGGGAATCACCCCCTCAAAATGAATCTGATGCGTCCGTGAACCTTGCTGCACGGTAATACGTTCGTCGGAACCGTGCAGAATTTGCTCGCGAACCTCAAAAGGCAGGTCTTCCCAGGAAGACTCCAGGGAAAAATGAAAATGTGCGGCCAGCGCTTTCAACAAGGGGGTATAATGTTCCTTGTGGCGCTTGGTCCAGGCGACGATGGCCCCGGCGCTGAGGCTGGCGCCCGGATCAGGAATAATCAGGTCTGGATCAAAAAAGGTGATTTCTCCCAAACCATCACAACGTGGGCAGGCCCCCGCCGGATTGTTGAAAGAAAACAGCCGGGGTTCGAGGGCCGGAAAAGAACGTCCACAAGCGGGACAGGCATGGTGAGCCGAAAACAGGCGTTCTTCCTGATGTTGCGGCCCCATCAATACGGCGATGGCCTGGTCATCGGCGAGGCTCAGGGCGGTTTCCAGGGATTCCGCCAGACGCGGCCCACTGTCCGCACGTAATACCAGACGATCGATGACGGCCTCAACGCGATGTTTGCGTTTTTTGTCCAGGGTCGGAATTTCATCCAGTTCGAGCATTTCTCCATCTACCCGTGCACGAATCAGGCCTCTGGCCCGCAGTGCGCTGATCACCTCTTCATGACCGCCTTTCCGATCACGCACCATGGGGGCGAGAATCATCAGTTTTTCGCCTTCAGGCAGGGCCAGTAATTGATCCACCATCTGGCTGATTGTCTGGCTTTGAATGGGTGCTCCGCAGCACCAGGGCGTGCCGGTTCGTGCATACAGCAGGCGCAGATAATCATGGATTTCTGTGATGGTGCCGACGGTAGAGCGGGGATTGTGGGAAGTGGATTTCTGTTCAATGGAAATGGCGGGGGATAATCCTTCTATGGCATCCACATCCGGCTTGCCCATCAGCGACAGAAACTGCCGGGCATAGGCCGAAAGACTCTCCACATAGCGGCGCTGACCTTCGGCATAGAGCGTGTCAAAAGCCAGTGAGGACTTGCCCGAACCGGATAAGCCGGTGATGACAATGAGGCGGTCCCGGGGCAGGGTCAATGAGATGTTTTTGAGATTATGGGTACGTGCGCCCCGGATCTGGATATGTTCCATGTAGCCGTAGCCTTTTTGGGTTCAGGAATGAGTTTTTCTCTGGATGGGTTAGTATAGAGCTTTCGGGGACGGCCGTCCCCTTGTACTCAAGGAGATCTGACAATGGCGGGAGTGAACAAGGTCATAGTATTAGGACATCTGGGCCGGGACCCGGAGATGCGCTATCAGCCCAGTGGTGCTGCTATCGCCAATTTCAGTATTGCCACCTCTGAAAATTTTAAGGATCGCGAAGGCAACAAACAGGAACGTACCGAATGGCATCGTATCGTGTTATTCGGACGTACTGCCGAAATTGCTGGAGAATACCTGCGCAAGGGCAGTATGGCTTATGTGGAAGGCCGCTTGCAGACCCGCAAGTGGACCGACAAGGAAGGTCAGGAGCGCTACACCACCGAAATCATCGGTGATCGTCTGCAATTGGTGGGCCCACGCGGGGGCGGCGGTGGCGGTGCAGCCAGTTTTGACGAAGAAGATCATGGCGGCGGTCATTCGACGGGTGCTTCTTCAGCCCCGGCCAGCAGCGGGCGCAAACAGGATA
>NZ_JABELD010000117.1 GCF_018853445.1 Acidithiobacillus concretivorus
GGCTCTTCGTCAGATTGAGTGGGTAGGGGGTAGAATGCTGTGGAGCGGTCGTGCCCTGAATTGGAGTTAGCTGATGGTCCCTGAAGAGCTGTTTTCTCTCGCGTTAGGATTGGTTCCGCCGTGGTTGGTGGATCATGTGACTTTCACGGTGGAGGAGAAACGCCTGGATCTGCACATCAACTTTCCCAAGGGTAGTCGCTTTGCTTGCTCCGTCTGTGGTGAGGAGTGTCCGGTACATGATACCCGTGACCATACTTGGCGGCACATGGATTTCTTCCAGCATGAAGCCTATCTCCATGCCCGCGTACCTCGTGTGAAGTGCCAGGAGCATGGAGTGCATCAGATATCTGTTCCCTGGGCACGGGAAGGCTCGCATTTCACCCTGCTCTTCGAAGCGCTGATCATGACCCTGGTGCGGGAGATGCCGGTATTGACCGTAGCCCGCCTAGTCGGCGAGACCGACACGCTCCTGTGGCGGGTGATTGACCACTATGTGCCAGAAGCCCGTACCAGAGTGGATATGGCCCATGTCCATGCCGTCGGCGTCGATGAAACCAGCAGTCGGCGCGGCCACGACTACATCACGCTCTTCGTGGATCTGGATGCCCGGCGACTCTTGTTCGCTACTCCCGGCAAGGATGCCAAGACCTTTGAGAGATTCTCCGCAGATCTACAGGCCCATGGTGGTAGCGCGGAAGCGATCACCGATGTGAGCATGGACCTCTCGCCGGCCTTCCAGAAAGGGGCTGCCGAGCACCTGCCCAATGCGGAGATCACTTTCGATCGTTTTCACCTCATGAAGCTCGTCAACGAGGCCGTGGACGACGTGCGCAAGGGGGAAGTCCTCACTCAGCCAAATCTCAAAAAGACCCGCTGGCTCTGGCTCAAGAACGATTGCAACCTCAAGGTGAAGCAGAAAGAAAAGCTGCAGGCATTACTCAAAGACCAGAACCTCAAGACGGCGCAGGCCTACCAGTTCCGCCTGACCTTTCAGGACATCTTCACGATCAAGAATCGCCATCAGGGGGCTACCCTCTTGAAAGCCTGGTTGGAAAACGCCAGAACCAGCGATCTGCCGCCTATCGTCAAGGTCGCCTACACCATCATGAATCACTGGGATGGCGTGCTCCGATGGTTCGAGAGCCAGATCACCAATGGAATTCTGGAAGGTTTCAACAGCCTCATTCAATCCGCCAAGGCCAAGGCTCGGGGTTACCGCACGCACAAGAACTTTATCAACATGGCCTACCTGATCCTGGGCAAGCTGGATCTCAGGCTACCCACTTGAAATGACGAGGAACC
>NZ_JABELD010000118.1 GCF_018853445.1 Acidithiobacillus concretivorus
CAGGAATGCGGCCCCTGGATTACGGATTATCTTACGCCGCGCCCTGGCCGTTATCATGGTGGTCTGCTTGCCGGTGACCTTTCCCAAACCGGACTGCTACTGGTCATGCTGATGGAATCGTTAATCCACTGCGCGGGTTATGAGGAGGACGATTTTACTCATCGACTGGATACGGAACTATTTCCCCAATTGGACGGAACACCCATGCAGGGACCGGGAGGCTACACTAACCAATCCATTCGGGAGGCTTGGCGGAAGCGGGTGTCGGAAAAACGCCCATGGGGAGCATGTGCCGGTGACGCAGACACGACGGAAGGTGCCGAGCGCGCCATTGCCATTGCTGCTTTTTTTGCCCTGCAGCCGAAAAAAATGGCAGAAGCGGCGTGCAGTAACATTATCCTGACTCAGCGCGATCCGGCCATCGTCGCCATGAGCGTTGCATTCAACGCCGTTTTGAGTCAGTTGATCTCTGGGGTTTCCTTGACGTCGCAAATGGGCGCCAGACTTATGGCGCAAGTAACCAGTGGCGTATTACCATTTTATCAGGTAACTCAGGGTCATCTGCACCCACCGCAAGGCGCCGAAAAGATACAGGCTGGTCAGTTTTCATCCCCCGATGCATTGCTCACGGCAGGTTATGCCGCATTGGCCGCCGCAGATCCCGACATCATCATTGAACCCGCCTGGAAGGTGAGTCTGGTATATGGCATGCCCTGTGCCATATATCATCAACTTCCCGCCGCTTACTACCTGGCCAGCCGTTTCCGGGAAGATTATGAATCCGCCGTATTGCACGCCATCAATGGGGGCGGACAAAATATGTCCCGTGCGATGCTGACAGGAGCACTCGTGGGCGCTCAGGTAGGCCTGGAGGGTATTCCCTACCGTTTCATCACCGGGCTGCGTAATTCTCAGCGCTATCTGGCACTGGCGTCGGAAATGGAACAATGCGCTGTATGACAGGAAATGATCAATCCAGGCGCTGAAATTCACTCATAACGGGCCCATTGTAGGTACTGCTTGACACCCCCAAGAGGCCGTTCTCCCAATCCCTCCGAATGACCGTAGGATAAAACGCCTCCCTTTTCCTCATATAACGAGAGGCACATCACCGAGGAGTTACTTGGTTGACCGCATCCATCATACCCTCCCGTATGCCGGAAATTATAGCCGGTCTCTATTGAGGCGCTTTATGTATCTTCCCGGCCTCCCGGGTATGTGCACTGATTAGAAAAAAATCATCTTCATTCAAATGAATTGTCCCGGCATTTTGGGTCATTTGCGCTACATATGAAGACAAGTCAGCCAGTCTTCTCAAACGTGACCGTTTAGCGTCATGTTCCTGATCGGCATTTCTTGCCGCAACCGGGTCATTGCCAATGAGCGCGGCATGACAGGCTATATTAACTTCATGAGCATTAAGTTCTGCAGTGGCCATGATACTCCCTCCCCCCTCTCCAATCATTTTCCGAAAACCGGCGCTGGTACTCGCACTCAACGCTACAATCCAGTCATTCGCGCCTCAACGCCAAGCTCCTTCAACTTTTCCAATATGGCATGAGAATCTACGCAGCTCGGATCATAAGCCACCTTAAAGTGGTGGCCATGATGCTCACGATACTCCCCACCTTGATGTGCACTCAGCACACATTCCATACCCGCCAAAGCCTCCTCGATATGAAGCAATTCATCATGTTCTAATTTGCGAATACTGCTGAACATCATATCACTAACTTGATTATTATTCATGACACACCTCCCATTCTTAATACTGTTAATGGCTGGTATATGCTATATCTTCCATACACCACATGTTTTGAGTATAGCCTTCATTTTAACAATTACAAGCGCTCACAAAAGTTCTGCGTGGTAGATTTATCCTGCGCTTTTTTATTACGTCATTATGGAGTTATGGTGTTATGATACTGCGTCAAATTTGTGTTACAGCCTGTAAAATAAAGCATACAAAACCAAACTGTAGGTTTTATACCTAAAGCCAAAAGTCACCAAAAAATTCACCTTGTAGAAGCTCACGGTGTGAAACATACGCCATAAGATTACCCGATTAGCACGATGTTTAAACTCAATTGAAGTTTCACGGATTTTCATATAGTGGCTAGATCGGCGTCGGCCAACTCAAGCCAGAAAATGGGTAGTAATCAGGAAGCTTGTGCTGCCTGAGCTGTGCTAGTCGCTCGGCCATGCGTCGCTCTATCTCGTCGTGCGGGATGCTCGGGCCGGGGGCTGGTTATGCTAGCGGCAGTCTTAGCCTGCAGCCAGCCCGTGTAGCGGGCCTCCTGCTCGGGGGTCTCAAACTCGGAGATGATAGAAAGGTAAAACGGCATTCATTCTGGGCGCCTCTCTGGTATCGATCATCAGCGAGGGCTTTAAAGACCTCATGCGGTCCCCGAAATCAGCAACACCACAGAAATGTGTCTGGTTCCGAAATGACCAACGCGTTAACTCGGACTCATATCGTCTGGATTTTTCCATTCATGACGCAAGCTTTCCTTAGGGAGCTTGTCACCACTGAAACCTTCTCGTTGCAAAAAATCGGCCAAGGCTACTGCTGCTGTCCCTGCCAGTTTGGCATTGTTCTGAATATTCTGGGCAATATGTTCCGCCTCATTGGCGCTCAGAACTAACTCCACACTGTGTTCCTTTTCTTCACGAATCTGCATGGAATCCTCCTTATTCAAAAGCGTGCGGGGGCTGCTGGAAGTGATCGTCGATCCGATAGTCTTGTTCGGCTAGCAGGTAAGCCATGTCCAGAGTATCTTTAGCAAAACTTTCGGCGTTTTTAACGAGGGGTTCAACAATTTTCGACAGATCTTTTTTGTCAAAACGAATGGTGATGCTTTGGGCATCCTTGTGGACGAGCTCCATGAGGTTCTCCTCTTTGTAGTGAATAATCATGCTATGGAAATCCAAGCTGTGCTCTTAGGTTTAGTAGATGAGGAGATACTTGTCAAAATTCGCTTAGATCTGCGGTCGGGATGCCGTTCTTCTCTGGCCACGGCAATGGATGGGGTGATACCCAGCGCTTCTATTGGTGCCAGGGTGGTTCCTTATGGTTACCAATGAAAGCCTGACAAATGGTGCCAACGTGGTAGATCCTTGGCTGTGGGCAGACTCGCGCCATGGTCCCAAGCCCATACTTCCGGATGTCTCATGGGAGGCACTGTGGCGAAAAGACGGTGAATGCGGTCTTCCGTCTTTGGGTGGGTACGCAACCATGAGGGAACAACCACTCTGCCCAGTGTGGGAAATCGTAATTTTAATTCCCGTTTCTGAGCATCCTCCATCTGTCGTAGTGCACTGGCTAAGCCCTGAGGATCTAGTGTGAGTTCCATAGCGCCACTATCCGCCTCAAACTCACGCGTGCGAGAAAGTGTCAATTGCAAAGCCATACTCACAGAGGGTGCGACAATCAGTAAAAATATCAGTCCCCAGGGCATGGGGTACTTATGCATCATCCACAGGGGTAAATTGATCAGGATCAACACCTGGCCTAACAGACAGAATGTCCAGGTCACCTGACTGAAAAGATCCGCAACAATCATGACCCAGATATCCTTATGACGGATATGGGAGATCTCGTGCGCCAATACGGCAACCGGCCAGAGGAATGGAAGTCGTATGGAATAAACGGGAGGCCTGCCAGAGATAAAACACCAACACAGGAGACAGCGCCACAATATGACCGTTTTTTGTGACAAGAGCGGCCTGCAAAGTGTGTTTTCCACGATCTACCTGATTCAGAGTGAAAAATGGTCGCTTCCAAAATCGGCGTCGAAATTTTCCATCCAGTCGCATTCTGATTCGCAGGCCATCCTGAAACACGGACCCCGGCAAGACCAAAAGACCCACAGTGATCTTATCCTGATTATTATGGATCGCCTCTCCCGCACGCGGGGTCAGTATCTTCAGTACAATAGGCGCATTCACGCTGGTAGTGGTCGCGCTGGACGCCAATGGGACAACAAGCACCACAATAGCCAACAAGCACCACGGCACATATCGGCTGAGTCGCATCAAACGGATCATGGCATCACCGTCACTGGCGTACCGATATGCATTAACCCATAGGCCCGTTGTGCTGCTTTTAATGGCAACTCCACACAACCATTACTTTGCCGAAATCCATACGCCAGACGGGGGAAATAGTGTACCGCCCGGCCATCCCAGAAATAATTGACGAAGCGTACATCTGGATCGTTATAACACTCACCATGAGGGAAACAGCCGGTCATGCGCGTGCTTGGAAAGCGCGCATACACCGCCCAGGTACCATTGGGCGTGATTGCGCCGGGCACGCCCGTATTGGTCAGACTATGTAAAACCCATTTGCTCCAGTTCTTTTCCGCGTTGTACCTCCAGATGGACAAAGTTTCTGGCGTACCTTTGCGCACATAAACCCACACAAACGGCTTTGGCGCGTCTTCCCGATGCCGGCGACGGGCGGCGAGGACGGCCGCATAAAGACGATGGCGGTTACCCTGATCAAACCAGTCGCTGCTTTGATTAGACCAGGGTAGCCCATGCACCTTGGCAAAAAAATCCAGGGCGCCGAAGAGTAAGGGCGATCCCGGAGCATCCGGGGTGAGTTTCTGCAACGTTGGCGGTGTGTTCGGCGGCCATAACCACCAGATTTGTGGATTGGCCGTATGTAGGCCGGTCCATCCTACTTGCCCCGGTAAATAATGCAGCTGCGCGAGTACCCTGGCAACACGCAACCAAGTCGGCGGCTGCGTCGTCACCGCCTGGGCACTGCCAGCAGCTACAGTAAGATACAGTAGCAAAAACAGTGAAATGCAATATTTTTTCATGTGTCGCATTCCTGCCGCCCTGCCCCCTCAATCGGTACCGCTGTACCTTGCATGAACACACTCCTCAATCGTCGCCTCACGCCGATAGGCAACCTGCGCAGACTAAGAGAAGACACAAAGCCTCCCTCTACCCCTGTAGGCCAGCAGCGAGGCAGTGGCCCCACCTCAGGAAACCATTATGCCTCATCGGCACCAATGGACAGCCTGCATTACCAACCGGTGCTTTTATGGGGCGCAGGCTGAGTACTTGCTGTACTCAAAGGCTTGACCGTGGGCGTCACAGCCCACCAGGTTCCGCCAAATATTCCGTTGCCATTCGCCTGGCTGGCAGTTTTGTCCCCTTGGAATGTATATAGGGGATGCCCTTGATAATTCACTTGCCAACCATTGACACCTTTTGTGGAAGAGAACTTGCCAGGGATTTTTTGGACGTGTGAAGCAATGGGACCGCTGGTCTGCAGAGGGGGCCACATTGCCGCGCAGGAAGCTGTGCAGGTCGCCTTATCTGCGCTATCACGGGTGAAATAATATAAGGTGTGACCATCCAGGGCAGTCAGCACTTTTTCTTGGTGCCCAGATACCTTAGCCAATCCAATATGTACCGGAGCTGCAAGAGTTGCTGCAGATGCCGCTGAAACCAAACCCAAAGACACCGCTACCATGAGTGATAGGCTGAAATAGGATTTTTTCGATATCATAGCGATTACTCCTTGGTTATTTAGAAAAACCAGATATTACCAACATCATTGGTACAGCATATCGTGCTGAATATTCACGCCATCTTATCTTCATGCGAAACCAAAGCCCACAATTACAGACTGCTTTTTAAATGTAGTCGGCCAAGGTAACTGGTGCAAGTATTCATAAAGTTTCCCTTGAAACCTTCCGTATCAATGTGTTGTTTGGAGCCTCGTCATTTCAACCGGTACTGGCCCTATACGATTCCTTGACGGAGAGCGGATGGCCTTTCTATACTAGTCAATAAATATATTAACTTTATTACATATGGAGGTGTCTCATGTTTTTCCAGCAAAGACGTGGTGACGATGGAACCCTGTCTTACTTCTACGGCTGTGGTGGTAAAGGTTTTGCCGTCGCGGTAGATGTGGTGGCTGGTGATGAGGAGTGGTTTATGGCCGAGGCCCGGAAAGCGGCCGTGCGCATCAGCTTTGTCATTGATACGCATATTCATGCCGACCATCTTTCGGGCGGGCGAACCTTGGCGGCGCTGGCAGAAGCGCCTTACTGCATGCACGAAAGTGACGAGGATCAGGTACAATTTCCGATCCGGGGTCTCAAAGACGGCGAAATACTGGAGACCGGCAATGTGATCACCCAGGTGCTGCATACTCCCGGTCATACCCCTGACAGCCTTTGTCTTTTGGTCAGCGATATCCGACGCAGTAAGGCGCCCTGGTTTGCCCTGACGGGCGATACCCTTTTTGTGGGCGGCGTGGGACGACCGGATCTGGGGGGTACGCCAGAGGAAATGGCAGCGAAACTCTATGACAGCCTCCAGCAGAAACTGCTACCCCTTCCGGATGATCTGGAAATCTTTCCGGGTCATGCTGCCGGCAGTGTCTGCGGGGCCGGCCTTTCGGGAAAACCCTCGTCGACGATCGGCTTCGAAAAGCGCTGGGACCCGTATTTGAGTATGGACCGGATGACCTTCATGCACGAGCTGACCGCCAACATTCCGGAACGACCGGCGGAGATGGCGCGCATTGTCGCCAGCAATCTGGGGAGGGCGGCATGAAAAATCAGGAAACCATCCGCTTTGCGCTGTTTTCGGAAGTGTTTGCGGCCATTGCCCATCCCAAGCGTCTGGAGATCATTCACTATTTGGGTGAAGGGCAAAAAACCGCCAGCGAGCTCACCGAACTGACAGGCATGTCGAAAGCCAATGTTTCACAGCACATGAATATTCTCAAGGCGAGAGGTCTGGTGCACTGCGACAAGTGCGGTACTTTCTGTCATTACCGCCTCACCAGCCCCAAGGTTTTGGAAGTCTGCGAGATTGTTCGGGAGCTCATTCTCGACCAGATGCAGATTACCGCGCATAACCATGCAGTACTGAGTACCGTGGTAACTCTCCACAAAAAAGGCACCGCATGAACGTCACGGCGGACCATGCAAGCGCTTACATCCGGGGCATTGGCTGTAACCGTGGACAGTTTCTGCTGCAGACAGTTCAGGTCTTTTTTGTGGGTCTGATCATCGGCATGGAACGCAATGTGTTGCCCAGCATGGCGGAGCACTTTGGTGTGGATAGCCACGCCTTTTTCTTCCTGGCTTCCTTTGTGATTTCCTTTGGTCTGGTCAAGGGCGCCCTGAACTTTGTGGCGGGCGGGCTTGCCGATCGCATCGGCCGCAAGCGGGTTTTGCTGCTCGGCTGGATAGCTGGCATTCCCATTCCGATCCTGATTTTCTTTGCCCCCAACTGGTGGTGGATTATCGGGGCCAACATTTTCCTCGGCTTCAACCAGGCCTTCACCTGGACTATGACTGTTACCAGCCAGATTGATCTGTCGGCCAATCATCAGCGCGGTCTGGCGGTCGGCATCAATGAGGCCATGGGTTACATTGCCGTGGGTGCAGCGGGTCTGGCCACGGGGTATCTGGCCGTTTTGTATGGTCCCCGCTGGTCCTTGCTGGTCTTTGGGCTAGTGGTCATTGCGCTGGCGTTGGTGCTGCTGCTGTGGATAAAAGATACCATTTACTGGGTGCGGGCCGAGCATACACAACAAGAGGCTGACAACCCGGCAGCGGCACCCGCGCAAAGTATGCCCAGCACTTTCCTGCAGGTTTCCTTTCAGGATCGGACCTACCGGGCGCTTTGCCAGGGCGGAGTCACCAACAAAATTGCGGACACACTGGTCTGGGTGTTGTTCCCGCTATTTTTCAAGTTCCACGGCCTCGGCGTTATCTATATCGGCTGGATTACCGGCGTTTATGCCATGGTCTGGGGGCTCTGCCAGTTCTGGACCGGGCATCTGGCCGATCGCATTGGTCGCAAGCCACCGGTTTTGTTGGGCTTTGCCCTGTTATCCGCAGGATTGGCAGGAACCGCATTAGTGAACCACTTTGCTGCATGGATGGTCACGGCTGCGCTGATGGGGCTCGGCATGGCACTGCTTTATCCCAATTTGATTGCCGCCATGTCGGATATTGCTCCAGCCATGCAACGGGGTCGGATACTGGGCACGTATCGTTATTGGCGCGACACGGGTTACGCCATCGCCGGTGCCATGTTGGCAGACAACAAAGACGTTCGCTTGTTTCTTGACGGTCAGGGCGTGCTGATCCTGAGAGGCTTGGGATAAAATCCGCAACAGTGTGCGCAGTTTGTCGGGCGAACTGTTGGCAGAACAAATTTAATTCCGCAATTCTGTAAGAATTTCAGCATAGCCACGACTAAGAGATTGAGGGCCATTATTTCAATCTCTAAGAGGAGGCTACAATGAAATCCACAAATAACGATCATCATCTGTCAAAGCAACTGATTTTGGCTGGCATGTTAGCTCTTGCCGGGACTGTCGGGGCGACAACTCCAGCATTCGCGAGCCATGCCCCATGGGTCAAATGTTACGGTATTGCCAGAGCACACATGAATGATTGTGCAACCACCACCCATTCCTGTGCAGGCCAATCTATCCATAATGGTGGCAAGTATTCCTTTCTGCTGATCCCACAGGGACTATGTCAAAAAATAGTCGGAGGTAGTCTGACGCCTGGCAAATAAGACAAGATCATCCACCGCTATGCTATTCATGCATTCCGCTTTTGCGCTAATGGATCAACAAGCATCGGGTGAACCATGAAAAACGATCAGTTTTCATCGGGAGGATTTTGCATGGCTACTTGCTCTATTGCTTTCCATAAAATGGAAAAATGGTACGAAATTATTGTGCACTGGTTGCATTATCTCGCACCTGTGGCAGATCTGGCGGCACGACTCTGGGTGGCGCGGATATTCTGGATGGCAGGTATGGTCAAACTGCAAAGCATGACGGCCACTGTGGCCCTTTTCAGATATATGTATCACGTGCCATTAATTCCTCCCGTATGGGCAGCCTATCTGGGTACGGGTATCGAAATCCTTTTTCCCATACTGTTGGCGTTGGGTCTGGCGGGTCGTTTTGCTGCCGGTTTTTTATTCATCTACAACATCATTACGGTGCTTTCTTATCCGCAAATGGGTGTTGCCGGAATGATGGATCAGGTGCCTTGGGGCATTTTTCTGCTATTTACGACGGTTTATGGTCCTGGCCTCTTTTCTTTGGATTATGGTTTGAGTCGTATTTGGAAACGTATGCCACCTGCCGCCCAAAAAGCGGTCTAATCAAGCATTGTCTTGCACCATTGGGGTGTAAGACATATTTCCCTTTGGGGAAAACCACGTGGTTGTTATGAAAAAGGAGTTAATCATGAGTAAGGAAATGATAAATCGCAAACATACTTTCCAGCGTGCACTATTTGCTGGGGCTGTCGCTATGGCTGGAGTGGGTTTTGCCGGGACTGCGATGGCCGGAATGATGCCACAGGGCTATGTCAAGTGTTACGGCATTGCCCGTGCGCATCAAAACCAGTGCATGTCCATAGGTGGTGTTACGCGTGGTTCCGCAAAAACCAATGGTAATCCGGATGCCTGGCTGGCCGTACCCAAAGGGGTTTGCCTGAAAATCGTGGGTAGCAGCCTGACCCCCGGAAAGACCCCCGCTAAGAAATAAATAGGGGTGCCGAGGCCTTACTGGCCTCGGCATATTTGCAGAATGCTGAAAAAACCTTTTTTGAGCATTTTGGTAGCCAGGAGAACAAGTTCATGATCCAGGACACTACGGCAAATCACACGAGCACCTTATCCAAGGAGGGGATTCCTGTAGATACAGGAATTGGTCTACGTGCCTGCCATTATCCCGATTTCCAAAGCGGCAAACCGCCAACAGCCTGGGTCGAGGCACATAGTGAAAATCTGTTTGCTGCGGGAGGCTTGCCCCATCGGGTGATGCAGCAGGTGCGCAGTCATTATCCCTTGAGCCTTCATGGCGTCGGCCTGTCTTTGGGGAGTATGGACCCTTTGAATAAGGAACATCTCCAACAACTGCAGCAAGTGATCAGCCGTTATGAACCGGGACTGGTTTCCGAACATCTCTGCTGGGTAGCGTCGGAGGGACGTTATCTTCACGATTTATTACCCATACCTTATACCGAAGACATGCTGCAGCATGTCAGTGATCGGATTGATCAAGTGCAAAATGTTCTTCGACGACAAATTCTGATCGAAAATGTTTCGGCCTACCTACATTTTGCCGATGATCAAATGACGGAATGGGCTTTTTTAAATGCCCTGGTACGGCGTACGGGATGCGGATTATTGCTGGATATCAATAATCTCTACGTCAGCAGCCAGAATCTTGGAATCCACAGTGATGAGTATTTGGTAAACCTCAAAGCGGATGCGGTCCAGGAGATTCATCTGGCCGGGTTTTCGGTAGAAACCGCGTTGGGTCAGGAAGTACTCATTGATACCCACAGTCAGGCAGTCTGGCCTGAGGTCTGGTCTCTTTATCGTCGTGCCTTGCACATCCTCGGACGCAGGGTGCCTACTTTAATTGAATGGGATACCAACATTCCGCCACTTGATGTCTTGTTAGGCGAGGCACAGAAAGCCCAGTATATTCTGGAGAATATCCATGAATGATGACGCACTGGACTGGCAAAAATCCTTTGTAAATGCCGTCATGTCACCGGAAGAAGGCCGTGTTATTTCCGGACTGAGCGGATCGATTTCTGCTGCGGCTGCAACCGCCATTTATCGCAACAACATTCTGGAAGGCTTTAACGAAAGCCTCAAAAATATTTACGGTGCGATCTTCGTGCTGATTGGGGAAGATTGTTTTCGTGAAATTGCATATTCCTACGGCCGCTCCATTCCCTCTTTATCTGGCGACCGCAACGCCTATGGCGCGCACATGCCTGCCTTTCTCGCCCACCATCCACTCACCCGGGAAATAGTTTATTTACCCGATATGGCACGGTTGGAATGGGCCAGTCATGAAGCTTACTCTGCAGCAGAATACTTTATTGGTCATGGATTACATGCTTCCCTGCGCCTGGTGGAGTCGAGCTATCCGTTAATGGCGCTCTGGCAACTGTGCCAGCATCCCGATGCAGAGGGTACGCTGGATTTGGATGCACTTGGTGGTGATAGCGTCCTGGTTGTGCGCCCTCAGGACGATGTTCTGATGCGCAGCTTGTCCCCAGGCGAGGCCGCCTGGTATCGGGCATTACAGGAAGGACATCCACCAAATCAGGCCGCAAACGCCGCCCGAATTGCTGAACCGGGCTGTAACCCTACGATCTATTGGGAAACAGCAGTAGATGACGGGGTGTTACAACAACAGCACTGAGGTTGCGAACACGCATGAAGCATTCAGTTTTGAGTAGCACTTTATCTGAAATAATCGGTGTACCAGGAGAATGACGCGCTATGAAAAACAGAATTAGAACCAACTTGCTGAAATGGCTGGGAATCGGAATATTCAGCAGTAGTCTATTACTTTTTGGCACGACTTTCGCTGAAGCTCAGGCAAACACGGATACTGCTACAGCTGTACCGCCCAAAAAGCTGACGGCGAATGAACTTTGGAAGCATATTCTGGCGCATCACCTCACTTATATTCAGGAAGGCCACCATGGTCCCATCATTTATGATTTTCAGGATCCCAACTGTCCTTATTGCCATGTGATGTACACTCATGAGGCCGCCTTGATCAAGGCTGGGAAATTGACGGTCCGTTATGTGCCCGTGGCAATCCTGACGCCGCAAAGTCCGGCAGAAGCCGCCGATTGGCTGCAATCTCCCCATCCTCTGGCAACCTTAAAACATTTTGAATCCATAGTTGGCCCTGCATTACGTAGCGGTGACTATCACAATCTCCCCAAGGCCACACCCACAGCAAAAACAACTGAAGATCTCAAGCATAATCTGGAAATGATGCGTGCATTGGGTTTCGATGGTACGCCCGCCATGTTGTATCGTCTCAAAAATGGTCATATTGGCAGCATCCCCGGAATGATTTCTGAAAAACAGCTTTCCGGACTGCTACCGCATTTACGGTGAGTATTACAGGGACGCTGGGTCGCTGGGTTATTCCTCTCCAGAAAGTGCCACCGAAGATTTGTTGCCCGGGAGAGAATGCTTTTTTAGGAAATGGCAATGTAACGAGCGCTTTTGTTTGCTTGTGCCCATTTGGGCATGAATGATTTCTATGAACGGGGTCTGGTCTTGAATGACAAAAACAATGTGAATACCCAAGAAAATACCCCAGAAGATCAGTCGCTCCGCGCCTGTCATCCTGAACAATGGTTGGATCAATATGGTGACGGCCTCTACCGACGGGCACTTTTTAGAACAAGCAGTGCCGAAGTGGCAGAAGATCTTGTGCAAGAAGCTCTATTGGCGGCATGGCAATGTCGTGAAAAATTTTCCGGGGAAGCGCAGGAGCGCGCTTGGCTCTATGGTATTTTGGAACATAAAATTCAGGATTATTATCGCCGGAACGCGCGGACTCCGAAAATCAGTAATCTGGAAGTCGATGATCAGGATTCGGACATTGAGGCATCGGCGTTTCAAAGTAATGGTACTTGGGCCAGCAAACCCGGTGCATGGGGTCGTGACCCACAAGAGGCTGCGGAATCTAAAGACTTTATGCGCATTATTCAAGGCTGTTTAAATGAGCTTCCAGAGCAGCAGCGTTCTGCATTTATGTTGCGCGAATGGTATGGCGAAGAGATTGCACTTTGTGCAAAAACGCTGGCTGTCACCGCTAATCATCTCTCTGTTTTACTCCATCGCGCACGGCTCCAAATCAGTCGCTGCCTGGAATTTCGATTTGCAGGAGGAGAACAACATTGAAAAAGCGTTTTATGCTGACTTGCCAGGATGCCTCAAGACTCCTGTCTAAAGCTCAGGAACACACATTGCCCTTTCGCGAACGCTGGGCACTCAAAATACATCTTTTTTTCTGTGTCTCCTGTCGCAACTATGCCCGACAAATCGGTTGGATAGACCAGGTTTTTCACCTGGTCGCTCATCAATGGAACACCTATCACCTGAGCCACGAGGCTAAAGAACGTATTCGTGAGACGTTGAAAAAAGCCGAGCCAGGATTGGGTTGTGATCATAGCAAAGAGGAGGACCACCTATGAACGGGATGATGACTGAACAGGCAAGCAGTAATGAGATTGCAGGATTCTCCGGGGCCAATGCGGTACAAGACGATTTCGCGTCCGCCTGCAGAAATCCGTTGCACCCGGATCTGGCCTTTCAGCACCAATAAATATTGGATGCAGGGAGTGCCCGTCCGTGTGAAAGGGCGTCATGATGCTACTACAATATGAGGAGGGAGGCGCTAAGCAGCATTTTAGTCCGGCAGGGTCGTCTGAGCGCTTTGTTGTTTTTGACAACATACCGGACAGTTGGTACTTTATGTTTTCATTATCTAATAGAGGAGAATAGTCATGACCACACTTACACTTACCCCGCCTTCGGAAGCCACGGGCGATCTGGCAGAGCTGTATGCAGCCATTGAAAAATCCTTCGGAGGCGTTCCGGAAGGTCTGCAATTATTTGGCGTCAGCCCCAAATTGCTGGCTATTCAAATGCAGTTGTTGGGGTATTTCGGTCAGCATCCACGCCTTTCGGGTAATTTCCTGGCATTGCTGCGTTATATTCTTTCAGAAGATGGACACTGCCAGTTTTGCATCGGGTTCAATCAGTCGCTGCTGGTCAATGCAGGAATCCAGCCCGAAGCTATTCAAAAGGCTGTCGAGAATCCTCGTAACGGACCCCTGGCGGAGCGTGAAAACCTGTTGCTGGATTATGTGGTCCGTGCGGTGAGAAATCCCCACGGCGTTAAAGATGCTGAGATCGACCAACTGCTCCAGGAAGGCTGGACGGATCAGGATATTTTCGACGCTGTTGCCCATGGTGCCCAGCATACTGCCGTAGATATTCTCTTTGAAACGTTTCGGGTGGCCCCCTTTATAGCCTCCTGAAAAAACCGATGTGAGCGCGCAGTGACTGGCAATCACGGCATTTGTTGCGCCGTGTGCTTCACTCTCAGAATCTGGACAGTGCGGGCCACGGTCAGCACACGATAAAAAACGATGTAGTTCGGATGCACGAGCAGTTCGCGCAACCAGTCTGGCAAGCCTGGCCGTCCCTGACGGCCTAGCTCGGGATACTGTGCAAGCGGTTTGGTCTTGTCGCGCAGTTCCTGGCCGAAGCGCTTAGCCCGCGTCGGGTTGTCCTTGCCAATGTAGCGTATGATGGCGCGTAAATCCTCTTGAGCCATAGGCCGCCATTCAACGCGGAAGGGCTTGGCCGTCATTCGCGCTTTTTCTTCGACAAGGTGACCATGTCGGCGGCCATCTCGGCCATGACTTCATTGTGCGGAATGCTCGGCCGTGGGTCGTCAATGGATGCCTGAATCTCGCCGGCCAGCCACTGGTTATAGGCTGCGGCTTCATGCGCATCGCGCATGGCCTCGGCTCGGTTCGGCCGACTGCGGGTCATGTCTTTTTGGTCAGGATTCCAGTTGGTAGCGTCAACCTGCGCAACAGCAATACCCACGTCGCGCAATACGATCAGCGCAGAAGCGGGGTTGCCAAAACGGCGCGGTACGATACTCCGGGCCTTCGCCAAAACGGCGTTCTGGCCGCTGCGGGTGGCGATTTCAATGAAGAAGCCGCCGCCCTGTCCTTTCAGGGTTACACCTTTCACGCCACCAGCGCTGGCCGTAGCACGTAGCTGCTCTAGAGTTATGCTATGCATGGTGCACTCCTTTATCAAGCGTGGTTAAAAGCAAGAGCCTATTGTGCATAAGAGGTAGAAACCATGCAATTTGTTTGCATTCCTTGACCGCCACGATCAATGCGGCAATCTCGGCTTTACCGCGCACTACGGCGTCTCCTGGTTCCAGCGTGACATCCGTATTTTCCACGCCGGGCACGCCTTCCAGTTCCAGGGTAGAGAATCCAAACTGGATCGGTTCCCCGGTGAGTGGATAGCGCCACGACCGGGCGGCCAGCGCCGCCAGGGCCGTAGCCAGTTCCCCGGGTCCGGTGGTGCGGCCAGCAAGGGGCTAATGATCGCAAAGCGCAACAGCGCCCAGCGATCCCGTTGAGGGGATTCGATACGGGTCTTCATCATGTGGTCTCCAGAGGGGTGCTGCCCAGGCAGCACGGGAGACCCAGCGCCCGAAAAACCGTACAGAGGGAGAGGTTCTGCGCTTGCGGCAGAGACTACAGCAGAAACTGAAACGCGAGGCGTACGCTATTCTGATATCCCGTAAACAGCCTCTGGGCTTGCGCGGATAGTCTGCCCGATGCCACTTCCCGCCACAGGCACAACGGGTGGTCCTGGTTCCTTCGGCAAGGACTTCATCTACGCGGTACAACCACTGAAATATTTTGGGGTCCTGCAGGAGGTTATGGCACACTATTGAGGTCCTTATTCTTGGTCGAAAAAGTGACACTCCCCCAATAGGCGCTTTTGTTCAAGTTCTTTGAGGGGGGTTACCCTCAGCCCCTCACGCTACGTGACCGTCAGCGCGTCTAAAACCATCAATGTCTCTGACCGTACTCATTTAGGACTGCACGTTCTGTCACTGACTGACCAATACAATTCCGAAAACATTTTCGACTTGAAACTGAGGAGAAGCGAGTTTGACCATTTCCTCACAACGCCCTCCATGCGCTCTGTTTTACATTTTTAAAAAATGTTGTCAGAGTAGTTACTCTGATTGAGATCTTCTGGTCGAGTTATGTTAAAACTTCGCCGCTACTTTCGTTCGCTGGCAATATTGTCCTTGTTCCTTATTGGAACCTGGATGAGCAATGCTGCGGTGGCGATGCCACAGGGTATATCCTGTGTTGAAATGTACGGGATGTCCATGATGGGCATGTCGATGGCGAACATGCCTTGTTGCCAGGGTAATCCTGGCATGGGCATGGGCATGGGCATGATGCTGATGAATCCCCATTCCGAAGCGATGAGTAGTCAGTGCATGGCGCTCTGCGCAGAGACGCATGCGCGAGGCGGATTGCGCTTTTCTGGAATCTCTGTGCAGACTCCCATGTGGATTGGTTCTGTGACATGGACCCGCTCTCAGTTTGTCGCGAAGGATCGTCCCAGTTTTTTCCTCCCTGAATCCTCTTACCATCCTCCACCGCTTCTTCACATACGATTGACCCTTTAAGTTCTCCTCAACAAGTGGGCACTCCTTTTTTCAAAGGAGATAATGTCATTGATTTGCTATGGAGATTTTCATGGATGTCAATCTATTCGAGCAATTATTAGCCAAAAACAGAATAAGGCTCTTGGCCGGGATAGTGCTTTGCTGTTCAACGACCACAGCCTGCGCTGATCCGTTAAGTTTGCAGAACGCGCAAACCATTGCCTTGCGTCAGAACCCGGGGCTCGGCGCACTGACCCAAAAAATTGTAGAACTAAAACATCAGGCCGTATCCGTAGCCCAGTTGCCTGATCCGCATCTGTCTCTGGGTGCTGAAAATTTACCCCTCAACAGTTTCTCCATGAACCAGCAGCAGATGAGTATGCTGAGTGTGGGGTTGAGTCAGACTTTTCCCTCTTTCGGTAAACTGGGGCTGGAAAGCCGGCAAACGCGCGTGGAAGCTGCAGCAGCCACTGACACCCTGCAAGGCCAGTCCGCCGAATTGGTGTTGTTGTTACGCCGCGTCTGGCTGCAAGCGCTCTATACCGACAAAGTCATAATGACGGTCCGGCATCAGGAACAGTTGCAAGCCGAGAGTGTGCAGGCCGCACTAGCGCTCTATCGATCCGCACGGGGATCGGAGGCCAATGTGCTCCGGGCCCAACTGGCACGAGACGATCTAGCGAATGACATTATCAAATTACAAGCCGAACGAACGCACTATCTTGCACAAATTGCCCAGATCCTGAATCTATCGAAGCCACCTTCCATTCAAAACCGATGGCCGCATCTCCCGTCGCCCAAAACCTTGCGTACCGCAGAAGCCCGTCTTATGGGGCAACCCCTCCTGCGCTCTGCACAGGCGCAATCGCGCGCTGCGCAAATCGGGGTACAAATCGCTCAACGGAGCTATTGGCCCAATGTTACCGTCAGCGCTGCCTATGGTCAGGATTTTCATCCGGGTAGCCCAAACTGGTTGTCTGTGGGCGTAAACCTGAGCCTGCCTATCTTTCCGGAAGACCGTCAGGCTCAGAATGTTGACTCCGCCCGAGCCAAGGCACTGCAAGCCCAATATCGTTATGACGATCAGCACCTGGTGCTGATCCAGCGGTTACGCAGCACATTCGCCCGTTATACCGCTCTGAAAAAAGAATGGACACGGACTGATGAACGCCTACTACCCAAGGCACAGCAGGCATTTTCTGCGACACTGGCTGCTTATACCTCGGGACAGGCCCACATGGATGCGGTGTTGCGCACGCAAAATGTGGTATTGCGCTATGCGCTGACCCGTTTGCAGTACCGCCGTGATCTCGCTCTCAGCGTCGCGGAGATGGATTTCCTCACCACTCAAGGGAGGGCATCGTCATGAAGTTCCGTCAATGGACCCTCCCTGTGGGACTCCTTGCGCTGGGTATTGTCATGGGTGCAGCCGGGGTATGGTGGTTACGAACGCCCAGTGTCGTGCCCAGTCTCGTCAAAAACCAGCAACCTTCCCCAAACAGCAGCACCGACAAGCGCCATATTCTCTACTGGGCTTCCCCCATGAATCCCAAGATTCATTCGAATCACCCGATGAAAGACAATATGGGCATGGCCTATATCCCTGTCTACGCTCCCGGTACCAATGCACAAAAGCCCTCGGGATTGCATATCAACTCACAGATGGCGCAAAACCTGGGTGTCCGTCTTGTGCAGGTTCAGGAACGGCAGATGGGTCACACCATTCACACCGTAGGAACCGTGGCCGTGGATGAAAACCGTGTATATTCAGTCAACCCGCGCTTCTCCGGTTGGGTGGAACAGTTGCCTGTCCGCGCTGTGGGGGACACGGTGCAACGTGGCCAAGTGCTTGCCGAGATTTATTCTCCGGCATTATACAGTGCCCAGCAGGAGTATCTCATTGCGCGGCGTCAACAGGGATGGACGGCAGATCCCGCCCTGCTGGCGGCTGCTCAGACGAAATTGCAATTACTCGGAATGTCCAGAAACGAGATTGCTGCACTCGCCTTGCACGGCCATGCTGAGCGGGATGTCGCATTAAGGGCGCCGGCTTCTGGAGTCATTGAAACGCTCAATGTGCATCAGGGCAGCTATATCTCACCGCAGACCGAACTTTACCAAATTGCCAATCTGGACAGGGTTTGGGTGAACGTGGCGCTCTACACCTATCAGTTACCCTGGATACAGACCGGTGACTCTGCCCGCCTGCATTTACCCGCTTACCCAGAGGTGCGCTGGAAAGGGTCTTTGAGCTTCCTGTATCCGACGCTGAATGCCCAAAACCGGACGGTTACAGCGCGCCTGAGCGTACCCAATCCAGAGGGGAAACTCCGCCCCGGCACCTACGCCGATGCCACTATTTTAGCCCGGTCTGAGAAGTCACTGGCCGTACCAAGCAGCGCCGTACTGCATACGTCTCAGGGCGATTTCGTGATGCTTGGCGAGGGTCATGGGCATTTTCTACCGGTACAAGTCCGCTTAGGGCCAGAGTACCGGGGATGGGTAGCTATCTCAAAGGGCCTCCAGCCAGGCGATCGGGTTGTGGAAAGTGCGCAGTTCCTGCTCTATTCCGAATCGCAATTTCAATCCGTGCGGGCGCGCATGTTGGGCTCAAATACTGCCCGAATGGATTCTGCGCCGCCCGTTGTGGCACAAAACCGGTCAACACCTGTTTCGGAAAAACCCAAAAACCGTGCTGCAGCGACCATGGCCAACATGGATATGGGAGGCAAAAACCATGATTAAGGCCGTGATGCGTTGGTGTCTCAATAACCCATTGTTGGTGATTATTGCCAGTCTGGTCGTGATCATTGCGGGAGTCATCTCCATCCTGAGCATTCCACTGGAAGCGCTCCCTGATATTTCGCCGACCCAGGTCATTGTCAAAACCAGTTATCCGGGACAGGCTCCACAAATCATTCAGGATCAAATCACCTATCCCCTCGAAACGACTTTGCAGGAAGTGCCCGGTGCCAAAGCCGTACGTGGCTATTCCATGTTCGGGGATTCCTATGTTTACGTGCTGTTCAAGGGAGGCACCCCGATTTTTCAGGCTCGGAATCTGGTCCTGCAATATCTCAACCAAGCCCAGGGTCAGTTACCAGCCGGGGTAACCCCAGCCCTGGGGCCGAATAGCTCAGGGGTGGACTGGATTTATGAATATGCCCTCACAGATCCCAGTGGCTCACTCAACCTTGCACAACTTACCACCTTGCAAAACTGGTTTCTGAAATTTGCCTTGCAAGGCATTCCCGGCGTGGCCCAGGTCGCCACGGTGGGCGGGATGGAGCAGGAGTATCAGGTGGTTGTCTTCCCTAATCGTCTGCTGGCCTACAACCTCACCTTGCCACAGGTCGAAGCGGCTATTCGTGCGGCCAATGGCGAAACTAGTGGTTCCGTCGTGGACATGGGAGAGTCGCGCTACATAGTGCGTACCTCTGGCTATATTCATTCTTTGAAGGATTTACAACAAACCCCGCTTGGTGTGCGCGACGGCGTGCCCGTGACGCTGCAGCAAGTGGCACGGGTACAACTAGGCCCGGTTCTACCCAGTGGTATTGCCGAACTGAATGGTCAGGGTCAAGTGGTGGGTGGCATTGTCATGATGAATCAAGGAGGAAACGCCAATGCCCTGATACAAAAGATTCAACAAAAACTTAAAAGCTTGCAGGCCTCGCTGCCGGCTGGAGTGAAGGTAGTGACCACATACAGTCAGCGCCCCCTGATTCAACGCAGCATTCAGACGCTCAGTGGCAAACTGCTGGAAGAGTGTGTGGCCGTCATGCTGGTGACTTTGCTGTTTTTATTACGGATCCGTTCGGCGCTGGTGGTCCTGATTGCATTGCCGATCGGTATACTTGGCGCTTTTATCGTGATGTATGCTCTCGATATACCGGCAAATATCATGTCCCTTGGGGGAATCGCCATTGCGATTGGCATTATGGTCGATGCGCCCGTGGTAATGATCGAGAACATGCATAAACATATGGAGAAAGGAGAAGCCCTCAACCCTTGGCAGACTGCCGGGATAGCGGCGATGGAAGTTGGGCCCGCGCTGTTTTTTTCCTTACTGATTATCGCGGTTTCCTTTCTGCCCATATTTGCGCTGAGTGGACAGGAAGGGAAATTGTTTGCGCCGCTCGCTTTTACCAAAACCTTTGCGATTGCCGCCGCAGCCATTCTCGCTATCACCCTGGTGCCCGTCCTGATGGCCTGGTTTATTCGAGGAAAAATTCCCGTTGAACGCAAGAATCCTTTAAACCGGGTGTTAGCGAGGTTGTATCGTCCTGTCATACACAGCGTATTGCAAGCCCCTTGGCTGGTCGTTATCGGGGCCATGCTGGTGGCTGCGACGCTTGTTTATCCCTGGCAAAGACTGGGTACCCAGCTCATGCCGCCCCTGGAAGAAGGGACACTGCTGTATATGCCCGTTGCCCAGAATCCTGCCATTTCTTATGGAGAATCTGCGGCGCTTTTGCAGTTGACGGATCGCATTATCAAAACATTTCCAGAAGTGAAAACCGTTTTTGGAGAAGCGGGACGGGCGCAGACCGCCACCGATCAGTCACCCATTTCCATGTTTGATACAGTGGTCACCCTTAAACAGCCCGATCATTGGCCCGCCCACATCAGCATGAACAAACTGCGTGACCAGCTGAATCAGGCCTTGCAGATTCCCGGTCTGAGTAATAACTGGACACAACCCATCAAGGGGCGCGTGGACATGTTGACGACCGGACTGCAAACCCCTCTCGGGCTCAAGATTACGGGACAGAATTTGGCTACCTTGAGTCTTCTAGGGCAGAAAGTCCAAGCGGTGCTCCAAAAAGTGTCTGGTACCCAGACAGCGTATGCCGCCAGAGTAACCGGCGGACGTTATATCGTCGTCCATACGGATCGGGCCGCCGCCGCACGCTATGGCATTTCAGTGGCCGACGTGAACCGATTGGTGGAAACGGCTATCGGCGGCAAGGTCCTAACTACGGCCGTAGAGGGTGTGCAACGTTTTCCGGTGGATTTGCGCTATCCTCGCGATCGTCGGCAATCACTTTCGGCGCTGATGGACAGTCGTGTGGCAGCGCCCAATGGTGCGCAGATTCCCCTCGCACAGTTGGCGCGGGTAGACATGGTCAATGGGCCAGCCATGCTCACCAGTGATGATAGCCAACTGAACAGTTGGGTGACCATTGATCTGAAACCGGGGACGAGCATTGGCACTTATGTGGCCAATGCAAAACGGATGCTCGCGCATCAGGTCCATCTACCGCCGGGGTATACCATAAACTGGGTCGGAGAATATCAGAGTATGCATCGCGCCAATCAGCGTTTGCAGATCGTCGTGCCGATGGTTTTGTTACTGATTGCCTTACTGCTCTATCTCAATTTTCGTAATGTGGTCGAGGTGGGTATTGTCCTGGTCACTTTACCATTCTCCCTGGTAGGTGGCCTCTGGCTGGTTTATGTGCTTGATTACAAAATCTCTGTAGCGGTGGTCGTGGGTTTCATCGCCCTCGCCGGTGTGGCCGTCGAATTTGGGGTAGTCATGCTCCTTTATCTGGACCAGGCTCTGCAGCATCGGCGGGCCCGCGATGCCTTGCAAAACTGGCACGATCTGCAGCTGGCGATTACGGAGGGGAGTATGCTTCGCCTGCGTCCGCTGGCCATGACGTTTACCTTGGTCGTTGTGGGACTGCTGCCCATCATGCTCAGCAAGGGCACAGGCGCTGATATGATGAAACGGATTGCAGCACCTATTATCGGCGGCATGTTGAGCGCAACGCTGCTAGCCTTGCTCGTTATCCCTGCTCTATATGCCTTATGGCAACGGCGTCGTCTAAGATTGCGGTAATACTCAGAAAAGGAGAAATGTCATGGACAGAAGACAGTTGTTGAAGTCGATATTGTCGGCACTGGCTATAGCAGGTTATGTACAGGCAGACCGGGCTAATGCTTCTGGTATGGGCAGCATGATGGGAAACATGATGGAGGGTAATGACCATGACCACGAAGGCATGCGTGCCATGATGTCACCGGAGAATCGTGGACCCATGCGTACCGGGATGGAGTTGTTCCAGGTGCATGCAGAGGTGCATCGCAAAGTAACTTTTTTGCCCAATGGGATACACGCGGTCACGATTTCAGCCGTGCCACATACGGTTGCATTACTCCAGGCACATGTGACCCAGATGTATCAGCGCCTGGCGGAAGACCAACCTTTTCCCTATCCGGCCAGTCAAAGTGTTCCCGTCATGTTTGCTCATCCAACGCTATACCAGCGAAAACTGGACTATCTCAAGGATGGGGTGGCGGTGACAGAAACATCATCAGATCCGGAAATGATCCAGGTGATTCATGCCCACGCGCGTGAAATTACGCGCTTTGTCAAAGAGGGCATGCCTGCGATGATGCGGGGAATGATGTCCTCATGAGATGCAGGGATGCGGGCTCAATATTTCAGACTGTTTTGGATTCAATAAGCGTGAAATTTTTGTCGGTGTCCATATCCTTCTCTATACTGAGCCATTCCGAATAGTGAACCTTACGGTCGGACTCCAGCTATATCTCCATCATGAAGAATCTGTAGATGGACCAATTGCCTAAATTTCAGTTGGGATCATCTACTCTGTAAATTATCAAGTAGATGAGCAGCATCAGAATAACCAGTGTTAGCGATATGCTCACCGGGCCCGTACCCAGACCAAGGCCACCGAACTGAAGGGGTTTGTCTGTCCAATCTGCGAAAGAGGCTCCCAATGGTCTTGTCACTGTGGATGGAAAGAGTCTTTGTCCATTTTAGTTTTTGGGGCAACACGAGTGCAGAGGTATCATGTGCTAGTTCTTTGCCAGGGTAATGACCACATAGATGCTCGCTTTACCCTGACGGACCAACATGGGAATGGGTTGATCTTTGGGCAACCTGGCGACGATGCGCGCCAGCTCGCTGACATTATGGACATCCTGCTGATTGATCTGCTGAATGATCATTCCGGGCATGAGTCCCGCCTCGGCGGCCGGGCCTTCACTGACACCCACCACCACGACACCATGGTGAACATCCAGTTGTTTTTCAATGTCTGGAGTTAGATTTTGAACATGAATATCCAGCCTGTCGATTTTCTGGACCTTCGTCGGAACGGCCGGTTGGTTACTGCTGGTCTGCTCATCCATGTTTTTCGGCAGGGCAGTGACCAGAACATTTTTGGTTTCCGCCACACCATGATGGAGGATACCCACGCTGGCATGAGTGCCCGGAACGGTGTTACCGACCATGGGCGGCAGTTGGCCGACGTTGTAAACCGGTTTGCTGTCATAGGTCACAATGACGTCACCGGGTTGAATGCCGGCCTTGGCGGCGGGGCTGCCCGGCATCACCGAAGCTACCAGTGCCCCTACCGGCTCCTGAAGATGCAGAGCCTGGGCCATTTGTGGAGTGACGTCCTGTACTTCGACACCCAGGTACCCGAACTGAATGGGTTTGTGATCCTTGAAGTCCTGCACCACGCGCATGACGGTATTGATGGGGATTGAGAATGACAGCCCCATGTATCCACCGCTGTTGGTGTAAATCTGATCATTGATGCCGATTACCTGGCCTTTCATGTTGAAGAGCGGACCACCGGAGTTGCCGGGATTGATGGGCACGTCACTCTGAATGAAGGGAATATATTCGTCATCGGGCAGCGGCCGGTTCATGGCGCTGACTACCCCTTGGGTGACCGTATTGTAGAACCCGAAGGGCGCACCCACCGCCAGCAGCCACTGGCCGACTTTCAGGTCATCAGAATTGCCGATGGGAACCGTGGGGAGATCCTTGGCATCAATTTTCAGCAGGGCCGTGTCGTAGCGTACTGAAAGTCCAATCAGTTTGGCTGGATAGGCATGATGATTGGTCAGGGTGACAACAATATGATTGGCACCCCGTACTACGTGACCGGCAGTGACTATATAACCATCCGGGCTGATGATAAATCCGGAACCCAGTGACTGGATTTTTTCATGCTGCTGGTGGCTGGGTCCCGCTTGTCCGGGTGCGCCGAAGTGCTGAAAAAACTGGTAAAAAGGAGAGTTTGGCGGAAACGGATTGCTCTGCTGATGGATGACTTTGTTGGTGGTGCTGCTGATGTTCACCACCGCCGGACCATAGCGGTCAATGATAGGGGTAAAATCCGGGAGGGCAACCAGCGCCTGTTGTGGTGCCGTGTTGGTGTTAATCGACAAGGCCGGTGCCGTAGGGGTGGCGTCAGCCTGTGCCCATTCGGTGGCGCCCAGGGTAAAACCAAAGCACGCGGCAACAACAGCAGTAATCAGTAGTTTCGGGCGATTATTCGCCATAGGACTCTCCTTTGAATCGTAATGTTGCAGAATGCATAAATAGGCCCAAAACGTGGAGCCATAATTGACACTTGCCTTGATTTTACCTGGCAATACAATGGGCAAAATGGATACTTAATGATTCAGTCCTCAACTCATCATCAACTGCGACCCAAATACGCGCTGCCATGACAGAATTAGTTCAGATGATTATTATTGACGACCTCCCAATGACTTCCACCTAATTTCCCAATTTCGATCATCTGAATTTGACCATTCCTGATTATGGAGCATCGGTAAACCAGGCCGTGTAGCTGCCTGCAATGATTGATTTTTGTTTCTTTAACTTCCTGATCAATATGCTGCATCTGAATCTTGGTCATATTCATGTCCATGTTGTTGCCTTTAATCGCGCGGATAATATCTGCTTGTTTGAGTGCTTGACGCACATCCTGATGGCTAGGTCCGAAGACACATCCAGATAGCCCGATAACGGTAAAAAGCAAAAGAAAGCGCCTTGAAAGATTCATCATTATGATTTTGGATAAGAAATAGAATGGGGCCGACAAAAACCGCCAGAGGTACCATGAATGGTACCCTGACGTTCCATGAATCACCTACCAAGGTAGGGACTATGCACCGGACTTGATAGCGGCCTCTACCTTTTGGGCAAACTGTGGATCACTGTGCGCTTTTCTCATGAGCATCTCATAAGTGCTTGCGGAGAGATCGTTTTTGGCCAGAATCCCGTGAACATCCTTTGCATAAGTCTGTTCAAGTGCTTGTTGCTTGGCTTTGCTCACACCTTTTTGCATAGCTTCAGTACGCATTTTGGAGCTCAGGGGTCCGATTTCCCGCAGAGCGGAAGCAAAATGCATGATCTCACCGTTACTCACCGCAGGGCCCGCCTGAGGTGCAGAGGGCATCATTGGCTGGGAGCCGGATTGCACCCCCGCTTGCGGCGCTCCAGAAGCCATAGGCGGTGTAGACGCACCGTTCTGCATCGCTGGTGAGGACGGTTGGGGTTGAGTGGTGGTCATGGGGCTGCTCATGCTTGCAAAAGCAACGGATGTGCTGAACACGAATATTCCCAGCGCGGTGATTACGTTAGTCTGAATGCTTTTCAATAGTTCATCTCCCTTTTGGGTGAAATAAAAGAGCATGGATTATGCTCATAATAGCTTGAGTAAAATTGCACAAGCATTTTTACGGTAACAACGGTTAATCTGTATTGTCAAATAAATGAATCAAATTTAACAAACATTGAAACGGGTCAAAAAATAAGTGTTGCGTATATTCAACATGCATCCGGTGAGATTGTTAATATTCATGAGAAATATTTTCTTTGGTTTAACAAAAAACTGATATACCACATTAATATTTGTTTTTTTACCACCACCCGTGTAGATAAGCATGCTGACGTGATCCATGGGTAATCATCATTCCTAGATACGGCAATTCATGCGCAACGGATTCTACGATCAGCATAAATTGCGTTTGCGGATGATCTTGCGGAGACAAGACCACCCGGCACCTAATGGTTATGATGTTTTGGCTGGCGGTTGATTCGGGTTCGATTGGGTCGCGGGTTGACCTCCGGGGGATTGAGCAGAGGCTGAGCCACCATGCTGCATAGAGTATGAGTGTGAATGTCCCGGAGAATGGTATCTCGGGGTTGCCGCTCTGGCTGATGACTGTCCTCTGTAAGGCTGGGCAGAGGGAGGGGCGCCATGCTGCATGGAGTGTGAGGATGATTGTCCCTGTGGTTGATATCCTGGGGTCACCGCATTGGCAGGGGTCACGGAACTCGCAAAAGCCATAGAAACGCCTAAAGCGAATACACCAAAGCCCATAATTAATCTGGGATTTGATTCTTGCATTAAGATCCTCCATCTAAAAAATCGATAGAAAGTTGTCAAATAGATATTGACCGTAGTACGTGGAATTCTCCACGACGTCATACGCTATCAATCCAAAATGGAGTTCGTCAAACTCTAATGAACGGTTGATTTTATCACAACAATAGTGTTCCTTAATGAACACACACAGAATCAGTTATCGAATTATAATTATCAATCATAAGGTTTAAACCACCGGCTTTAGCCGGTTAGCTTTAGCTGCGACAATATGCTGCACGGAAGGAGGTGCGGCGTGGAAGACAGATACGGCAGTCATACGGTTTTTCAAATTGAGTATCACTTTGTATGGGTAACGAAATACCGATACAAGGTGCTGAGTGGCGAGGTGGCGGAACGCATTCGAGAGTTGGTGAGAGAGACCTGTGAAGCCTTTGAGATCAGGATAGTAAAGGGTGTGGTGAGCAAGGATCATGTGCACATACTAGCCAGTTGCCCCCCGAGCATGGCGCCGAGCGAGATTATGAGGCGAATCAAGGGTCGCACGTCGAGCAAGCTGTTCGAAGAGTTTCCGCACCTGAAAAAGAAGTATTGGGGCCGACATTTCTGGGCAAGAGGCTACTTCTGTGCCACGGTAGGCCAGATGACGGAGGCAATGATTGAGCAGTATTTGGAGCATCACTTTGAGCCGAGGCCGAACGATGATTTCAAAATGGAACCCGATTAAGACGCGTCGTTCAGGCGACGCGTATCCGGACTTTCAGTCCGTAATTCAAACCCACCGGCTAAAGCCGGTGGTTGTTTAGTCTGTCAATAGAAATTATTATAACCCTCCATTTCACATTTCAAAGTAACTTTCTGAATATCAAGTCACAATTATCTACAGCATTCCCAAAAAATATCCAGCGCCGCCCCAAAACGCAACCCATATGACTGCACCTGATATATTCCAGAGATAAAAATCCTGTAGTGTTGTTTCTGCGGATCCAGAGATATAGCCTTGAAGCTGTCGCAACGGAACAATGAATCGACCAAATAGCACCACTATGGAGCCATATTTGTTCATGAAAGCATGCGCCTTATTAAGACGTTCTGCTGTGATCCCTATCCATCGACCATGTTTTTTGACCCATTTGATACCGACTTTGAAACCTATGTAATAGGCGGCGAACCAACCGGCACTGGTACCTATTATACCGAGGGCAAATAATACTAGCGGATTAAAGGCACCTTGGCTGGCTACAAAACCTGCACCAATCAACAGGGTCTCTCCAGGCAAAAAAATGACACCGGCGCTTTCCAGAAACAATCCAGCCACGACTATGGCCAATCCATATTGATCCACCACACCCGAAGCCGAAACGACTGCAGCATGGAGATAGCTCAAAAAATAGCTGGAAACTGACATCAGGATTTGGGGTCCGTACGTGATAGGCGAACAGGTAACATTCTGGTCAGCGTATGATCGCGAAGCATGTAATGATGATAAAGTGCTGCCAGACTATGAATAACGATTAGATACGCTAGCGTCAACGCTACCGCTGCATGCCATTGCAATACAGTAGAAAAAGCAAAGTGAGGATCGGGGGTAATGGGAAGCGGCATATGCCATGCCAGAATCGTCAAGCCCTTACCCAGAAGCCCCATCATCCAGATTCCGATGGCGCATTCAACGAAAATGAGCACATAAAATGCACCATGGACCATCTTGGCGCATAGCTGGTGATTTGGTTGCGCACCTGCACCTGATCTTCGTCCAGTAATGACCCGTATAATAAATAACGACAGCGTGAGCAATAAAATAAGTAGTCCAATCTCTTCATGCACCACAATGGCACTTGCCAGATGTTCTTGCAGCCAGGCTATACGTAAGTTGGCAGCACCCAATAGGCCCTGAAAAACAATCAGTACGGCGATAGACCAATGCAATACTTTGAAAAGGCTACTCTCCCCAGTGGACGACGTTTCTGCAATTTGTTCAACCTCATTGGGTGTCATTCATGCTCCTATTTAAATGTTTCATGCGCATCAAACTAACGAATAGCACGCATCTGTTGCTTTAATTTGGGTAACCAGGGATTGTTTGAAAAACCAGGTTCACGAAAGAGCTTTTCTAATGCTTTTCGGGCTGCACCATGGTCCTTGTCTGGTAACCAGAGGGTCGCCTGCTTTTCTGATTTAAGAATGCTGCGATTCGCAACGCGGCGTCCATACCATTTTTCAACGCCTGCAAAAAGTCCTTGTGGTGGATGTTCAGCAGCATGAAGCATGAGATGATAGATATGCGGATGGCGCAAACTGGCAATGCCTACCAACCATAACCATGATTGCTCTGCAGGGTCTAACCGTTTGAACCAGTTAGGCGTGGCGGCTATACATTCCGCCTTTTTGCCAACAATGGCTGTGATGTAAGGCGCATCTGGAATATGGGCGACATGTCTAATAGACTGAGGCTGGTCTATATATAGGGCAACCCTTTGCCTGGACCATGATTCTGCAGTGTGGGCCGAAGCCTGCATGTCACGATTTGTGATGGCATGTCCCTTGAGATAGTCGCAAGCCGCTGTGGAATGCAAGAAGATATGTCCTGCAGCGGGTAGGGCTATTCCTTGCCCTCCTATCAGGGCAAGGATATACAGTAAGTTGCGCGCCCTGTATGGAGATTTTTTGCGAACCGTTGTCATTATTTTTCCAATCGTTAGCAATGCTGGTGAATATACCAGATTTTACGAAGGGTTTTTTTCATCAACTGGGTGTCATGCAGGGCTGTTTTCCAATGGTGTGCCTTCAAAGCCAAAATAGTGTCATAACTGAGCCGTTCCGCCTTGTTTTTCAGTATTTTTGTTTGATATTTAGGATTTTGTGGGGCATGATCCTCATGGGCCACAGCATGAACTGACGTTAAACATAAAATACTTGCAACAAGTGATTGAACCATCTTTTTTCGATTCATCTTTAAGCTCATGCAAATCTCCACGAGGTTTCTGGTTTAGCCAGATTGAAATACTCCTGGGATAACCACGCGGATCGCTTGAACTCCCCAGAGATCCGGATGATTGCATAGGTCTTGCGTGTCTGTTGTGCAGGAGAATAAGGGTATGAAGAAGACCATTTTTTTGAACATCCTGAAATCTGTTGTGGGCCCACATGAATAACTCTTTGCCTTCCCGTGTTTTTCGCGCAGGATGTTGTCCTGGGGGTCCGTATTGTTATCCAGTCTTCCCGGATATATTCCCGAATCTTCCGGACGAATCGTTTTGACGCCATAGAAGAACGCAATATTGCCGGAGATTGTTGCCGTTCAAACCAGCATGCTGGATGGTTTTGCGCGCTAGTTGCCGGTAATGCAGTGGCCAGACGTGTGTTGAGTTCATCACCATCCTCAGCTAACGCGCCAATAGCAGTTTGCATCAGTACAAACCAAGTTGGATTTATTGCATTGATTTTACCAGCCTGTGCTTGTAGACCTCTTATGACCTGGCTTTCTATCCACTTCCGTTGTTCGGAAGACAGCTCGAGCCTGTCCAGGTAATGTGTTGCAGCAGTGGGTAGTCTAACAGGGTGGATGGACGGGTCGTTACTGGGGCGAATTGGATGCAGGCTATCGAAATTATCCGGGCTTCTATACATTATGCTGCCTCCTTTTGAGGGGGTAATAAATATAACCAGGTGTCACTAAGCACTTTCCCTTGTGAAGCCAGAAACAGGCTGATGTTACGGGGATGATGTCTGGCAGGGAGAATTTGTGCGTTCACCTGCCATTGGTGCTTCAAGGGATTGAAGTGCACTGACGAATGGAGAATATGCACCCCTGCTCCGACCGTAAAATGGGCGTGCATGGGGGTTTGTGCTGGAAGATGACCTAATCCCTCTCCGGCGAAATCCACAACCAATGTCTTGGCGCCCTTCATGTGCGGGTCGTTTCCCAAAAAGGTAGCGACTGGATGCCCGCCAGATGGGAGCTGTTTGTTGTTCCGAAAAAACCGTATCTGATAATGTACCCGAAGTGATTCACCCGGGCGTAAAGGTTTCGCGGGGACCCAAAAGGTCACGATATTATCGGTATTACGGTTGTTTGTGGGCAACTCTACCAGTTCTACCTGTCCTTTACCCCAATGATCAAGCGGATGGATCCAGACGCTGGGCCTTTTTTGATACTGTGTAATTAATCCTTCATAGCTAGAAAAGCGGCGATCCTGTTGAAAGAGTCCGAAACCAACGGGGTTATTGAGAATGTAACGGGTCACCTGGATGTGCAGGGGGTTATTCAACGGTCTTGTGATCCATTGACCATCACGGGCCGCCATGATCAGATCGCTGGAATCATGTTGTTGAGGGTGCCAGTCCCCGGCTCTTATACCTCGACCACGACCATGCCAGTACATGCTTGAAAGCGGGGCAATTTCAAGCTGTTTGATTTTTTTGCGCGGATACAAAACGGCCCGTACGCGGATGCGTGTACTTTTTCCAGGGGTCACAGTAAACCGGTAGGCCCCGGTTATTACAGGGCTATTCAGCAGGGCATAAATGATCATGTGCCGCGCTCCGGGTTTGGGTCGTTGTAACCAGAACTCCTGGAAATAAGGAAAAATTTCACCGGAAGGTAAAGCCGTATCTATCCCAAGGCCTCTGGCTGAAGTTCCATAGACGGCGCCCTTGCCGACAGCACGGAAATAACTGGCACCGAGGAAAGACACAAACTCGTTGTGGTAAGGAGGGGTATCCAGTGGGTAAAGCAAAGAAAATCCTGCGTATCCTCCTTTACGCGGGAGTTGCGACTGACTAACCACCCCATGGGTAGCAAACAGCCTGGCACTGTAGGGCAGCGGAAAAGACCGCCCGTGCTGAATGACATTCATTTGTACGGGATGGACAAAGGTATGCCCCAGTGGATAAAACACGACTTCAAACGGTAAACTCTGCCGCTGCCAGAGGGGGTGTACGTCCAGAATCCGACCATATGCCTGCGGGCTCAGCCTGCGCAGATATTGGCCAGCGGAAATGGGGCGCGGTTTCCAAGCCCTGCGGGACAACTTTTGTGCAGATTTCTGGACAGTTGCAAAGGAAAAAGGATCTGCAAATGCAGCAGAAACGCCTGAGAGCGCAAATATCGCACTTAATCCCAGCACACCATATGAGAAAAGCGGGTTTTTATTTTTTGAGATAAAAATAAACATAATAGAATTTAAGCATATCCTATGCCAAATCTATAATCATATGATTATTATATTGTAAATATTAATAACCAACCATTTACGGCGACGTATGTCGCCGTAAGGACACGCTTATATTTTCAATTGCTGAGCACAGTTTTTTCTTATATTAAAAAAATATAAAATAAAATCATTTAGTTGATCATGATAATTGGGTGATTTCATAAAAACATAACAATGTCGCCGATAAGCGACATTTAAGCATTTAATCCTGCCTGTGCGAAGCCGGTATGGCTGGCAGAGAAATAAACCTGCAATATATTCGATGTGGTATAGGACATGACAAAAATCGCATGATAAAAATTTTCATGCAATAGCGCCATAATTCACTAATGATCTGAATACAGGACGGCATTCGAGCCAATCCCATATCTACGATATTTTACAAATAAGGAGGTCATATAGGCCAGAGACGAGCAACCTTAGGCAAGTTGCCCATCTCTCATTAGCTGTTCCAATTGGTAACTGTACCTGCAATTTGCGACCTTCCTTTCGAAGGACTAATGTGGCCCCGGTCTTCCGGGTCCTTCATGTGGAGGACCTCCGGCCGGTCCTTGCTGAAATTGCGGCCCTGGTCCAGGCTGTGGCGGCCCACCAGCCGGTCGAGGTTGAAAAAGCGGCCCACCAGGTCTGCCGGGGCCACCATCTTGTGGCCTTCCTCCAACCGGCCCATGTTGGAACTGCGGGCTTCCAGGCCTGCCGGGACCATTCTGGAACTGAGGCCCCGGGCCACTCCGTGCGGGGCCTCCAATTGGCCCATGATAAAACTCTGGACTTTCGGGTCTCGGCCTGTTCGGCTGCGGGCCGAATCTCGGTCTATCCGGATGGAATGGATAAGCCCTCGGTGGCCCAGGAGGTTGGAGTAGTGCCGCCCCAGGTGGGGGCGGAGGGGGTTGCCGCACGCCCAGATAATGGAAAAAATTACCGGGCGGTGGCAGCGGTGCACCAGCAGGCGGTGGCGGAGGGGGCGGGGCTCCTGCCTGTAGCGGTGGAGGGGGGGATGGATAGTACTGATAATAAGACTGAGGATAGTAATACCACATGATATACTGCGCATAAAGCGGTTGGCTGTAATAACTGGTATAACCAGCGGGAGGCTGAAAGTAGGCATACTGCTGAGGCCATCCGTTATTACCAATATTAATGCCAAAATCACCCAGCAATACGCTAATATCAAAGGGTGAGGCAGCTGCGGGAACAAAGCAGGACAGCAATCCTGCGCCAGCAAGCGCCAAAGGAATACGCATAAAAATGGATTTATGAGACATTTTCCACTCCTTAATTATTAAGGATGTTATAGATCACACGATCTGATTTTTAACCTGAAGGCTAGTTGCCATACCGATAATTTCCAGAACCAGGACCATACACCGGCGGCGGCGGGCGATGACCTCCATATTGGTTGTTGTATCCCTGCCAGCCTCTCTGATGATAATAGCCATGATCGCCGTACCCTCTGTGAGGGAATATCATACATCCAGATAAGAAGACAGCCCCCAAGGAAAACAAAAAGACTTTTATTGTGGTTTTGAGTTCCATCATAGATTCCTTATGTAGCTGAAATAGTAGAAACCACTTATCGAGAACTGATTTATTTAATTGATGTGGTCAGTCATCTCCGCGAAAAAATTCGGCCCATGTGCTCATACTCAGAGATAAAATGGACATCCAGAGCATCTTTTTACCCTGGATTCCGTATATGGCATCAAAAATTGCGCTAATGAATGGGCTAAAACTGCATTCCTAAGCCCACATCTCCCCGCAATATATTGGGTGCACCATGCTGGGTGAAATCATCATCGTGTAATCCAATATAAAGGGAGACGTTTGCCATTAATGGGTAATAAGCATTTACACCCATTTGCAACAGATCCGATGAGCTGTTGAATGTCGTGGGTGCCAACCCTGAGACGTGTTGGGTCTCTGAAATACCACCAAGGTATCCGATATATCCTGTCAAATTGACGACGGGTAACGAGGCCGCCGCATACAAACCACCACCCAAGCCATTGGTACTGAGGGAAGAATGATAGTCATAGTAACTGTTGGACTGGGCAAAGCGGTTATATTCATATCCTACGTAGGGCCCAACAGCCAGCATGTTGCTGGCATTGAAAAGATAGCCAAGTTTGAGTCCGATCGTATTGGTATTGCCACCAGTATAGCCCTGATAGGTAGCTCCGAATTCGTGACGATATTTCGCAGTACCAAACAACCCGCCATTGTAGAGACTGGCGCGTAGACCCAATCCGCCGGTGGTATTTCCATACTGATTGGTGGCGCCCTGTAGGCTGCCTGAAACACCAATCTGGTTCATCACGTCATATACGGATGCCTCCGCAGCTATGGGCAAAGTGAGCGCAAGGGCGAATGCGGTTAACCCAATTTTTTTCTGGATCATCGGAATCTCCTGTCTGTTTAAACTAAAAAAGCCTGATTCTGAAAGAATAACTTGAAGTCATTCCCCAACAATCAAACCGCCATTTGGGTTATGACAGTAGGCATGACAACCTCACTGGCAAACTTAGCTCTTGGACAGCAGGATATATGCCAAAGGTTCCATTAGAATGAGATTATTAACAAATTCAGCATTCTGCATAACATACATAAAAGTTTACTTCGCTGAATCCATGAGTTCTCAGTGCGAGCCCAACCATTCTTCGCTGTATCTGTTGCATTAAAGCGACAATCTTCACCAGGGCTTCTTCCCGACTATATGATTCAGATGAATTCAGGTAAGTCAGCTAAGCTTGTTTCCATAGCCTCCTGGCGGGGAGCTTGATGAGTATAACCTGTTCATCATTATAGGGATGCTCCGCTTAATTCGAAAAACATGACCACAAAGCGGAAAAGTGGTATGAGTAGATTAATTGATTTACGGACACCCGTGATTGATTGATGAAGTAACACCCGATCCATAGAGGAGAAACCACATGTTGGATAAAGCTCTTTGCGTGTTAAGACGACACGTGTGGCAATCTGTTTTACGTATAGCTATCCTGGGTCTTTTGGCGGCATTGGCGGGCTGTTATGCCTACCGTCCCGGCCCACCCAGGGGACCTGCCGGTTATTATGCACATCCCGCACCACCTCCTCCGCCTGGAGGGCCGGTAGGTCCTGGTGCTTATTATCAGCAACCGGGTCCGCCGCAGCCGCCGCCTCCTCCGTGAATGATTCTGTCAGACGATTCAAAATTCAGGATGGATTAGTTTTCAGTGTAAGACCGAGCAATTAACGCTCCATTGATTACAGAATGGAGCGTACTTTTTTAGAAAATGTTCAAATGGCAGATTTTTCTTAAAGTTAGTTATCCAAGCCTCTGCAATATTAAAATAACAAATCCGTACCGGTTACTGACGGATTATCCAGCACTACTCAAACGCTACAGGGGTCAAATGTAGCTGCAGTGTTTGCTGATGGTGCTCTTGGTCTTGCCCATTCAACCAAAAAATGCCCAGTAATCACTTAAGACCAGCGATTCTGTGCAAAACCATCTATAATAAGTGCCTACTTCCTGCTTTTGGTCCAAGCCAGCTTCTGTAATATATCGGTGAAGTAGTTTAGAGGCTGAGGAGAGGACGCATGTCAAAACTGAAAATTGCCGTTCTGTTTACCGTCACCTGCTTTTTTTCCAGCTGGGCTTGGGCGCATGCAGCCGGACCCACTCCTGAAGCTCTGTGGAAAGAAGTGCAAATTTTGCAAAAAACGCACGCCATAATGCCCGGAAGCACGCCCTTTCAGCTGGGATCTCGGACGGTGGATCCATACACTGTGGACTTGGCCAACCCTTTGGCAATATCCAGTATAGAAAAAGCCGGTGGGATACTGAAAGTGACCCGCTATAGTAACAGTAGCCTGGTGATCAAAGAAAATTACAATGCCCACAAACAGTTGGTTGGCGTTACCGCCATGCTGAAGGCCGCAAAATTTGATCCTTCAGACCGCAACTGGATCATGGCAGCCTATGATCCTACCGGTAAAGTCCTGGCTTATGGCAAAGTAGGCAGCTGTATCGCCTGTCACGTACTGGTCCGCCATCAGGACTTGGTTTTTGCTCCACCGCCAACACAATTATTGCCGATCACCACTTGGAAAGCGTTTTTCTCCAAGCAGGAAATGAATCCGGCTTACGTGGCACTGATTCATAAACATCCCGAGGCTGTCGTTCAGTAGCCGCTCATCAAGGAGGATATTCCCATGCAACGTTTTATTCTGGCCTTTCTGTTTCTCTCTATTGGCTGCCTATTCACCAATGCCCAGGCTGAAAAGCTCAATGACACTACGGCACTATCCGGCTTGCATAATGCAAAGGCCGTGTTTTTGGTGAATATGCGTAACCCGGCGGCTGTGGATCACCTGGTTCAGGTCATCGGTTTAACACGCAAGCAACTTCTGCAACAAAAGGTGACGCCGCACTTCATCGTGGTCTTTATCGGTCCAGATGTCGCATTTCTGACCAAAGATCGTCGGGGCATACCTTACACAGAAGAAAGAGATATCGCGGGGATTCAGGGAGAAATCCAGAAGCTCAGCCAGAAAGGCATCCAGTTTCAGGCTTGTGGCGTGGCGCTACACGGTATGGACGTATCTCCGAGCATGTTGATTCCGAGCGTGACACCGGTTGAGAGTGGCTTCATCTCTACCATCGCCTACCAAGAAAAAGGCTATGCTTTGGTTTCCGTTTATTAAAATAATGCATATCTGCTTGTATCTTGCCCCCCACTGTTGGGTCGGCAAAAGTAGGTAGTGCGTTAAGTCGGGTAGCGCTTTTTATGTGCATGGCATATCTTCTAACATCCCAATCCGATTGCATAACTAACCTACAGCAAGCCAGAGAAAGAACGATGAATAAATCAACCATGATGGAAAATATCTATCATCAGTTACGTGTTCAGGGATACAAAGACTTATCACGACAGGATGTCATTATGGCCGTCGGATTGATCCTTGATCATTGTGCCCACGCCTTGGCCGAGGCGGAGCGTATTGAGATTCGGGATTTTGGGGTGTTTTCCCTGCACATTATTGCGGCCCGCGCGGGGCGGAATCCGAAGACGGGGAAATCGGTGGATGTCCCCGAGAAACGCACTGTACATTTCAAGCCCGGTACGGCGATGCGCGTACAAGTCAATCAGAATAATCGTAGCTTTTGATGAAATGACGCTGATCACCGACATCACTTCTTCGGGTAAATACTATCCACCACGCATCGCCTGTCCATACACTGCATTGCGCATTTTATGACATTCCTCTACATTCCAGAGGTGCATATTTTTGAAAGAGGTCTCTCATGAATAAATCCGAATTTGTCGCCGCACTGGCCTTGCATGGTGCCATGTCCAAAGCGGACGCAGAAAAATGTTACCAGGTGTTTCGACATACTCTGGAGACCGAATTGCTGGTCGCCGGAAAAATCACCTTCCCCGGATTCTGTTCTGTTGAGATCGTGGATAAACCCGCGCGTAAAGCGCGGAACCCGGCTACGGGACAGGAAATTGAAGTGCCTGCCAAGAAAAGTATCAAGTTCAAGGCGGGGAAAGAGTTTGCCGATAAAGTGAATCACTGAAGGACAGAACATGACAGAAAGTAAAAAACGGGTGCGTCGGACTCCAGAACAGCGAATCGCGGATCTGGAGAAAAAACAGGCAGCGATTCTGGAGCGTCAGAAAGCGGCGCTGGCCAGAATTGAGGCCGCAAAAAAACGGCTGATGCAGTCCCCATCAGCCCGCAAGGACAGAATGGCGCAGGACAAGCGCTTTGTGCGGGCGGCACAGGCGCTGGCTCCGGAATGGGACTCTCGACACTTTATCGCCGCCATCGAAAAAGCCCTTCAGGAAGATGCGGATGTGCTGCAGGCGCGTGGAGAATCCCTGTTGAAAGAACATGGCCAGCCCAAGCGGGGTAGACGGCCCCGGGGTAGTTAAACGTGCGGACGACAGGACGCCGCCAGGTGACCGGTTTTATGGGGATAGCAACGCGATAAGGAGGAAGCGGGACAGAGGCTATCCGCCCTGGGCATGGGGTCAGAGGGTGCCCGCGAAACAACATGATTAAAGCCCTGTTTTCTAATTTTGAAGAGATGATTACCCCCCGAATTATTTCGGTGGTTTTCATTTTGCTGGTGATTTTTGATTTCTTTTCGGCCATTGGGGTGATGAGCCAGTTTTTTGGAGGATATGACACAGGTGCGCTGACGAACATCATCGGCATTATTGTCGGGATTTTCTATTTTGTTTTTTCGGTAGTGGTTAGTCGGGTGTTTTGCGAACTGCGCAGGGGATTTTGAAACACCTAGACAGCAATAACGGATGACTTGCTGATGGGTTCGTCATGGATAGCGCTGCCGAGTAGGTTCGTCTCAGAGAATGGGAGAAGCCTGTGTGCATATCGCCTATATTCCCTTGAGAAGCCTCTCTCAGGCGCAGGGAATACCATGATGCTCCCCATCAGGGCTGGATCTCCCTGCTGGAATACCCCGAAATGACGGATTCCCAACGGTCTTCTGCAGCAAGTCTGGTGATTACGTCCGCGCCCAGCGTGCCCTTATCCGCTGCTCAGAAAAGCTTTAATCGGCTGAGTCGGCAGATTGCCCGGATTCAACGGGACATTCAGGACTGGGAGACGACCATGGCGCAGATCCAGCGGCGCGCCTTAGAAGAACTGGTGCCGGTGCAGCAGCAGTTTCAGGCATTGCGCCAGGATCTGTTGCTGCAGCTGGATGCGAGCAGTCAGACGCTGCGGTTCGGCAAGGTCGCCCGGGCGACTTTGTCCCAGTCGATCAGCGAACTGGCCCTGGGTTTGCTTCAGGAGGTCCCGGAGGGGACCGCATCTCATGGAGCGATTCAGGAGATTTACCAGCGGCATACGCCCGAGCCCGAGAGTCCTCTTGACGACACAGCGTTGCGCGGTGCCGTCGCCGAGTATTTTGATCTGCCTCCCGAAGCCATAGCCGAAGAATCCCCGGAGTCCTTGGTCGCGTTCGTGGAACAGATGCTGCGCGAACGGTCGGCGGCGCAATTGGATGCGCAATTGGCGGCAGCGCGTCAGGAGAATGCAGAAGGCGGCGACGACCCGGAAGCGCTAGAGCCTTCCCGGGAGAAGGGGCAAACATCGGCACAAAGTGGCCGGGAGAGTCAAAGGGCCGCCCAGGCGGAACAGATCCGTCAAGCGCTGCAGACGATTTACCGGCAGCTGGTTCGGGTGATTCACCCGGATCGGGAGCCGGATGCCGAGCGGCGACTTCACAAAACGGTTCTGATGCAACGGGCCAATCAGGCTTATACCGAAAAGGATCTGCTGCAGCTTCTGGCCCTGCAGCAGGAACTGGGACAAATCGACGAGCAGATGTTGGGGACCTGGGGAGAAGAGACCCTTAAAACCTACAACCGGGTGCTCAAGGCGCATGTCGAAGGGCTGCAGCATCAGGTGGAGGAAATTCAGGCGCGGGCATCGGCCTGCGTGGGGGTGCCGACTTTCTTCACTCTCACCCGCCGGGATTTGATGCGGGATTTTGAGGAGACGCTGCGGGAGATGCGGGCGGCCGTAGTGGGAATGCAAGTGGACCTGCAGAAGTTGCAGTCAGAAGAGCCCCTGAAGGCTTGGCTGCAACAACAGCGCCGTGCCATCCGGCGCCAGGCGCAGAGGGATTGGGATACGGAGATGTACTGGGTACAAAATGAGGCATAAAGTCTCGTTGGTGGCTCAAATATTAGACTAAGGGAACATGACAAATGGCAAAATTAGGCAGCAAGAAAAGACCGATAATCGTGCGTGTTGAGTCCGAAGCTACCGCCCAATATGTGGCTGAAACCTGTGAGTCAAGAGGATGGCAATTCATCATAGGCTTTGAGTCACCGGAAGATTTGACTGACTTGGAAAACGCTTTGAATCCACCAATACCCGTACAAGTTGAAAAAATCGATAGAAATGCACCTTGCCCATGTGGAAGCGGAAAGAAATACAAGAAATGCTGTGCCTTGTAGTGTGTTGGAACACCTCATTGCCAATCAGCGAAGAGCCAAATGGAATTTTAGGTACACCGGGTTTTTCTGCGCGTCATCGGCGGCCCTGTTTCCAGCTGTTCCAGCTTCGATTTTTGGGGATTTACCGGGTGTGGTGAGATGCACGACCAGGATGTTTCAACCAGAGAATCTTTGATGAAATCCAGACTGAATTTTACCGATGTTAATGTATGCCCGGTAGAAATGCTGTCTTGCAATCCCGGCCAGCTTTGCCGCCTCTGTAACCGTCACTTTTGTCCTGTCACCTTCTGGAACATTTAATGTCTTGGTGACATTGTAAATTGTCGCCTCTCGAAAATCATCATTCTTTCATTTTTGTGATATCCTATGAGATATGCTAAAAATCGTTCTCGATACCTCCGTACTGACCAGCGCCCTGCGTAGTAACTTGGGGGCCAGCCACGCTGTAATGCGGCTGGTCGGGTTGGGGCAGATAACCGTATTGGCAACACCCGCTTTGTTCATGGAGTACGAAGCGGTACTGACAAGACCCGAGCAATTAGCAGTGTCTCAGCTGACCATTCAAGAGGTCGGTCGATTCCTGGACGCTTTTGCTGGCCTTTGCAGCCCGGTAGACATTCATTTCCACTGGCGGCCACAACTCAACGATCCGAACGATGAAATGGTTCTGGAGGCCGCCGTAAACGGTCACGCTGATGCTCTAATTACTTTCAACATGGCGCACTTCGCGGTGGCTGCGCCCCGCTTCAATCTCCCCCTATGGCTACCCAAACAACTTTTGATGGAGGTTCGCCAATGAACAAGGCCGCCTATGCCCTGAAACTGCCACAATCCCTCAAGACCGCTGCCCAACGGCTGGCACGGGAAGATGGGGTATCACTCAATCAGTGGATCACGGTTGCTCTCGCTGAAAAGGTCGGTGCCGTGGAAACGGCTGCCGATTTCTTCAAACGGCGCGGCAGTAATGCAAGCCCTGCTGACTTTCAGGAGATTCTGAACAAGGTCAGAAGTAACCCGCCAGCCAAAGGCGACGATCTGCCTGAATGGTGATGGATTCTACCCTTGGCTTGACGCATCATCTGATGAGAATGACGCAACGGATTTTTCAGGTGATCACCGTAATGTCCCATCATCGGTGCCTAATGCGTCGGTCCCCCTTTGCCGGTGCGTAATCCGGGACACCCCCATCATCCACACTGGGTGGTACCACTTTTCCTGGGGGCACAAGGGACGCCCTATCGACATTCCGTGGTTGCCAACGTGGTGGCCCTGCTGCCCTTGCAACACGGCCAATTCCCTTTTTGGCGCAATCTGCCGCTTCCTGCCTTGAGTTCGGTCTTTCTGCTGTGCCGGGATGGCTTTCTGGAAAGCCGTTATCCGCCGCCCACGCAAAGCACCTTTGGTGCCCCCCAAAACGGCATTGCTGCCCAGTCCATCCGGGCGCATCCCCAGGCCCGCTCTGCCAGCTTTTATGGCCTGGCTACGGCAGTCAATCAATGGCGGCTCGGGGCCTGGAACCAGGTGCGGGGCTATCCGCTGGTGGCCGGTGTGGGACTGCCGCGTTCCTTTCTGCTGGCCGCCTGGTGGAATCGGATGACCGGACCTTTGGCTGCCATGCTGGCTCTGCTGCTGCTTTCGACCTTCGGCTATTGGACCTTTCGCCGCATCGGCGAAGACCGGCAGCGTGAAAGATCGGCCCATGATCTGATGTTGTGGGAGGCCAAGGAGCGGGCGGAAGTCACCCTCCATTCCATTGGTGACGGGGTGATAACGACCGACACCCAAGGTCGGATCACGGATGTCAATCCCGTGGCTGAATCCATGCTGGGTTCTGCCCGCTCAGATATTCTGGGGCAAAGCGCGGGAGATACGCGCCTATGATCAGGTCTTTCTGCTCAAAACCCTGCGCTGCCCGGTGCGGGTCGTCTGGGTCTTTCGCAAAACCCAGTGGGTGGCCTTTCTTCACGACGGATCTGACCCTCTCCGTCACCCAGATCATCGAATACTATGGCGCCCGCTGGAAAATCGAAGCCGGCTTCAAAGAAATCAAACAGGAAATCGGGAGCGCCCGCAGCCAGAACCGTACCGCCGACGCGGTCACCAACCACCTCCATTTCTGCTAATTGCTATTGTAGAAGCCCAACCGAGGGCTTCGGATTCTTCTTGGTTTATGTGAAAAAGTGGGTAGCGGAAGGGGCGATCTAGTGACGGGATAAACCTTAATTGCGCGTCGATAGGGTGGTCAGTGTAATAGCCACATTTAATCTTCCCCTCTGCCCCTAACCGCAGCAGCACATCCTCTGATCTTTCCCACCTCTCCGCCACTTCTGCCAGGGTGTAATATTCTGGCTCTAGCAACTGTGGTACGGCCATCATGCGCTCCTTCTCTGCGCTTCCTTCGGGAATAGGTGCCGATTCCAGCGGGAGAAGGGTTTCCCGTTTTCGCCCCGTCGGGCTATGAATCGGCGGTACAACTCAAATCATCATGCTGCGTGCTGCGTGCTGCGGTATAGGCCATGCGCCGGATGCCTTGGCGTCTAGGATCACGATCTCCACAATGCTTCCGTCATCGGCATAGGCAATATTCAGGTTCCAGTCTTGCGACACTTCGCGGCTGACCGGCTTATCGGTGAAGTGGAGCACCAGAATATCGTCGGTGGCGTCATAGTCGGTTTTCATGCTGCGTGCCCTTGCTGGTGCTGTAACAGGTCCAGCAGATATTCGGGTGCAAGGTCTGCGCCGTTGGGCCAGGTCACGGTATGGAACAGGCTGTGGACCTCTACCCGGCTGAACAGGTCATCATCCCGTAATGCGTCGAATACCGAGCCAGTCAGTTCTTGGGATAGGTCCACATCGCCCTCTTGTCCCGTGCTGAATCGGACGTGCAGGCGATGGCCGGGTAGTGCTTTTGCTTCGGTGATATGTAGCATGGTGATTACTCCAATGGCTCGATGGGGTGAATGGGTTCTTTTCGGCTGGCGTGTTCCCAATTGGCGGCCAGTTCGTCCAGGTGTTTTGTGCGCCAGTCCTCCACCAGTTGCAGAGCGCGGCGCGGCAGGCTTCCGGCTAATAGGGTGCCGTCCAGTCCGATCTCGGCCTCATGCCCTGCATAGTTAAGTATGAAAGTGGGGCGGCAAATGATCCCGCCAAAACATCGCTAACACGATACCGTAAAAACGGCTGATCTCAGGCATGTTTGCGCCCCTTCTTCAAAGACACAACCGCAGCAGTGGGCTTAACGCCAGCGGCCACGAGAATGGCATCGGTGCCTTTCTGCCAGGCATCGGAAACAGGGTCTTGCGCCAGCCTTGCATAAACGGCGGTGGTTTGCTGGGAATGGTGCCCTAGCCCCTTGCCGATAACGGCCAAAGATACTCCAGCATCGATCTGGAAACTTGCCAGGGTCCGGCGTAGATCATGAATACGCAAGTCCTCGATGCCAGCCCGCTCCAGTAATCGCGCCCAGCCCTTTTTAGGCTCTACAAGGTGCCCTGTCTTGCCAGTGCTGGGGAATACCCATCCTTGTGCGCCATTAGCCTCTGCGCGGGCCTGTAGCACTTCTATGGCGGCGCTGCTCAAGGGTACGGTGTATTGTCCTTAGCCGTAGTATCTGCCTAAGTGTTTGATACATCAAGATACATGGGGGTTGATAAAGTGCCATAAATGCCCGGCTTTGAGATTTGTAATCAGTGGGTCTGGGGTTCGATTCCTCTCGCCAGCACCAAATAAAACAATGGGTTGGAATTCTTGCCAAACCATTTTTTACGTCTCGGCTAGGATTCTGGCGAGAGTTTTCAAATGTCCCGCACTGCCTTTGCTGGCGAAGTGATCCGGCCATCGACACCCTACTGACCTGCATGGCGAGATTATGGACCAAAGGGGTGGATTACTGGATGACGGGAACCATCACGATTGGCATTATGCCGCAAGAAAATATCCGCGAAAAAGAAAATTGAGCCGTAAGGCAGAAAGTCCAGGCGATGCTGAATGCGTAACATGTGTAAGGTTGACGAAACACCCCAGCTTTCGCACAATGCACAAGCGGCCATTGTGAAGGCTTTGGACTCGCAACGCTAATGTAACTAGGATTTTTTCAAGGCTTGTCAGACTGTGTTGATTATGCAGAATGGTTTTAATAACTTTTAAGGATGCTGTGTGATCAAACCACTTTGGACACGAATCAAGAATCTGAACAAACTGTTTATCTGGATTGTCCTTGTTCCTACAGGGCTTTCCGTCCTGTATTTTGGGTTCATAGCTTCTCCTATTTACATTAGCGAAGCCCGTTTTGTGGTGTACAGTCCCAACCAGCGGGTGAGTAGCAGTGGACTAGCCTCCCTGCTCAGTAATCTGGGCGGCAGTAATTCCACCAGTGCAGCACAGACCATCAGTTCTTACATTTCGTCCTGGGACGGCATGATGGCGGTCAACAAGCTGTATCCGCTGAAGCAGGTTTATGGCAACGACCAGATAGATATTTTCAACCGCTTTGGTGGCGTGTTTCATCCTTATTCATCCATGGTGCGCCTGTGGCGTTACTACCAGAATATGGTGGCCGATACGCTGGACAGTACCAACGGCATCAGCGAACTGAAAGTCCGTGCTTTTAACGCCCATAATGCCCAGAAAATTAATGATTTTTTACTGGAAAAAAGTCAGGATATAGTCAATCAACTGAATGATACGGCCCGCCATCGCGCTGTGGATTATGCCAAGCAAGATGTTGAACAAGCCAAACGGACCCTAAGGGATGCCACCCTGGCCCTGGCCGAATACCGCAATAACCGCCGGGTATTCAGCCCACCCGCACAAAGCAGTTTGCAACTCGGCATGGTCAGCAAATTGCAGGACCAGTTAATCGCCATGCAAACCGAATTACAGTCCATTGCCGCTCACGCTCCGGACAACCCGCAGATACCAGTTCTCAAAAGCAGTATTCAGGCGCTGAAAGGCGAAATTGCTGCCGAACAGTCCAAGGTGACTGGGGACAGGGAATCACTAGCCAGCAAGGATATTGAATTTGAAAGGCTGACCGTCAATCAATTGCTGGCACAAAAGTTGTTGGAAGCGGCGGTGACGTCGCTGGAACAGGCACGGTTGACGGCTCAGAAGCAGGAGCTGTATCTGGAAACAATAAGCCGCCCAAATTTGCCGGATGCACCGCAGGCACCCAAACGATTTGAGGATATTCTCGCGGTATTGATTGTTTCTCTAATGGTCTGGGGCGTGATAAGCATCTTGTATGCAGGCGTGAAGGAACACCATGAACGGTAGCGCACCAAAGGAAACATTTTGGTATCAATTGCGCCTGCAACTGCGGGTGATCTGGGCGTTGATGTTGCGGGAAACGGTCACCCGATTTGGACGGGAAGGGCTGGGGATGCTGTGGATGATTGCAGAGCCAGCCCTTTTTGTGATTGGTGTAATGATTATCTTTTCATTTATTGATTCTGCATACCCATATGGAATCAGTCCTGCAGAATATCTTGCGGTCAGCTACCCGACTTTACTGTTTTGGAGAAACGGTACAGGTCGTGTGACTGGTGCCATTAATATCAATCGAGCACTTTTACACCATCAACCTATCAGACCAATGGATATTGTGTATTCGCGAATTTTTCTGGAATTTTCCAGTAGTATGGCTGTTTTTTTGTTCTTGTTTCCGATTTTTGTCGTGATAGGTATCTGCCATTACCCCGCCAGCGTCTTGACGATGGCATTAGGTTATATGTTGATCATTTGGTTTTCCTTTGGATTTGTACTGATTATGGCAGGTCTAGCAGAATTGAGCGAAACTATAGAAAAAACATCACATATTTTTTTATATCTAATGCTACCATTTAGCGGGGTATTTATTCCAACATTTATTATTCCTGAGCCGTATCGTAGTTATTTATTATACTTTCCTTTGATTGATGCAGTGGATTATTTTCATCATGGTTATTTCGGGAGTGTTGTTCCTAGTTACTATAATATTCCATATACTTTATTAGTCTTGATTGTTATGACGCTGTTCGGATTGGCGATCTCAGGTCTGGCAATAAAAAGAGTGAAAGCATCATGATCTAAATTGAAATTGCAGATTATTTCGATAAGATAGGGCGTCTATTACAATCATTAAAATGTGATAGTTTTGATAATTTATAACATAAATTTAAATTCAAACAAACAAAGGATAAAAATGAAAGAAGGAAAGGATATAAAGCGGTTGCTTAAGTTTGAAGGCTCAAGCTTTATTAACGAGGCTTATTTGCTCATTCTAAATAGAAGGCCAGACCATGAAGGACTCTCTTACTATATGCGAAGGCTAGAATTTGGTTATTCTAAAGAATCAATTATATATCAATTATATCAATCTACAGAAAGAAATGTCGAGCTTAAAAGTTCTATTTTTTTTGTAAAAATTTATCTAGTAAACAAATTTCTTAATCTACCAGTGATTAATATTTATTTAAAAATAAGAAAATATAAATATGAATTATACTCTACAAAAATAGACTATAAAAAAACCATTGAAGATATTAGCACTGATTATAACAAAATGCTACTCGAGCAAAAAGAATATGTGAAGATTCTTGAGAGAAAAATCAACGAATCGAATAACGATAATTTTTGTGATTCTCAAATTGATCACAGCGAAAATTCTGAACAATTTAAAAAAATTATATTATTAACCATGGTTAAGAATGAAGCTGATATTATAGAATCATTTATACGTCATAATCACATTTTTTTTGATAAGCTGATAATTATAGATAACGGATCAACAGATGGAACAAGAGATATTTTAGAAAGTTTGAAAAGAGAAGGCATTTCAATCGAAATAGAATCAGATATGGAGGCTGGTTACTCACAGAAAGAAAAAATGATTAGACGCTATACTGAATTAACAAAGCATGAAAAATTCGATTTTTTGGTTATTATTGATGCTGATGAATTTATTAATTCAAATGATAAGGATTACTTAAGAAGAACATTACAACATAAGGATACTAAATATTTTTTTGAATGGGCTAATTATGTACCGATAGGGATTGGTTATAACGATATCTCTGATCCTCTGCGAAGAATCACTCGTAGGAATGCTAAAAAAAGTTTAAGAAAAGTGGTGATTCCTAATTTTGGTGATGAATCTATTTTTGTGCAAATTTGGCAAGGGAATCATGACTTTGACTTTAGTGTTCGTCATTTGCATTTTGCCATTTTAGAAGTGAAACTAGCTCATTTCCCTGTCCGTAGTATCAATCAAATAGAATCAAAAGCTATAATTGGTTGGTTATCTTATTTGATAAAAAATAGAAATGCAAAATGGTCACATGAGGGGCTTCAGTGGCGAGTTATATATGAAAGAATACAAGATGGAGATATTAGCGAACAAGATTTGAGTATAATAGCAAATTGTTATTCAGACGTTGAAAATATTAATTTTGATAATAAATTAATAGATGGTAATTTAATTTATGATCCAGTTATGCCCAATTACAATTCGATAAAATATTGGTCTGAACCTTCAAAAGCTTTGTCGAAAGCTGCACAATTTTGCGAAAAAATTATTAATAAAAACTGGGAACTTCGTAGCGATTTGGAAGTGACAAGAAAAGTTGATTCTGACAAACAAAGGGTTGAAAGTTCTTCCGTCCATTCAAGTAGCAAAGATCATTCTATTGAAACAAAAGAGGCTATCAATAGAGATGATGATATTGCAAATAAATATCTTGTAAAAAATTTATTTAAAAATGCAAATAATATTGATATAATTTTCATTTCGGAATTTAAGCATGTTAAATTTCAGACGCTAAGATATCGTTGTTTTAATCTTATAGATTATCTTTCTACGAAAGGATGGAATTGTGGTGTTATTTATTCCGGTGAGGTTGGTGAACAATGGTTTACAGATTTGCATCCAACCATCGCTGTATTCATCCGCGTGGAACAAAGTACAGCTATAAAAAACTTAATTAGTAGATACAGAAAAAATGGTGTTAAAATTATATTTGATATAGATGATCTTGTTTTTGATGAAATAGTTTTTCTACAAAAAATCACTGTACCAGGTATTTCTAAGATACCGGAATTGTTAAATTCTGAATGGGCAAGCCCATATCGTGAAGAAGCACGATTTTATCGGCATGTTATTCAGTTAGCAGACGCAGTAACAACTACAACCCCGTATTTGGCTAATGAAATTTCACCTTTAAATAAAAACGTATTTGTTATTAAAAACTCACTGAGCAATTTCCAAGTTGAGATTGCTAAAACTCTTTCTTTGAGTCGGCAAGATAATTATATTCGAGTGGGTTATTTTTCTGGATCACCAACTCATAATGCAGATTTCTTGATTGCAGCGGAACCGCTGTATTCTATAATGCGCCGGTATAGGAATGTCAAATTAGTTGTTGTTGGTTTTATTCAATTACCAGATTTTTTGCACGCATTGGGTGATGACCGAATCGAAAAGCACCCTCCACTAGATTCTATTGGTTATTTTGAGATCATTGGTCAGTGTGATATTTGCATCGCTCCTCTTGAGGATAATGTTTTTAATCAAGGAAAATCTGAGCTGAAGGTATTTGAAGCATCTGCATGGGGTATTCCTACTATTGCTTCAGCCACGGACACATTAACGCGATGCATAACTGATGGTTTTAATGGTATTATCGCAAATGATAGGCATTCATGGGAGATTGCTCTAGATAAACTTGTTTCTGATCCAATCTATAGAAAGAAAATAGGTGACATGGCGCGTAACACCATTGCAAATGACTTTTCTTTCATCAAGTCTGGTTTTGCCGCAGAGAAATTATATTCTAACATTATTACACATATCAATTAACCAAAGGTTAAACTGATGCTATGGTATTTAAATATAGTGTTGTTCATCTAAGCTTTGACGTAATTAAATACTAATTAAGCAACGAAGTTAGGCGATGATATACGACATATTAACGTCAAGAGATAGTAAGCGGGAGAGCAAATTTACAATGATGTTTATTTCGAAGTTCCGATGTAAGGTGGTTTATGATATGTTTTGAGATGGTCTTGGGGATATATTTCGGGTCTTGGTACGCTATAAAAAGTTGGGTATAATTTTTGATGACCACTGCCGCGCCATCGCCCGAGTTCTGGATTCTGGACAACAGGGTGAGGCCTACATTGTTGGTGGGCACAATGAGGTGCGTAACATCGATGTGGTGCATACGCTTTGTGACTTACTTGACCGTCTTCGTTCACGTACAGACGGCCAAAGCTATCGAACTCGAATTACTTTTGTCACTGACCGCCCCGGCCATGATCGCCGTTAAGCTATTGATGCCAGCAAGATTGGCCGCGAACTCGGCTGGGTACCACAGGAAACTTTCACCACAGGACTGGAGCGCACCGTACAATGGTATCTCGACCATACTGAATGGGTGGAGCACGTCACCAGCGGTACCTATCGGCAATGGATGAACCAGCAATACGGAGCAACGGCATGAGTGGTGACCCCAAGCAAGTTCAACGCAAAGGTATTATCTTAGCAGGAGGTTCCGGTACCCGGTTGCATCCGGTAACCCAGGCACTCAGCAAACAACTTTTACCGGTGTACGACAAGCCGATGATTTATTATCCGCTTTCCACACTGATGCTGGCGGGCATACGCGAGATACTGATCATATCCACACCACAGGATACGCCACGCTTCTCTCAATTGCTGGGTGATGGCAGCCAGTGGGGTTTGAATCTGCAATATGCGGTGCAGCCAACACCGGATGGACTTGCACAGGCTTTTGTTATTGGTCGCGACTTCTTGGGTGATGCCCCCAGTGCCTTGGTCCTGGGTGACAACCTTTTCTGGGGTCATGACCTGCAAAGTGAACTGCAAGCCGTGAATACCCGGACTTCAGGGGCTACGGTCTTTGCCTACCACGTGCATGACCCAGAACGCTATGGCGTGGTGGATTTTGACCATAGCGGCAAGGCGCTCTCTATTGAAGAAAAGCCTGCCCAACCCAAAAGCAACTACGCGGTGACCGGCCTGTACTTTTACGATGAGCAGGTATGTGAGATTGCGGCTAGCCTCAAACCTTCACCCCGTGGGGAATTGGAAATCACCGACGTGAATCGCGTTTATCTGGCACAAGGCGCGCTGCAGGTGCAAACTCTGGGTCGTGGTTTTGCCTGGCTGGACACCGGTACGCACGAAAGTTTGCTGGAAGCGGGCCAGTTCATCGCCACTATTGAAAAGCGTCAAGGCTTGAAGATTGCCTGTCCGGAAGAAATCGCCTGGCGGGCCAAATGGATTGACAACACGCAGATCGAAAACCTGGCTGCACCTCTGCACAAGAGCGGATACGGCCAGTATTTACTTAGAATTTTGCAGGAGAAAGTATGAACGTCATTCCTACCGATATTCCCGAAGTGCTGATTCTCGAACCCAAGGTCTTTGGTGATGCGCGCGGATTTTTTCTGGAAAGCTTCAACCGCAAGACCTTTCAAAGCGTTTCTGGACGCGACCTGGACTTTGTGCAGGATAATCACTCCCGTTCTGCCAAGCATGTATTACGAGGATTGCACTATCAGCTCGTCAAGCCGCAAGGCAAGCTAGTAAGGGTAGTATCCGGTCGGGTTTGGGACGTAGCGGTGGATCTTCGGCGTAGCTCACCCAATTTCGGGAAATGGGTGGGCGTGGAACTCTCTGCGGACAATCATCGACAGTTCTGGGTACCACCCGGTTTTGGACATGGTTTTGTGGTTTTATCAGAGCAGGCTGATTTTCTCTACAAAACGACAGAATACTGGTATCCCGAATATGACCGCAGCATCGTGTGGAATGATCCACAACTTGCGATCGCTTGGCCACTGGAAGGGGAAACCCCGCAATTGGCGGCAAAAGACGCTGCCGCACCGCAATTTGCACATGCCGAAGTCTATGACTGATGTAGTCACTGCAACCTTTTTGAAAGAACGGTTGGCTTGTGAGGCTTCCACAATGCTTTCAGAATTTGATTTGGACTGGACACGTTGAAGGTTGCGCGCCCCTCGCAGCCTTTATCTGATGCTGAACGTGTTTCTCAAGTCAAAGGGCGGCTATTACCGCTAACCCCTGTTGCCCGGTTTATGGAATGGTGGATTGAACGATTACCGCGCCGTCTTGTGTCCGTGCGATTGGTTCCTCAAGAAAATGTTGCGGAAATTGACGGTCTATCTGGAGAATATAAGGGGATTTCTGAATGGCCATCCCTCTCGGTAGAAATAACCTCAGATTTTGCCAAAGGGGGCTGGTTTTATCTGGAAGCGGCACTGGTGCGCCATACAGGAGACCGTGAAGCCCGCTTTTTTGGCAAGAGTGGTGATGATGCCTGCACTGAATTTGAAATTCCTATCTCCAGCAATTTGCGTGGCTCAATACGGGAAGTGTTCTATCTGCCGGGTCCAGTGGCTACCTTGTTTTGGTCGCCAATGCGGGCACCGGGATTTTTTTCACAAAGTCACCTGTTGGTCCACCGTATCAGTGGCGTTGAGAGTTTTTTCAGGCGAACGCATCGCGTTGTTGAAACACTTGTGGCCTTGCGGGGGAGTAGCGGTAAAGCACGCGGTGGTCTGACCTGGCGTGGCGCAGTGTTTCATCTGCAAGACGCTTACATTCGCACCGCGCGTCTTAAAATTCAGCGTTACCATAGTCCTGATTACGGCGAGTTTCTGGCGCGGCATGACACTATCAAGGCGGCTGAATTGAATGCGATTATGGCATCCATACAGGCGGCAGAGGCAAAACCGGTAATCTGCCTGATGGTGCTTTTGCGGGATGCGGAACCCTCTATGCTTGCAAAAATGCTCACTGCCGTTCGGAATCAGCTATACCCTCATTGGGAGCTCCTGCTGGGTATGGATGGGCGTATCTCTATTGAATGTCGCGCGCTGCTGGAAAATGCGCACCGCGAAGATGCGCGTATCATTCTTGAAGAAGTAGATGGTTTATCCGATATGGCGGCAGGACTGAACGCTTTGCTGCAACGGGTCAATGGCGATTTTTTTGCGGTCCTTAACCAGCATGACCTGCTGCCGGAGCATGCATTCGTTTTTGTGGCGAAAGCCATTCAATCCCAAAGCGATGCGCTGGTGATCTACGCAGATCATGATCGGATGGATGATCGGGGTTGCAGGTACGCTCCACACTTCAAACCGGACTGGAACCCGGATTTTTTTACCGCCTATGACTATATGGGCAATTTGCGTTTGTGGCATACGAAGACAGTGCGTCGCTTGGGTGGTTTTCGGCGGGGTTTTGATGGAGCAGAGTGCTATGACCTGACCCTGCGCTGTATAGCCCACTGTACGCATGAGCAGATTGTCCATATACCGCGCGTCTTATGTCACAGCAGGGATTTGGACGAGCAGGATGCCAATATGGAAGCCGGGCTACGCGCTGTTTCCGACCATTTCGAGAGGCTGGGCGCGGTTGTGGTTGCGGGAGACTTGCCGGGGATTTATCGCGTATGTCATCCAATACCCTCATCCGCGCCGCTGGTCAGCATCCTTATTCCTACTCGTGACAAACTCGACATTCTGCAAGCTTGTGTGGAAAGCGTTCAGCAACGCACCGACTATGGTGCTTGGGAAGTAGTCATTGTGGATAATGGCTCGGTGGAAGCGCAGACCTTGGCATGGTTTGAAACTATCCAGCAGGATCCAAGAATTCGGGTGATTTCTTACCCCTTGCCCTTCAATTACTCGGCCATCAACAACTTTGCCGTAGAGCATGCGCAAGGTGAAGTGATCGTATTGCTGAACAATGATATTGAAGTAATCCGTCAAGACTGGCTCACAGAAATGGTAGGCCATGCGCTGCGCCCTGAGATTGGCGCAGTAGGGGCCAAACTGCTTTACCCCAATAATATGGTTCAGCATGCGGGTGTGGTGCTCGGTATTGGTGGTGTGGCAGGTCATGTTCATCGTTATCTGGGCGGTACCGAGCCGGGATATTATTTCCGTGCCGTTGCCACACAGAATTATTCTGTGGTCACGGCCGCTTGTCTGGCGGTACGCAAGTCGGTTTTCGCAGAGGTCGGTGGGCTGGATGCCATCAACCTGAAAGTTGCATTCAATGATGTAGATTTCTGCCTGAAACTGCTCAAGGCGGGTTACCGGAATGTCTTTACACCCTATGCTTTACTTTATCATCATGAATCCCTCAGCCGGGGGCATGACGATACACCGGATAAAAAAGCGATTTTTGAGCAGGAATTCGGGTACATGAAAACCTGCTGGGGAAAGAGAACCGATCCTGCCTATAATCCCAATTTAAGTCTGGAGTTTGAAGACTTTTCTTTAAAAAGGTTTTGAGGGTTGCAATACATAAGCCGGAAGACGTCTGATCTGATCCCAACTAATGAGGCTGCCAATGTCTGATACAGACTCAGATTGGCAGCACATTGCCCGCACTCAGCCTTATTATGGGGTATTGAGGGATCCTGCATTTCGGGAGTCGCAACTTTCTGACGATCAACGGGCCCTTTTTTTTGATTCTGGGCAGAGTCACGTCAATATGGTCCTGGATCAGTGTACGCGCTTATTTGGTGATAATGGGTTTACGGGAAACGCCCTGGACTTTGGTTGTGGAGTAGGTCGGCTCACCTTGCCTCTTTCCCGGCATTTTACGCAGGTAGTTGGATTGGATGTGGCGCCCGCCATGCTCAGCGAAGCCCAACGTTATGCGAATTTGCTCGGTGCCCAAAATGTGCGTTGGCTGTTGGCGGATGACGCGCTTTCAGCAATTGACCAGATGCATTTTGATTTCATGTTATCGTTTATTGTGTTTCAACATATTCCTGAAGCACGCGGACAGAGGATACTGAAAAAGTTATTGCAGCGACTGGCACCGGGGGGCATAGGGGTGTTCCATTTCAAGTATGCGCAAGTAAATCCTGGAAACCGGTTTTACACTTTTTTGAGCCATCAGTTGCCGGGAGGCAGGTTCTTGGTGAATTTTTTACGGGGTAAACCCTTGCGTGAACCGCATATGCAAATGAATGCATATAATCTGAATAGCCTGATGCAGACGATTCAATCTGAAGGTATTCACGAAATCCATGTTCGGCTGGGAGATCATGGCGGCCACTGGGGCGTTGAAATGTATGTGCGGCGGGATGCTGAGACACTTTAGGACTGAATTACAGGAGCGTCATCACTATGGCCAACCCTTGTTGGATACCCGTGCTAGGGATGCATCGCAGTGGTACCAGTGCCATGACCTGTGGCCTTCGGGCTTTGGGTGCGCAATTGGGGCAGAATCTGATGGAGCCTGTGCCCGATGTTAATCCCAAAGGCTTTTGGGAGGACATGGACATTTATCATTTGAATGAGGAAATGCTCCAGGCATTGGGTACCCAGTGGTATCAAAGTACCCCCTTATCGCAAGGGCAGGTGGATTGGTTGCTTGCCAACGGATATCTGGAAAAAGCCGTGACCTTGCTGCAAGGTAAACGGTTGGATTCACAAGCTTTTGCGTTTAAAGACCCCCGGTTATGCCGCCTGTTGGCATTTTGGCAGGAAGTGCTGAAAGTTGCCGGTGGATCTGTGGCGTATTTTCTGGCGTTGCGGAATCCTGTCAGCATTGCCGATTCTCTGCAGAAGCGTGATGGCATGGACCGCACCCAAAGTTATTTGCTCTGGTTGACGCATACGGTGAACAGCATTTTGCTGACCAACGGCCAGCGACGGGTGCTGGTCAACTTTGACGTTTTGATTAAAGCGCCAGAAGCACAGTTGTACCGGATTGCTGATCGTCTGGAGCTGGCAGTAGAGAAAGATCGACTGGCAAAATATGTGGGGAATTTTCTCGATAAAAACTTGCGCCATACGCGCCACACGCAAGTCGATTTGGCACAGGATCCCGATTGTCCTGAATTCATAGTCGGGCTTTATCGGGATCTTCTGGCTGTAGCGCAGGATAGAAAAGACCTGGAAGCACCTGCCATCCAAAAACGCCTGAAACAGGCCTGGAAAAGCGTGCATGCCATGCTTCCACTCATGCAGGCAATGGATCGGATGATTGACGCAAAAATCAGGGGGACAAGCTAAGCATGCATGAAAACAGTCTGGTACTCTCCAATATCAGCAAGTCGTTTCCCATCCATCATGGTAGGGATAAGCGTTTGATATTGGATGATGTTTCATTTGTGGTTCAGCCTGGTGAGCGCTGGGGAATTATGGGCTCAAATGGTGCCGGTAAATCAACCCTCATCCAGATTATCAGTGGTTCACTACGGGCGGACGCCGGAACCGTCCATCGTGGTATGGCGGTCTCCTGGCCGTTGGCTTTTGGTGGCGCTTTTCAGCCCGGTTTGACGGGCCGCGACAACGCCCGTCTCATCGCTCGGGTATATGGCGTTGATGTGAAAGAAACCGTGGAAAAAGTGCAAGATTTCGCGGAACTGGGCATTTATCTCGATGAGCCGGTCAAGAGCTATTCTTCAGGTATGAGTTCCCGCTTGAGTTTTGCTATCAGTATGGCAGTAGAGTTTGATTGCTATCTGGTGGATGAGGTGATTTCGGTAGGCGATGCGCGTTTCAACCGCCGCTGTGAGGATGAGCTGAAACGCCGGTCAAATAATGCACTGATTTTGGTATCCCATCATGTCGATCTGATCCGCAGTAACTGCGATCATGTCGCCATCCTCGAAAATGGTCGTTTGCGTGTGATCGACGACCTCGACGAAGCGGTCAATTACTATACGAATATGTGATATGTCGGACAGGTGCATTGAAAGGGTCCATATATTTGAGCAAGGTTAGCATGGAGCCTCGAAACTGGAGTTGTTGGGTCAGAAAAGCTTTTTTGCCGCTCAGTTCCCGCTGGTGAATGCGCATCCAGCGTTTTTGCGGCAGCAAATATGGGTGTCGGGTCAAACGTTCGCTGCAACGATTTGTTAGCTGCGGGCTTCACGCTCGCGCCCTTCGCGAACAGAGCTGACAATTTCGTCTCGGCTGAGATTCAACTTCACGCCCTTGATATCCAGAGGAGACGGAGATTCCTGAACCGGGCGGATTAGGAATGCGCGACCATCTCGGCGTGTGATTTTAACCGCCCCTTCAAGTTGGGCTGAATCGAGTACTGACGAGAACTTTTGACGAGCTTCAGAGAATGTGTAGACCTTCATGAGCTAGACCTCCAGGACTTTGATGCCCAAGGACTCAGCCACCTGGAACTCCAATGCCCGATCTCGGCCTGGTTCATATGTGACAACCGCGATGAGTACTGATGTATCGATGGTGATGAGCATGTCTTACACCTGTACAATTGCACTATTATATCAGGTCTTGCTCCAAGCAGCTAACGCTGATGTGTTGAGCGTAGAAAACCTAAGGCACAAGCTGCCAGCAATGCCCAGGCCGCAACTAAAAAGTAGCGGGGATGTCCCCCATACGTCGGAAAGTGGCATTGAAAGGGTCCATATATTTGAGCAAGGTCAGCATGGAACCACGAAACTGGAGCTGTTGGGTCATAAAGGCTTTTTTGCCGCTCAGTTCTCTCTGGTGAATGCGCATCCAGGTTTCCTGGCTGGCATGCACGCGCAGTTGGGCTTTTTTCGGCGGGGTTTCTGCAATCCCTTGGGGTAATCTTTGTCCAGCCAGCCGTATTCAATGCTGGCATTGAAGCCTTTCAGTGCCGCTGCCAATGATGCATCTGCGCTGCAATGTGCGGCGTAGGCTTCCATCCAGGGAATGCTCAGAAAGCGATCCATAATTTCTCCGATACTATATGCAGTCTGACTGAATCCTGTTCGGCAGAAATCTGCAAGGCTTTGCTGTACGCTGACTTTGGGCAACTCGCGCTTGAATTTTCCGAATGAAAGCCCTATTGTGACCACTAGTGACTACTTTTTGTGAGGGGGATCTAATCATGCTGACGATCAATCTCAAAGATGCCAAGGCAAAACTTTCCAGTATGGTGAATGAAGCCATGAATGGGGAGTTGGTGACCATTACCCGACACGGTAAACCGGTTGCAGCACTGGTATCTGTGGATTTCGCGGAAGCCGTCCACAAGTCAATGCAGGCAAAACCTGCGGGTTTTGTGCACTACCTCAAAACTTTTCCTGGAGAGACTTTATTTGAGCGGAACCCAACGCCATCACGCAATATCGAGTTGTGATGGGTTTTCTGCTTGACACTGACGTTATATCCATGTTCTCGCCAGTACAGAATACGGTTTCCCCACTTTTTCTGGATTGGCTGGAAAACATGGACAGGGAAAACCGGGTGTTCATGTCGGTGGTAACGATCCACGAGATCGAAAAGGGCATTGCGCTTTTGGACAGCAAAGGGGCTACGGCAAAAGCGTCTGATCTCCGAATATGGCTTTTGGGATTGATGACGACTTATGGAGATAAAATCCTCGGGTTAGATGCCCTTGGTGCCGCAGTGTCCGGCCAACTGGAAGCTGGATCCATAGCGGCTGGTCATCATCCAGGCATGGCGGATGCAGTGATTGCGGGCATAGCGAAGGTCAATGATCACGTTGTGATTACGCGCAATATCAAGCACTACCTGTCCTTGGGTATAGAGGTGGCTACCCCGGATCAAGCTGTCATATCATGGAATCCTGGCAGCAGCAGAAGATGAAAAATAGCGCACGAAAGGCCATATCCATGAATGAAAACAGCTTGATTCTTTCTGGTATCAGCAAATCCTTCCCCATCCACCATGGTCGGGATATTCGCCTGATTCTGGATGATATTTCTCTGGAAATTCATCCTGGTGAGCGCTGGGGTATTATGGGACCGAACGGGGCGGGTAAATCCACCCTCATTCAGATTATCAGCGGCTCCTTGCGCGCTGATGCAGGAACCGTGCATCGCGGTATGACAGTTTCCTGGCCCTTGGCTTTTGGGGGTGCTTTTCAGGGGAGTTTGACGGGGCGTGATAATGCTCGTCTCATTGCCCGGGTTTATGGGGCTGATGTGAAGGAAACGGTGGCGCAGGTGGAAGACTTTGCCGAACTCGGTATTTATCTGGATGAGCCGGTGAAAAGTTATTCGTCGGGTATGAATTCGCGCCTGAGTTTTGCCATCAGTATGGCGGTGGATTTTGACTGTTATCTGGTGGATGAAGTGATTTCGGTGGGCGATGCGCGTTTTAATCGCCGCTGTGAGGATGAACTGAAACGGCGGGCCACCAAGGCGATGGTGCTGGTCTCTCACCATTCTGATCTGATTCTGGGTAATTGTGATCATGCCGCCATTCTCGAAAACGGGCGTTTGCGGGTCATTGAGGACATCAATGAAGCCGTGCATTACTATACGAATATGTAAGCCATGCTTCCTGACAGTAATGCCGATTGGCAGCATATTGCGCGCGAGCGGCCTTATTTTGGGGTGTTGAGTGAGGCGGCTTATGCTGCGCAAGAACTTTCTGATGCGCAGCTTGCGCAATTTTTGGATTCCGGTCAGCGTTACGTCAATATGGTGTTGGATCAATGTACGCGCTTTTTTGGCGCCCATTGGCAGACGGGCAGTGCGCTGGATTTTGGCTGCGGAGTCGGGCGGTTGTCCTTGCCTTTGGCGCGGCGCTTTGGGCAGGTAACGGGGCTGGATGTGGCTCCGGCGATGCTCAGCGAAGCCCGGCGCCTTGCCCAATTAGCCAATCTGCACAATGTGCACTGGCTATTGGCCGATGACCCACTTTCGGAAATTGCCAGCAAACAGTTTGACTTTATGCTTTCTTTTATTGTGTTTCAGCATATTCCTGAAGCACGCGGACAACGTCTCTTGCAGCAGTTATTGACCCATCTGGCACCGGGTGGAATGGCGGTTTTTCATTTCAAATACGCACAAGTCACGCCTCGACATCCGTGGTCCACTTTTTTGAGTCACCACGTACCGGGTGGCCGTTGGCTGGTCAATGCCCTGCGTGGGAAACCACTGCAAGAACCGCACATGCAAATGAATGCCTACAATCTGAACCGTCTGGTTCAATCTTTTCAGGAAGCCGGTATTCAGGAGATCCATACCCGCCTGGAAGATCACGGCGGCCATTGGGGTGTGGAAATGTATGTACGGCGGGGTGCATAGGC
>NZ_JABELD010000119.1 GCF_018853445.1 Acidithiobacillus concretivorus
AAGCCTACCGCAACGCGGCCACCATCCAGTGGCGGGATCGGGATCAGGTTGAAAATGATCAGGATGACATTGATGATAATGCCCGCCTCGCCCATCAATTGCATGGGCGTAGCGATATAAGCCAGAGTCCCGGGAAGATGCCCCCCCAACCACAATATGGCGGTCCAGAAAATGGCCATCAGCAGATTGGCTGCGGGTCCGGCGATGGCTACCCAGACCATGTCGGTTTTCGGCTTTTTCAGGCCACTGAAATTGACCGGTACCGGTTTGGCATAACCAAACAGAAAGGGGGAGTGAAACAGCAACAAAATACCCGGCAGGATAATCGTTCCAAAAGGATCAATATGCTTGACCGGATTCAGGGTCAGGCGCCCCATGAGCATCGCGGTGGGGTCACCCCGCTTCCAGGCCACCCAGCCGTGGGCGACCTCATGCACGGTGATGGCAAATAGCACCGGAATCGCCCAGATCGCAAGGGTACGAACAAAATGTGTGAGATCAAACATGGTCGCGAGTATATCAGCAGGAACTACCGGCCACCTAATACAGCCTATTTGCGGACTATTATTCCAACCCCAGAGCCGCCGGATCCCCGGCCCCCTTGCGCAGCAATTGCGGAGGCCATTGCAACAAATCAATGACGGTAGAGCATTGCGCCCGCCCCTGTCCGGCAAGGATCACCTTATCCACCTGATTACCGAGCAGCGTGCAAATCTCTTCCGGATCAGTCAGCGGAATATCGGCTTCAGGCAATTGCAGGGTCGAACTCATCAAGGGTTCACCCAACTCTGCCAGGAGCATTTCACAAATGGGATGAGCTGGAATACGCACCCCAATACTTCGTTTTTTAGGATCCGCCAGACGCCGTGGAACGTCTTTGGTGGCTGGCAAAATAAAAGTGTAAGGTCCAGGCAAGGCTTTACGCAGCAAAGCAAAAGCGCGGTCATCCAACTTGGCATATTCTGCGAGTTGGGCAATTCCTGGAAAAAGTAGGGAAAGATCATGCTGCAAATCCAGTTGCCGGATACGCCGCAACCGTTCCTGGGCGGCGCGGGCGTCAACCATGCAACCCAAGGCGTAACAGGTGTCGGTCGGAAAAACAATTAACCCTCCAGATCGTAACACATCCAGTACCGGCTCCAGCAGACGCCATTGCGGATTGACTGGATGCACACTAACGCATGAACTCATGTTATCTTTAATCTCCATGAACACTCATACAGAAACCGCAGCGATCATACGCCAGCCCGATCCAATATCGCCAGACCCGATGTCACTGGACGTGGCCCGGCCCACAACCGCAAATTGCCTGCTGCTCATAAGCGGCGGCGTAGAAAGCAGCACGCTGTTATTTCAGCTAGCCCAAACTGAACATCCCCAACCCGTTTTTTTGGACTACGCACAACGCGCCGCCCAACAGGAGTGGAGAGCCGTGCAAATGCTGAGTGAAAGCCTACAAATCCAAGCCCAACGTTATGATCTTTCAGCTTTTGGAAATTCTGTCGGAGCCCTGCGCACGGAGCGCTACCATGTCCCCCTGCCCCATCGTAATTTTTTTGCTATTGCCGCCGTTGCGGCGATTGCCAGCAATTTGAATATACAACGGATTGTGATAGGCCTCAGCGCTGATGATGCACAGGTCGATACCTGCTCACGCCCCGCTTTTCAAAATGCCATCACAAACACCCTGGGAACCTTGAATTTGCAACTGGAAACACCGCTGATTCACCTCAGTAAGGCTGCCATTATAGGCGAGGGGAATCGTTTGCACGTTCCCTGGAAAAAAACCTACAGTTGCCTTTTAGGGCGCGAAAAACACTGCGGTTTTTGTCCCCAGTGCCAAAAAAGACGGGAAGCTTTTGCACAGGCTGGAGCCAATGACCAAGATCTGGGCTATAATCGCTGACCCGATTTCATCTACCCAAAAGGAGGCGGCTCAATCCATGCCCGTTGCCATCCCCACTATGAGAAAGCATCCAACCTGGACTCTGGCGGATATACCCTATGCAAGCATCGAAAAAACCAGGATAGTTGATCAGACAGACTGGTTTTATTTGCTGGCAGGAGCCTCCTTTGTGGAAACCCTGTCTGATCTTTATGCCCGTAATCTGGTCGAATACTTCCAGGAGAATGCTGCGGCTACTACATGGCTCAGCAACGAATGGGAGCAAGAAGAAGTACAACATGGATTAGCCCTGAAAGCCTATGTTCTGCAGATCTGGCCAGACTTCGACTGGGACCGCGCTTATAAAGGCTTTGTGCAAGCTTACATGCCCTACTGCCAAACTGATTTGCTGGGCCCTAGTCAGGCGCTGGAAATGGCGTCTCGCTGCGTCGTAGAGACGGGCACCGCCAGTTTTTACACCATGATCCAGTCAGCCAGCCCGGAACCGGTTCTCCAATTACTGGCTGGTCGCATTCGTGCCGATGAAGTCCATCACTACAAATACTTTTATAAATTCTTTCAGACCTATCAACAGCAGGAAAAAAATTCACGCTGGCGCATTGGCCGAGAACTCTGGAAAAGAGTATCGGAAGTCGATCAGGAAGATAGCTATTTAGCCATCAAAAATGCTTTTGAAGTAAAAAACCCGGGGCAAACTTTTTCAGGTAAGGACTTTGCGGCTTTCCGGGAACGGATGGGAGACTGGGTCAGCCGCCACTATCCCTTCGAAATGGCCATTAAAATGCTGCTAAAACCCGTATCACTACCGCCTACATTACAAAAAATGGCACTGCCCTTGTTGAAACGCAGTGCCCGTAAGGCATTGGCCAGTTAGAAAGACCAAGTGCGAACATTGAGCCTGTCAGGGTGCAACTGAAGCCAGCTAGCGGATTCAAGATGCGTAGCGGTTTTGCCCATAACCCGTACGGCTTGATATTCGCCATGAACAATGGGGTGAGGCATAGACCCTTGCGCCAGTTGATTGTGCAACGGGGTGACGGCATGCACAAAGCTCCCCAAGGCCATAAAAGGCGTGGCCAGCAGCAGAACAAAAACCATATTGCTGAGTGACTTTTTCATGCGTGCTCCTTTTTCCAATCAAGAAGAATGACATAACCAAGCAAACTACGTGCCAGATTTTGAAAAATTCTAACCCCTTCATCCAAAACTGGTATGAAATCTTTTTTTCTACCGGTGGTTACGTCATCTTCTGAAGACGATCAAAATCCTGATAAAATAATTACCTTAGCCAAGTACGCTTTAAAAACTTGCCCAACCTGTCTCCTTACCCCGACAATCAGACGCGCCTCCTCATTCACAGGCCGGTTTTTGTGCTCTAACCATGCTGCGGTCAATTGGCTACAACCTAAGGATTAGGTCTTGAATGCCATTTTATGCTATATTCATGCATCCTGATATTGCATGACTATCATCTTACTGTTCTAAAGAGGAGTTATTGTGACAGAACGAAAATTTTCTTTTTCGATACCGCACGGCTCACACTTTAAAAACAATTCACTGTACATTATTATCTTTCAATTTTTTATTTTTTTAACATTGGTATTATCTTTTCCGGCTGATGCATCTACTAGTCTAAAAATTGACCAGGACAGCAAAGTTTTGCAGGAAATACATGCACAATTAGAACAACCAGTTGACATGCAGCAACTACTTAATTGGCACAAAAGCATCAGCATCATCAAAGACAATGCACAGAAGTGCATCAGCAGCAAGAACAATCAGCTTAAACAAACGGATAACAGCCTGGGAATTCTTGGGCCTGCGGTCACTGGTGAACCACAAAACCTTACGGCATTAAGAACAAAACTACTCAATCGACAAAAAAATCTGCAGGGAGAAGTTGCCACCTGCAAGGTTATTGCGGTAGCCAGTACTGACCTGGAACAAGAAATTGAGAAAAGGCGTGACAATCTGCACGCTCAGATTTTATTACGTAAGGATCAAAACATATGGGCACAAATCAATACTTTTTCGGTTGTAGGTTCAAGCACCTGGACACAGGAAAAAAATTACTGGTTTCATCATAATCATCGCTTTATTTTTGCCCAGAAAAATCTTCAGGTATCCATAGCCATTGGTCTATTTGTTTTTTTACTACTGTTGGTCGTACGTAAATCACTTCCTGAAAGCACAAACCTTGGAACACAACTATCGGCGGCGCAGAAAAGTCTCTATCATTATTTGCCCATTGTCGCTGGAGTTTCCGCAGCCGCACTAGCAGCACACCTGACCGGGGTACTTTCTCCATTTGTGGATATTGTACTGATAACCTGGGGTGGCTATGCCTTGCTGGCGATTCTGGTCACCTGGGCATTACGTCCCAGTGGCGTCGTTTTTCATCATTTCGCCTGGGGTCCAAAAACCTTACGTTCCACATTGCGTACCCTGCGTTTTATTGCTTTTTTAGCCGCCTTTGCAGTGAGCTGGATGATCACTGCCCCACAGGATTTTCTGAATCCACAACAACAGGCTTTTTTATGGTCTATTTACCATCTTTTGGTGATCAGCGCGGTATTCCGGCTGGTCATGGAAGCCGGGGGTAAAAGGCCATTTAAAGCATACCCTTTTTTACGGATTATTATACTGATTGCACTGTTAGCAACGGCCCTATTTACGCTACTGGGTTACCGCAATCTAACCAACTATCTGTTTTTCGGCCTGCTGATGTCCTTATTAGCCCTGGGTATTGGCCTGTTTGTTTCCTGGGGGCTCAGTGATTTCTGGAATTATACCGCGCGCAAAGATGGTCGCTGGCAACATGCGCTGAAGCAGCGTCTGGGACTCAGGGATGATCAAGCACTACCATGGCTTGGTTGGTTCAGTGCGCTGAGTCATATTGCAGTCTGGATGGGCATCGGCGCGTTTATTCTTTATGCCTGGGGACTCACCCATACAGGCTTCTCGTTAATCTGGAAGTATTTCATCACCGGGTTTACTGTTGGAACCTTTCATCTTCAACCTTTCCGCTGGATTATTGCCATTGGATTACTGGTCCTGCTGATTAATATCAATACATTATTACAACGCTACCTTTCTGATAATTCACGTATTATTGATCACATGGAAAGCGGCGCACGCCATTCCATTTTGTCTATTGTACGTTATACGGGTTTTATTATTGCCATACTCATTGCCCTTTCAACAGCAGGTGTTGCCCTCCATAATCTCGCCATTATTGCGGGTGCACTGTCAGTAGGTATTGGCTTTGGATTGCAAAATATTGTCAATAACTTTGTCTCTGGATTGATCCTGTTACTCGAACGTCCAATTCGTGTAGGTGACTGGATTCAGGTCGGCAGCACCCAGGGTTATGTAGAAAAAATGAGCATTCGTTATACATTGATCCTGACTTTTGATCGTACTGAAGTCTTTGTACCCAATTCCGAGCTCATTTCTGGCCAGGTGACCAACTGGATGTATACCAACAGCGTGCTGCGCTTGATGATTCCATTTAATGTTGCCCACAGCGCGGATATTGAACTGGTCAAAGAATTGTTGGTCAAGGAAGGGCAAAATCATCCCGATGTTCTGCAGGATGATCCGCGTGGAATTCCTCCAACTGCATTGTTGCTGGATGTCAGTGAAAATGCCCTGCAGTTTTACTTGCGTGTTTACCTTGATGACTGCAACAAAAGTTTTAACGTCCAGACTGATTTGCGGGCATCGGTCGTGGAAAGTTTGTTACGTCATAATATTCGTCTGGCCCACCAGCAACAGGATGTGCACTTTATTCCCAGTCAAATTTTTCCTGTGGATAGTGTTACCGGTACAATCCAGGATCCGCTGGAATCAGGCAAAGCATGAATCAGTGAATTAATAAATTATCACGATGAATCATGACCCCTTCTGCCACATCGGGGTCATCTGCAATCTCCGCACTTTTTTTACCCAGACAGCGTTGCACCACGTTAGCGTCCCAATTGACCAAGCCTCGGGCAAACACATTACCATCAGGATCCTTGCAAAGTACCAGATCACCGCGATGAAAATTACCTTCCAGAGCGGTTACACCAACCGGTAACAAACTCCCGCCATCCTGCTTGAGCGCGTGGACCGCGCCCGCATCCAGGTGCAGAGTCCCTCTTGCCCGCAAATGCCCGGCCAGCCAGCGTTTACGTGCGTCCAGCTTGGGGAGTCGAGCATGAATGAAGGTACCCAGAGCTTCGCCATCGCGAATGCGCAACAGCACATTGTCGCAGCGACCATTGGCAATAATGGTGGAGGTGCCAGAACGGGCAGCACGAGTCGCTGCACGCACCTTGGCGAGCATACCACCAGTGCCGACACCCGAGCCGCCGCTACCGGCAATCCGTTCCAGCATGGCAGCACCAGCATTCACTTCTGTAAGTAGTTGCGCGTCCGGGTTGCTGCGCGGATCCGCATTAAATACACCATCCTGATCTGTCAGAATAACCAGCAAATCTGCATCCAGCAAATTGCTGACAACAGCGGCGAGCGTATCATTATCACCAAGATTGATGGCGTTGTAAGAAACCGTGTCATTTTCGTTGATAATGGGCAACACATTCATTTCGAGTAAGGTCAACAAGGCAGAACGGGCATTCAGATAGCGGCGACGGCTGCGCAGGTCATCGTGCGTCAACAAGACCTGACCACAATGAATGGGCATTTCATCGGGTTCATCGCACTCTCGAAGCAGTTTTTCATAAGTGTGAATCAAAGCAGATTGGCCAACGCTAGCGGCCGCCTGACGTTCCTTAAGATTCGCGGGTCGGTGCGACCAACCTAAACGCTGCACTCCGGCACTGACGGATCCTGATGAAACCAGAATGACTTCGATACCTGAACGGCGAAGTGTAATAATTTGTCGGACCCAGCCGCCAATAGACTTTCTATCAAGCCCTCTACCCTCATCCGTGAGAAGGCTGCTACCTATTTTTATAACCCAACGCTGTGCTTTTGTCTGCAATAAATTCCGCGATTTATCCGGTGATTTATTTCTCATATCAGCCTAAATTTTCATCAAATAATTTTTAATTATAACATATAATTATAAAAAAATAAACTCAATGCACTGAGAACATATTAATCACATAAAACACGCTATTTTTAATAAAATAGATGATTGCGACATAGCCACTATTCCCAAAGTTGATCTGCCATTCTCGAAACTCAGGTTTCATGTCCTCGACGGGGCGACCGATACGCGACTGATAAGCCAGAATCTAGACCCCGGACCGGAAAGCCTTCATCGCGCGTTGCGCCGCATTGACATCGTACTGCGCCATGGCTTCTCGCATGATCTAGTGCGACGTACGCCGGCGGGCTTCGGCCAGACGACGAATCACTCCCACTCAATAGTTGCCGGTGGCTTGGAAGAAATATCGTAAACCACCCGATTAATACCCGATACTTCATTGATGATTCGGGTGGAAATGCGGCCCAAAACTTCGTAGGGCAAATGCGCCCAGTCTGCCGTCATCCCATCGGACGATTCCACCGCACGCAGGGCAATGGTTTCATCATAAGTGCGGGCATCGCCCATAACCCCCACACTCCGTACGGGCAGCAACACGGCAAATGCCTGCCAAAGCTGATCATATAATCCAGCCTCGCGAATTTCTTCCATGACAATGCGATCCGCACGCCGCAATATTTCCAGACGTGCGGCATCAATGGCGCCCAGACAACGAATCGCCAGACCAGGGCCAGGAAAGGGTTGCCGACGAATAACTTCTTCGGGCATGCCCAATTCCCGACCCAGCTCGCGGACTTCATCCTTGAATAATTCGCGGAGAGGTTCCACCAGTTTCAGATGCATGCGTTCCGGCAACCCGCCCACATTATGATGAGATTTGATGGTGGCACTGGGGCCCTTGAATGATACCGACTCAATCACATCGGGATATAAAGTGCCCTGCGCCAGAAAATCGGCACCTTCCACCTTTTTGGCTTCTTCCTCAAAAATCTCGATGAACAAATTGCCAATAGCCTTGCGCTTTTTTTCGGGATCCGTCACCTGATCCAACACGTCCAGAAAACGCTGCCGGGCATCTATGACCTGCAATGGAATTTGAAAATAATGGCGAAAAACCGTCTGGACCTTTTCGGACTCACCGAAACGCAATAAACCATTATCCACAAAAATACAGGTTAATTGATCACCTATGGCGCGATGAATCAAAACGGCTGCCACAGCCGAATCCACGCCGCCAGACAGGGCTGCAATCACTTTACCCTTGCCGACCTGCGCGCGGATGTTAGCTACGGCGCTATCCACATAAGAATGCATGGTCCATTGACCGTGACAACCGCAAATGCCCCGCACAAAGGCTGTGAGCATTTCTGCCCCACGCGGCGTATGGACTACTTCCAGATGAAATTGCACACCATAAAAATGGCGAACCGGATCCCCAATAGCCGCTAAAGGGGAATTGGCACTACTGGCCAGAATCCGAAATCCGTCTGGCATTTTTTCAATGCGATCACCATGACTCATCCAGACTTCTTCGGTGGCTTCCGCGCTTTTAAAAGGCAGCAAAGGCCCCAAAGCTTCCTGAATCTGCAACTGGGCGCGCCCATATTCCCGATGTTCGGCTTTGGCGACTGCACCACCCAGCACGTGCGCCATTAATTGCAGACCATAACAAATTCCAAGAATGGGCAGACCCAGCGCAAATATACCCGGATCCACCATGGGTGCATCCTGATCATGAACAGATGACGGCCCCCCCGACAAAATAATCCCTTGAGGTTCAAAATTCTGTATATCTGTCAAAGGCATATAATGCGGATGTATTTCGCAATAAACATGCGCTTCACGCACTCGCCGGGCGATCAACTGGGTGAACTGGGAACCGAAATCGAGAATCAGGATGCGTTCTTGCATGGGTCACTCCACCCGATAGTTAGGGGCTTCTTTGGTAATATTGACGTCGTGAACATGACTTTCACGGACGCCGGCCTGGGTGATCTTGATGAAACGGGCGCGATTGCGTAAGGCGGTCAAGTCTTCGGCACCCAGGTAACCCATGCTGGAACGTAATCCACCCAGCAATTGATGAATCACCTGCCCGGCCGGCCCCTTATAGGGAACCCGTCCCTCCACTCCCTCTGGAACCAGCTTGGGCGCTTCCGGGCTGGCATCCTGAAAATACCGGTCAGCCGACCCCTGTTGCATAGCCCCTAAAGAACCCATCCCGCGATAAGCTTTATAGGAGCGGCCCTGATACAGTTCGATTTCTCCAGGAGCTTCATCCGTACCCGCCAGCAAACCTCCAACCATTACCGAGTGGGCTCCGGCGGCCAGCGCCTTGGCAAAATCACCCGAAAAACGAATGCCACCGTCCGCAATCAGGGGCACACCGGTATTGGCCAGGGCATCTGCCACATTACTGATGGCCGTCACCTGCGGCACACCGACACCGGCCACAATCCGGGTAGTACAAATAGAGCCCGGCCCAATGCCGACCTTCACCCCGTCTGCGCCCGCCTCCACCAGTGCCAGTGCCGCATCAGCAGTAGCGATATTGCCACCAATGACATCCACGTCCGGGTAACGTTCCTTGATCCACCGCACCCGATCCAGAACGCCCTGGCTGTGACCATGCGCCGTATCTACAATGATGACATCAACCCCGGCCTCTGCCAGTGCCTGCACCCGGGCATCGGTGCCCTCCCCTACACCCACGGCCGCGCCAACCAGCAAACGTCCTTGGGCATCACGACAAGCCAGAGGATGCTCCGTCGCCTTGCGAATATCTTTGACCGTAATCAGACCTCGCAACTCAAAGTCCTCATTAACAACCAGAATTTTTTCAATGCGGTGCTGATGCAATAGCGCCTTGGTGGCATCCAAACTGGTACCTTCCGGAACCGTAACCAACCTGTCCCTGGGGGTCATCACACTACTCACCGGTGCATCCATGCGCGTTTCAAAACGCAGGTCACGGTGGGTCACAATGCCTTCCAGACGTTCTCCATCTACCACTGGCACACCGGAAATGCCATGCAGGGCCATAATCTGTAGCACTTCGCGGATACTGACGTTGGCACGCGTAGTGATGGGGTCCTTAATCACTCCTGCCTCAAATTTCTTGACCCGTCGCACCAAAGCCGCCTGCTGATCCGGCGACATGTTTTTGTGGACGATACCAATACCGCCTTCCTGCGCCAGCCCGATGGCCATGGCGGCTTCCGTCACCGTATCCATGGCCGCCGACAACAAGGGAATATTAAGGCGGATGCGTCGACTCAACTGCGTTGAAATCTGGACGTTGCGGGGAAGCACTACAGAATGGGCAGGTACGAGCAGGACATCATCAAAGGTCAGAGCTTCGCCGATCAGTTGCATAATGGATCACCTATAACAAGAAAGGGGCCGGGTGTGCGCATCCCAGCCCCGTGATAAAAGGCATCCCGAACTATAGCCAATGAGAAGCCATTTTTCCAGTATGTAGAATTGATTCGGAATTGACCGAAGCGGTCTGAGCCTGCTAACTTGTCGCATACAAAGCCCCGGGCTGCCCATACCATAACGAAACAATGCAATGACTGTTTCCATTATCGTTCCCTGCCATAATGAATCGGGCAACCTGAAAATCCTTCATGAGCGGGTGAGTGGCATCATGGATGCCTGTGGAGAACCCTGGGAAATGGTCTGTGTCAACGATGGCAGCACAGATGATACCCTCCTCCAGCTGATCGCCCTGCACCAGCAAGACCCTCGCATTCACGTTATAGACTTGTCCCGCAACTTTGGTAAAGAAGCTGCTTTAACTGCTGGTTTGGACGCAGCCCAAGGTGATGCTGCCATTCCTCTGGATGCAGACCTGCAGGACCCACCAGAGCTTATCCCTGAATTGCTTGCCCAATGGCGCGATGGTTATGATGTGGTCAACGCCGTACGCCTCTCCCGGGAGGGGGAGTCCTGGCTCAAACGTGCTTCAGCCCATTTCTTTTACCGGGCGATCAACCGGATGAGCGTTGTAGATATTCCCGCTGATACAGGTGACTTCCGGCTGTTGTCGCGTCCGGTACTGGATGCCTTGCAAAGCCTTCCAGAACGCCGTCGCTTCATGAAAGGACTATTTGCCTGGGTAGGTTTTCGTAGTACAAATGTTTACTACCATCGTGCCCCACGACATAGCGGCAAAACCACCTGGAATTACTGGAAACTTTGGAATTTTGCCGTCGAAGGCGTTACCTCATTTAGCCAGGTACCCCTACAATTAGCGGCTTATCTGGGTTTTATCGTCTCCGGTCTGGCTTTCCTTTATGCCTTGTGGCTGATTATCAGCACCCTCGTTTATGGAAACCCTGTCAAGGGATATCCTTCCATGATGGTCACCCTGTTGTTTTTAGGCGGAGTGCAATTGATGGCGCTTGGTGTCATCGGTGAATATCTGGGAAGGATTTACGAGGAAAGCAAGCATCGCCCTCTTTATCTGATACGAAAAAAGTGGAATAAATTATAATCATATAATTCAAGCAATTATAATAACATATACTTGTTGATTTTTTCATTTTTAATACTGGTTTTCTGCATATATTGATATTGTTTATGTCATAACATCACCCTACGCTGCTTTTCCCCGATTTTTCAGGTACACTGTCGCCCAGAATGACGGACCACCCTTGCTAGGGATCAGCCTTGGTATCTTTAAAGTCTTTTATAAGCAGTCAGTTAAATATTGCAGAGGCCATTACGGACACCTCTGCCGATGTAGCGACTCCGCTCCCCATGCAGATTCCTGGCGCGCAGGTAACGCCGCGAGCAGAGCATAATATCTCCCGGAGGGATATTAGTGACGGTGCCTTGCAGGTACTGAATGGCTTGCATCGGGCGGGTTTTCAGGCCTACATGGTCGGCGGGGGGGTGCGTGATCTGCTTCTGGGTCGCGAACCCAAGGACTTTGATGTGGCCACGGACGCGCATCCGGAGCAGGTTCGCAAACTGTTTCGGCGTAATGCCCGTCTGATTGGGCGGCGCTTTATTCTGGTGCATGTCCAGTTTGGCAGTGAAATCATTGAAGTGGCGACATTCCGGGGCGGCGCCGATAGCAAAAAGAAGGAAGCCAGTGAGCGTAGTGAAAGCGGACGCATTCTGGCCGATAATGTTTACGGATCGCTGGAAGAAGATGCCCGTCGCCGGGATTTCACGGCCAATGCCTTGTATTACAACATTGCTGATCGCGGCATTCTGGATTTCTCCACAGGTATGGAAGATTTGCGGGCGGGCCTTTTACGCATTATTGGGGATCCTGAACAACGCTATCGCGAAGATCCGGTACGCATGTTGCGGGCAGTGCGCTTTGCCGCAAAACTGGGTTTCTCGCTGGACGAAGCTGCCCGTGCGCCCATCAGCATCTGTCGGGACTGCTTGCAAGAAGTGCCCTCCGCGCGACTTTTTGAGGAAACCCTCAAGCTGTTTTTGAATGGCAACGCCCGGTCCAGCTTTGAATTACTCCGCCAACATGGCCTGTTTGCTGCGTTATTCCCACAAGTTGACGCTCTCCTCGATACGGACAACGCCGAACCCGCCCGAATTTTATTACAGGGCGCTCTGGAGGGGACTGATCAGCGGGTTCACGACGGCAAATCCGTCACCCCGGCCTTTTTGTTTGCTGCCCTGTTCTGGCCGGTTTTGCAACAACAAAGTCAGGTGCTGGAGCAACAAGGAAAACCTGCTGCCATTGCGTTGCAGCAGGCGGCCAGCGATATTCTCCAGGATTGCATGGGCCGGGTAGCCGTACCACGGCGTTTTTCGCTGCCCATGCGCGAAATCTGGGATCTTCAGGCGCGCTTTCTGCGCAGAGGCGGAAGGCGTCCCCATGCGCTACTCGCCCATCCCCGCTTCCGTGCAGCCTTTGACTTTTTATTACTACGGATTCAAGCCGGAGAGCTCCCTGCTGAATTAGGAAACTGGTGGGAACAATTTCAGACCGCCGATCATGAAGGGCGCCGCACCCTGATTGAAGCCGCCCGTTTAGAGGAAAATGGACAGGAAACCGCTCTTGGCCCTCTGCCTGCGACCCGCAGCCGTCGTCCAAGACGCCGGCGTCGCCGTAATCCCCGTGCAGATTCTGCCACTGCACAAACCACGGCAAACACTACAGCAGATACTGAGGAAGCGACAGACAACGGCTGACAAGGTCGTCCGTCTATCCGCCCCATGGAAGCAGATTCCGCCAATCTCCTCCCCTTGCTGGAAAACCAGTGGGGAGCTGCAAGGCTGGAGCATCTGCGGCAAATTGGCCGTATCGCCCAACAACTGGGCACCCCTGCCTATCTGGTTGGCGGTGCGGTCCGCGACCTGTTTTTAAAGCGCGACGCGCCCGATCTGGATGTGGCCGTAGAAGGGGATACACGCGCACTAGCTGAAGCTTGCAAAGCGCAGATTCATAGCACGCACTATCAGTTTCATGCCCAGTTCGGCACGGCTATTCTGGAAAGCAGCCAGGGGATGGCTCTGGATCTTGCCCAGTGCCGACTGGAGCACTACCCCGCTCCGGCTGCTCTGCCGGAGGTTCGGCCCGGAAATATTCAGACCGACCTGGCGCGCCGGGACTTTACCGTCAATGCCATGGCTATCCGGCTGAATCCTCAACAATTCGGGATTCTGCTTGACCCTTATGATGGACAGGCCGATTTACAGGCCGGTTTACTCAGAACCCTGCATTCCCGGTCGTTTCTGGATGATCCCACCCGCATATTGCGGGGATTACGCTTTGCCACACGTTTTCAGATGGATTTAGCTCCGGAAAGTCATCAGCAACTCAAACAAGCCCTGCAAGCAGACATTTTTACCCCACTAAGTGGCGCAAGATTGTGGCGGGAACTCCGCTACCTGCTAGAACTGGAAGCACTACCCAGTGCATTACCCCTGCTGAGTGCCTGGAAGCTCTGGTTTTTGCTGCGCCCAAAGCCACCCGCAAGCAGCACCCTGCCGACTTTGCTGCAGCGTGGTCACGAACAAATCCAGTGGCTACAAGCACAGTTTCCTGATGAGCCGCTGGACGTTTTTATCCCCATGCTGATCCTCATCTGGCAGGATGTCCGCCTATCCGATATTCAACACTGTCTCGACCGGTGGCCGGTTCCAGACCGGGGTCGATTGCTGGCGGATCTCCGGGCCCTGCCCGGCTTGCCAGAAACCCTGCTGAAGGCAAAGCATCCCAGTCAAAAGGCAAACATCTGGCAAGGCGTCTCGGTCGCGGGCATACTGGCGGCTATGGCGATTTATGCCGATAACGCGACAATTGTGGACAGCGCCCGCCTTTACTTGCAGGTACAGAAACATCTCCCGTCACTACTCAACGGGCAGGAACTGCAAACGCTGGGGCTAAAAGCCGGACCGTCCCTGGGAAAAACATTGAAATTATTACGGGAAGCCCAACTGAATGGCGAAATCTCGAACAAGGAAAATGCGCAACAATGGTTGATCAAACAGGGTATTCTGCCGCCGAACCTGCTGTAATTGCCTGGATCAGTATCGGCAGTAATCTTGCGCAGCCCGTGCAACAGGTGCAAAAAGCTCTTCAGGCTTTGGCAAAATTGCCGGATTCAAAACTGCTCTGGCGTTCGCATCTCTATCGCACGGAGCCGGTAGGCGGCGTCGAACAACCGGCGTTCATCAATGCGGTAGCCCGTTTGCAAACCACTTTTTCCGCCCCGGTCCTGATGCAGGCCCTGCAAAATCTGGAAGCCGTTGCGGGCCGACAACGCAGTGCTGAAGTATTCTGGGGTCCACGTATTCTTGATCTGGATTTATTGAGTTATGGTAATCTCATTTCCCATGATCCTGGCCTGCGCATACCGCATCCGCGCATGAGCGAGAGAGCCTTTGTCCTGATTCCACTTGCGGAGTTTGATCCAGCGCTGAACATACCCGGATGTGGATGTATTGCCGACTATTTGCCCGCTGTTACTGAGCAGTCTGTCACACGCCTACCCGAATCGGCCATGCCCAAGAAAACTTTACGCACGCACAGGGCCAACGCGTGACCCATCAGCGCATCATCAGCATTGAGGGACCCATAGGGGCCGGCAAAACAAGCTTGGCCCGTCTTCTTGCAGATTATTTTCAAGGCGAATTAATTCTTGAAAAGCCTGAAGAAAATCCCTTCCTGCCCGGTTTTTATCGACAACCCGGTGGCGAACTGGCCACCGAACTACAGTTTTTACTCCAACGCCAGGCGCAGTGGCAGACGGCAACAATGTCCAATGCCTACGTCATCAGCGACTACAGCGTCCGCAAAGACGAAATATTTACGCCGCTGACGCTTAATGCAGCGGAACTCCAGTTGTTTCAGCAAATCAAAACGCAGCTGCATTACCAAGCTCCGCCCGCCGCTTTGCTGATTTTTCTGGATGCCCCCCTCGCCACACTCAAAGAACGTATCCTGTCCCGGGCCAGAGCCTATGAACAAAATCTCGATACGACTTACCTGGCCAAAGTCCAACAGGCATATCAGCACTGGCGCAGCAACTACACCGCGCCCTGTCTGAAAATCAACACCGCAGAACTGGATTTTGTCCATGAAGAGCGGCACAATGAAAACTTGATTAAAATGGTCAAGTATCACCTGCAAGATGTTTGAGGAGCACAATGCACAAGAAAATTTCCCGCTGGGTTAAAGACAAACAACAGGGCATCAAACGGGCGCTGGTAACCGCCTACGATTACCCCACGGCACGCTTTGCAGCGGCAGCAGGCATGCACGGTGTTCTGGTCGGAGACTCTCTGGGGATGGTCGTCTGTGGGGATGATGACACGCTCAATGTCACTCTGGAGCAGATGTGCTATCACACCCGCATGGTGCGTCGTGGCGCGGGTGAATGCCTGGTATTTGCCGACCTCCCCTTTGGCAGCTATGAGAAAAGTCCAGAACAGGCATGGGAGTCGGCAGGTGAATTACTGCGGGCCGGGGCCGATGTCATCAAACTGGAAGGCGGTGTAGAAATGGCAGCGACGGTGGCTTTCTGTGCAGAACGCGGCATCAATATTTGTGCCCATATTGGCCTGACCCCCCAGCGCGTTCGTCAGTGGGGCAGCTTCCAGCGCCAGGGAAGCACCGAAGCCGAGGCTCAGCGCCTGCATCATGAAGCTGCAACCCTCAGCAAGGCAGGGGCGCGCTTTGTGGTTATGGAAGCCGTCCCCGATCATGTTGCTGCCAAAATCAGCAGGGCCATTGATGCTGTCACTATTGGCATTGGTGCCGGTCCTGACACCGACGCTCAGGTGCTGGTAGCCCATGATGTATTAGGGTTGGAGGCAGAAAGCCCACCCTTCGCACGTCGCTATCTGGAAGCCGGAAACCTGCAGCAGAAAGCTTTCGCTCAATATGTTCAGGACGTGGCCAGCGGCAATTTCCCGCCCCGAAGCCCACACTGACATGCCGATATTCAAGGACATTGCCAGCTTGCGTCAGTGGCGCCAAAGCCTGCGCGGTACCCTGGCGTTTGTTCCCACCATGGGAAACCTGCACGATGGTCACCTGGCTCTGGTGCGCCTGGCGGCCGCGCGTGCCGAACAGGTGCTGGTCAGCATTTACGTCAACCCGCTACAATTCGGGCCGCAGGAAGATTTCGCACAGTATCCGCGCAGTCTTGACAAGGATTTGCAGCAACTCCACGCAGCGGGATGTTCCACCGTTTTCACCCCGGACGATGCATTGATGTATCCGCGTGGCAGAAAGGATCTTTCCATTATCATACCGCCTCACAGCCTGGCCAAAGTCCTTTGTGGGGCCAGTCGTCCGGGACATTTTGCCGGGGTCTGCACGGTAGTGAACAAGCTCTTGCAGATGGTTCAGCCCGAAATTCTGATCCTCGGCGAAAAAGACTATCAGCAACTGCGGATTGTTCAGCAAATGGTAGCGGATATGAACATGACGGTGCAGGTTCTCCCCGGCCCTGTTCAAAGAGAAGCCGACGGATTGGCCTACAGCTCACGCAATGCACGACTTAGTCCTGGCGAGCGACAAATGGCTCCCCGGTTGGCTGCCACACTGTTTGATCTGGTACAGCGCAGCACGCCTCAGGCATCTGTTGCCGAATTGGCCCTAGCCGGTCGAGAAAGTCTCGAACAGGCAGGATTCGTCGTGGATTATCTCGAATTACGAGATAGCGAAACCCTACAAGCCGTGAATATCGCGCAGCCCGGTGCACGCTGGTTTGCGGCTGCGCATCTTGGGCAGACCCGGCTCATTGACAATGTTATGATTCCCTTATGAACTCACGTCTCCGCGAAATCCCCTACAACTACACATCTTTTTCCGATGGCGAAATCGTCTCGCGCCTGATCGGTCAGGAAGCCTGGCGCATTCTTGAAGACCTGCGCGAACAAAGAGTTACCGGACGTTCGGCGCGCATGCTTTTTGAGGTATTGGGTGATCTCTGGGTAGTAGAGCGTAATCCCTATATTCAGGATGACCTGGCCCGCGATAAGAGCCGGCGCGAAGCCCTGTGGAATGCGCTGGCCCATCGCCTCAACGACATCAGAGCGCGCGCTGAGGGTAATGCACTGGTCTTACGGCTTCTGGACAACACCCGGGAAGCTGTCCGGACTTTCACCCGGCAATTTGATGAAGATTTGCAGTTGCGCAAAAAATCGGAAAAACGTCTCCTGAAAATATCGGCTCGGGACAATGTCGATTTCAGTGCCTATGCGCGCATCGCCCATATCACCGACGCTTCCGACTGGCGGGTGGAAATTCCTTTTGTA
>NZ_JABELD010000012.1 GCF_018853445.1 Acidithiobacillus concretivorus
CGGGCAAGCAGCAGGCGCGGGAGGCCTTTGAGCGGTTTCAGGCGGAGCAGCAGTTGCAACGGGAGCAGGAGGTAGAGCGGCCAGCGCCTCGGGAATATGAGCTGGATGGTCCTGAGTTGTGATGTTGGCGTTACGGTAACGGTTTATTATTGTGACAAGTCGCGTATATTGCGCTTTTCCGGGGACGCTTGGGCATATTTTGGGCAAAGCGCCAAAAATCACGGCATGGCACAGGCTGAAACGCCTATTTTTACTGGTGTTTTAACATGCCGACCATCGGATTATCAATCCGATGGTCTGTTGAATGGCCGTTACGGTCACGGTTTGCGTGGGGGCTTCTCGGGTGTACCCAGGCTTTCACGCTGTCCTGAAAGCTATGTCTTATGTAAGCTTTTGGGAAAATCATGGATTCATACCTTTGCAGGAGAACCGCATGCAGGCTCGTATTGTTATTCCGTTGGCGCTCATGGGACTGTTTTCTGTAGGCAGTGCCTATGCAATGACCAGCACACAGGCAAAGCAGTTGGCGATAGCCGCATACAAGGGACACGCTACGGACTTAGCCAATTTGGAATCGGCGGCGATGTCAGGGGATGCTACAGCCCAATTGTGGTTGGGTGATTACTACGCGTACGCAAAAAAAGATTACGCGAAGGTGGTCTACTGGTTAGAGAAGGCTGCTGCTCAGGGAAATGCCGATGCGGAAAGCGACCTGGGGGTTGTTTACCACATCGGCCAAGGGGTGCCGCAGGATTACGCGAAGGCGAACTACTGGTACGAGAAGGCTGCTGCTCAAGGAAATGCGAGGGCGGAATGCAACCTGGGGGGTGCCTACCACAAAGGCGAAGGGGTGCCGCAGGATTACGCGAAGGCGGTCTACTGGTGGAAGAAGGCTGCTGCTCAGGGGTATGCCGTGGCGGAAAACAACCTGGGGGTTGCTTACCACAAAGGCGAAGGGGTGCCGCAGGATTACGCGAAGGCGGTCTACTGGTACGAGAAGGCTGCTGCTCAGGGAATTGCCGGGGCGGAAAACAACCTGGGGATTTCTTACTACAAAGGCGAAGGGGTGCCGCAGGATTACGCGAAGGCGGTCTACTGGTACGAGAATGCGGCTGCTCATGAATATGCTAGGGGGGAACTCAACCTGGGGAATGCTTACTACAAAGGCCAAGGAGTGCCGCAGGATAGCATGGCCGCCATAACGTGGTGGAAGAAGGCGGCTGCGCAAGGCGGTAGTGTAGGAAGGTCGGCGCAACAGCTTATCAATATGGCCGAGCGCGGTTAGGCAGGTTTGTCGCGCCAGAGCGATTATTTGTGGCAATCAGGAATGTACTGTAAAAATTGCAGTAGGAGTTTTTCATATCCGCCAAGGCCTCCAGACCTTGAGAAATATTGAATCGGCCTGGAGGCTAATGCAGGGCAATTCGGTACTGCTTAACCATATCCTATCACGACGAGTCGTATAAATTTATAGATTATTCCTGTTGTTTAACAGTATCCCACCCATTTACCCATTTTTGGCACATAGTAAAATCTTTTTTCGAGATGTTTGTTGTGGTTGTTGTTCCACAGTTGTATTCAAATCTAAAAGAAAGATAATTAACCGCATTCATAACCGCTTTGTTGTTTTTTATTGGCAAAACAAAGAACGATGGATCCACATAAAAATTATGATGGCCCATGGATACTTTAATGAGGTAACCGCTATCTTTTTTAATTGTTTGTATAAGTGGGTATCTTCTTCCGACAAGGCAGTCCAAACTAACCACACCACCAACAGGTAAATAAAAAATGCCAATTTTACTGCTGTATACTGGAGTGCCTTTAAGTAACACGTATTCACCATAAGGGCTTGGTGTCAGGTTTCTTTTAGTCGTAAAGTAATTTTTATATTGATTTGATATTTTTGGATTTAGTTTTGTGATAAGGGCTCCTACAGAATTAATGGCACATGACATTTCATTGCTCATTATCGTGCCACTTTTACCAAACAATATAGACTTTTCAAGTGAGTTATCAGTTTTTTTCTGGTACTCATCAAGGTGGCTAAATATATATCCAATTGGGTATATGCTTAAACCAAGACCGATGAGGTATAAATAGCGATATAAATCTTCTTTATTTTTTCTAGAATGTATTAGAAGCACAATAAATATGTACGCTGGTAGCGGCGACAAAGAAAGCAAAGAATGATCTGACAGAATATAAAGTAATGCAGCAATAAAAAGAGAAGAAACTAATCCGACTGAAAAACTTATAACATATAAAAAAATTAATAATAATTTTTTTATTATATGATTATTGGCTTCTTTTTCTATGCTGTATTTATTTTTTATATTTTCTTCATATGTGTCTTTGTCTGATATAACCGGTTCTACACGCTTGCCTGTTTTAGACACTGATATTATCCTAATTAATATATTTATTGTGGCTTAAATTACTCATGAGAATATCTCCAGATTTTCTGCATTCATCAGATGTTTTTTTTAATGCCTCAGAGAAATGATCTGCTCGTTCTGACCGTTCTGATATTTTGCATACGCTCATCAATAATCGGTATGATGATATTATTTGTTTTATTTCTTCGTCAGTGAGCCTTGAATTTTCTTTAAATTGGCATGATTCAATGCCTTTTATCAACATTTCATAAGAAGTTAATGTGTATATTTTTAAGAAGACAGGTGAATTTTTTTGGGGTCCTAATTTTTCATTATCGTGTGCTATCTGCGCACAGATGGCACCATCTTCTCTTATGATATTACAAAGTGTATATCTTGCGGAATATATTTTTGTTTTTATCTCGTTCTCTTTTGCTTTAAGTGAAACATAATAAGTAATTATACCTCCTACAAAGACACCTAATAATGGTGGTATGATATGGTCTATAAAATAATTAGTCATATTGTTATCACTTTGATTGCATTAGGATGTATTCTATAAACACGAGTCACAATGCGCCATTCTGTCTCGTTGGCAAAAAACCCTGAACGGCGGCTCGCCCGGTTTTACTCGGTTCTTCTGCCACCCAGAATGGCCTATTATGAGACATTACGGTGCGCCTGCTCATTTTTTATCGGAGCACCCATTCCCCATGCGACTTAATAGCGTCATACATGGCATCTGGCGCGAGGTCTACGTCACCTGGCCACGTTAAAGCGCCGTGGTCGATATGCACCTGGCTGAACATCGCTGGGTCTTTCAAGGGTGCGAAAACGCCCGTTAGATGGCTTGCTTCAAAGCGCACCTTCCCTTGTGTTCCGTCAGAAAACCGGACTTTCAGCGCTAACGGTGGTTCTGGATGAACCTCAATCACATCCCATTCCATGATCTGTCCTCCTAAAGTAACGGTTCTATCGGGTTGGGTTGCTGTTTTGCCTGACACAATTCCCAATCTTCCAGGAGCTCCTGTTGATGTAGCTCTGTCCAGTCGAGAACAAGCTCTTGGGCGCGTCGTGGTAGATGGCCTCTGATGACGGACAAGGATTCTATAGCGATGACCGCCTTAAATTCCGCGTACTGCACATGAAAATGGGCTGGGTTATGGTCATCGAAAAACATTTTGATGAGCATGCCGTAAAACGCGCTGATAGTGGGCAATCCGGATTCCTCCTGTTCATCGTTGAATACTACATTTTTTAGCGGGAACATCATACTATGATGGCGACAAACACAAAGATACATAAAAGGATACATGGAGAGACTATGGCAAAGGTCACTGTAACAGAGGCAGCAAAGCTGGCTGGTATTGGCAGGCAACAGCTTTACAGGGGATACATATCAACAGGAAAAATAAGCGTTGAAAGGGATCATCAAGATCGGCCACAAATTGATACGGCAGAGATATTGAGGGTCTTTGGTGAAATAAAGGGGACACCAGAAGCGACACAAAACGGACAAGACTACATCGGTGTAAAGCGACACCAGGACAACGAATTGCAGGTTGCTTTTCAGGCAAAAGACGAGGTTATTTCAGGGCTCAGGGAACAGTTGCGGGAAGCATCAGAAAGGGAGGTGTGGCTACGTCAGCAGCTTGAACGGATGCAGGCGGTATTGACCGACCAAAGGACAACAGAAAAGCGTCGATGGTGGCAGTTTTGGGGTTAATCTTGCCGAATAGCTGCTCTCGGGCGTAGTCTTGGAAGATTCGTAACGAGCAAAAAAGGCATTACCCATGATAGAAATGGTAATGCCCCGTAACCTGGAAGTCTGGGGAGACAAAGGTATACGGGGCATCTCATATCCGGCAACGGACAGGTCCAGTATAGCCACCCTTGGCTATGCAATCAAAGCCTGTCCGGTCCCCATGCAGAGCATGAGCGCGATCGGGGGCTTTGATGAGCAGATTTGACCCCACAGCCTCCTGTGTTCTTGACCTCTTTGCCGAACACCTGCCCCATAAGCCGTATTGCACGGATGATCTGACCGCAGGCCTGCAAATCCGGTCCTTAAAAACCGCCTTACAACGCGCTTATATCCAGCACAACCATCCCGGCATGATCTGGGCCATGGTCTATGACGTGGACCGTGCCTGTGTGAATCCGACGGACTGGTGGCCGATCTGGGAAAGCGTCGGACTGCCGCCGCCCAACATCGCCGTCATGAATCACCGGACGAAGCGTGGCCACCTGATCTATCTGCTGGAAGCGGGTGTGTGCCGGACGGAACTCGCGCACCTCAAACCCTTGCGATACATCGCCAGCATTGAGCGGGTCTATACCGCTGTTCTGGGTGCAGACCCCGGCTATGCGGGTCTCATCTGCAAAAATCCGTTTAACGACCGCTGGCAGGTTTGGGAGATCCACGGCAACCCGTACACGCTGGGTGATCTGGCCGCCTATGTGGATTTGACCGCCAAGGCCGCTAAATTGCCCTCTGAAGCATCGGAGAGCTTCGGGCTGGGTCGTAACTGCACCATGTTCGATACGGGCCGTTTCTGGGCTTATGGGGCCGTCAGAGAGTATTGGGCACCCAATGGGCTTGGCCGATGGTCAAAAGCCGTCCTGGAGCGATTGCAGGCCATTAACGGCGAGTTTCCACAGCCCTTACCCTTTGCCGAAGTGAAAGCCACGGCCAAGAGCATCAGTGGGTGGACCTGGCGGAACATGACGCCCGCAGGGCTACAAGACCTCATCGAGCGGACGCACACGCCGGAGAAGCAGGCGGAGAGGGGCATGAAAGCCACCAATCAGGTTGAGGCAGGGATAGCTAGTGGACAGGCCCGCAGGTTATTCAGGGAGCAGGACCGAGCCACAGCGAGGCTTATGAGAGCGCAAGGGCACACGCAACGCGCCATTGCTGCTAGCCTGGGTGTCGCGCTAGGGACCGTGAACGCATGGCTTCGCGGTGAGGGTGAACAGCCAAAATCTGTCTAGCGAATGTTCAGTGAACGGCCTATATCAGATAACAGCCGCTTGCGGAGGGCTCTTGGTGGTGGGCACCGGATTACCTATCGGGAAAAAGAAAAGCGTTAGCGCGTAGGAAAACAGGAGAGAGCGCGGGTGAGGGCGGGGATTTGCTTGCAAATCGTCGAACGAATCCGCAACCGCCCAGAGGGCGGAATAGTGGCTACAGCGTGCTTTACTTCGGTCTCCACTGGCTTGGGTGAGGGGGTTTGAGCCGTTGGCCTTGTTACCGTAACGGAATCTGTGCCCAGTCATGCCTTATTTTTAGCCCAGGCGCTTTTCATATTCCCGTCATGGTCTTGTCATAATCGCCCACAGGGTACCGCACAGATTTTGGGGATAAGCCGCAAGTCATGGCCGACCGTTTGCAGATAAACGCAACAAGTCACACAATTATTGATAAATTGTGACGTGTCACATATAATAAAATTCAGGCAACCAATGCGGAGAACAGCCATGACCAAAATAGCCGAGGTGTTATCGCAACCTGTCACGAATAAAAGAGGCCGGAAGCCCAAGGGCGACCGGCCCATGACGGCAGCGGAACGGGCCAAGGCCAGCCGCGACCGCCGCCGTTTCCCGATGGAAGGCTACAGCGGGAAGCCGATCTCCGTGATGTTGTCTGGTGAGGCCCACATGGCCCTGGACGAGCTCATCACCACATATAGCGACAAGTCACAAAAAGAGATCATCGACCTGGCGCTTATCTATTTGCTCAAATCGCAGCCAGTCACCTATTAACAGGCATTTTGTGACTTGTCGCGTTTATTGAGTTAATACCCTTTGGGGATGACCAATGGGATATTGCCGCGATTCGTGGTCCATCCCCCGATAGATATTGGGTTCCCGTTGCTGTAGGTTCCCTGATTACTACTGGCCTCGAAGCAGAGTTTCCCGCCGCAAGTGCTCCAGACCACGTTTCCGCCGCGCTTGGCCAGCTCGGCCACAGTTGCCTGCATCCGTGGGATTTCTGCGCTGAGAGTCGCTTTCTGCTGGCGGAGGTCATGGACTTCGTGGAACTGCCAGGCCAGGGAAGCATAGGCCATCAGACAGACTCCGAAGAATCCGGCAGCGAACAGGATGACCCATTTCCAGGAAAACCAGGCGGAAGCCTGGCTGATGGCCTTCCCGGCCTCGGTTGTGTTCTCGATGACGCCGGAGAAGTTTTCGAGAATCGGGTT
>NZ_JABELD010000120.1 GCF_018853445.1 Acidithiobacillus concretivorus
ACTGACCCATCTTTGTTGATGTTGATGGTGAAATGCGGGCGCGGCAGACTCTGGGCTTCACTGGAAGTGGGCAACTGCAAATTGAGGCCCTTGTCGGGAATCATCTGCAGAGTGATCATGATGAAAAACACCAGCAGGAAAAGCATGATGTCGATCATTGGAATGATTTCGACCCGGCCTTTCTTCTGCTCGAAGTAACGCCGGTTCATTATCCTGCCCTCGCCACGGCAACCGCTTCGGCATTGGGACGGCCTTCAGCGTCAAAAGTCACGACCGGCTGACCATCCATGCGGTTGATGAGCATGGTTTTGACCGAGTCCAGTTGCAGCAGAATCATGCGCACCTGATTGTTGAAGGCGTTGAAGGTCAACAAACCGAGCATGGCGATGAACAGACCGGAAGCGGTGGATACCAGCGCATCGGCAACGCCACCCGTGACCTGCATGGGCGCGTGTCCGGGCTGGGCCAACACTGAGAACGCATGGAACATGCCGATGATGGTCCCGAACAAACCGAGCAGGGGGGCCAAGGTAATAATGGTGTCCAGCAACCACAGGCGGCGGTCCAGTTTCGGCGCAATGACCAGCACGCTTTCTTCCAGACGGCTGGCGAGGGCTTCGCCTTTCACCTGACCACTATGAGCGGCAGCGGTGCGCAGCAATGCGGCTTCGGGTAAGTCGCCTGCGTCTTCTGCCAGGGTGTTGAGGGCTTCACGGTCGAGGCGGCCATGACGCCCCAGTTCTTGCACAAACACCAGACCGCGCAGAATGGTCCGCCGCAGGTACCAGAAACGATCCACCATCACCGCCAGTTCCACCAGCAGCATCAGGCCCAAAATGTATAGAACCCCGTCCGAGTAGTTGGCGAGGTGAATGAGATA
>NZ_JABELD010000121.1 GCF_018853445.1 Acidithiobacillus concretivorus
CAGCACGGCACCCTGTTCGGCTACGAGGTCCGGGAATATCTACTGGAGAAATGGGGCCGTAAGTGCGTCTATTGCGATGCAGAGCATACCCCGCTGACTATCGACCATATCCACCCCAAGAGCAAAGGCGGCAGTGATCGGGTATCGAATCTGACACTGGCGTGCGGTCCCTGCAACCAGCGCAAGAACAATCAGGATGTACGGGACTTTCTGGCCCGCGATCCGAAGCGTCTGGCCCGTATCGAAGCGCAACGCAAGGCACCCTTGAAGGATGCCGCTGCGGTCAACAGCACCCGCTGGGCGCTGTTTAACCGCCTCAAGGAAACCGGCCTCGATCTGGAAGTCGGCACCGGAGCGAGGAGCAAGTGGAACCGCAAGCGGCTGGGCTATGCAAAAGCGCACTGGATAGAGGCCGCCTGTGCTGGAGAAAGTGGTACCGAGGTCAGGCTGGGTTCAGCCCACAAGCCCCTGCAGATGGG
>NZ_JABELD010000122.1 GCF_018853445.1 Acidithiobacillus concretivorus
AGCGAGGAGCAAGTGGAACCGCAAGCGGCTGGGCTATGCAAAAGCGCACTGGATAGAGGCCGCCTGTGCTGGAGAAAGTGGTACCGAGGTCAGGCTGGGTTCAGCCCACAAGCCCCTGCAGATGGGTGCTATGGGCCACGGCGAGCGGCAACGGGCGCGACTGAACCGATACGGGTTTCCGGTCGGGCACAAGGCCGGTGCTAAATCCTTTCTGGGATACCAAACCGGCGATCTGGTGCGGGCGGTGATTCAGAAAGGGAAATACGCTGGTACGCATGTCGGACGCATCGCCATTCGTTTTCGTCCGTCGTTTGCGCTGAAGGCCAAGGGGCATGACAAACCCATCAATGTGCATCCCAATTATCTCAAAATTCTACAGAGGAATGACGGTTATGCGTACAGTTAAATACGGAGGGGCGCTTCCGCTCCAGCTAAACGCATTGCGTTTTAGCTGGAGTACCCGCGCTGGGTTCTGATGGATGTGGCACGTCAGACTATCGCGGAACATGAAACACTGGTGTTGTCTGATCGTGATCGGGAAACATTCTTCGAGGCGCTTATTAACCCGCCTGAACCCAGCGAGCGATTGAAGCAGGCAATGTTGAAGATACGGGACTTTAAGGGGGGCAATATGTCCACTGCACTAAACATTGACCATCATTCACCATACGACCAGGATTTTTACGCCTGGACACAGCAGCAAGCCCAGACATTACGGACTTTTCGCCCTCTGTGGATGGATTGGGAAAACACGGCTGAGGAATTGGAGTCCATGGGTAAGCGTGATCGCCGAGAAGTCGAAAGTCGTGTGGGTGTTATTCTGCTTCATTTGTTAAAATGGGCGTACCAGCCTGGGAAACGCACTGCGAGTTGGCAATCTACAATCCTCGTACAACGCAAGGATTTAGCCAAGGTTCTGGAGCAATCTCCGAGTTTGAAATCGGTGGCGCATGGTGCGGTAACAAGCGAATGGAGCGATGCCAGACGGTTGGCGGTAATCGAAACTGGTCTGCCTGAATCCGCTTTCCCTGTCACTCCGGTCTGGGATCCGGCACAAGTGTTAGCTGACTGGTGGCCAGAATAATGTTCAAGAAGAACAAAGACATTCCGGCAAAAAATCCGTGGGCCTTCCGCAAGTTGCCCGAAACCACAAGCTCCATTCGCAACAGCGCCGGGCCGAGATCTGTATATATGATTGTTTGGGGGATTATTTTCCTGTTATCGGGATTGGGTATGACTGGTTGGGGTGGATACAATACATACACAAACATCCATATTTGGCATACCGAAAGATCGGCATTAAAGCAGATAGCTTCTTATACGCCCCAAAAAATAGCAGCCCTGCGAGCGCAAGAGGTCCAGGGAAACAGTATCGAGAACGGTCTTGTTGGGATGCTCTTGTCCTCTCCATTTTTCCTGAAACTTGCTATTGCGAAAATAGAAAACGCAGAAACGCAGGCACAGAACAATCTCATCCTGGATTTTCCCGTCACCATTCTTGGGGTTTTCTTCATTTTCTGGGGCAACGGAATGCTTAGAAAAGCCTAACGGCATTCCCCCACAAACTCATGTTGCAATACCCTGGATCATTACTTTATACCGTGATACTATAACTTATACTTTCTTGGTATAAAACAGGTATAATTTCTTGAAACACTTTCCAAGACCCAGACTCGCCATGGAAATGATCGAATCCTGTATGGGTAAAACCTTGTTTGGGGATACCCACAATGGTTTGTTTCTGGCGGCTCCGCGCAGAACAGGAAAGACCACTTTCTTGCGTATGGATCTTAAACCCGCACTGGAACAGCAAGGGGTGCATGTCATCTATGTGGATCTCTGGTCCGATCTTGACGGCGATCCCGGTCTTATTATCGCTGATGCCATTGGCAAAGCCTTGGCTAATACAAACACAGCCTTTAACAAGATCGCCAGGAACACCAGATTGGACAAAGTGACCATTCCGGGCGTTTCATTGGGGTTTAACCGTCCCGATCAGCCAGACACCATTACCTTGACGGATGCCCTACGCGCAATGATAGAGGCCGCCAAAAGCCCGGTTGCTTTAATAATAGACGAGGCGCAACACGCACTGACCAGCGAGCGCGGACGTAATACTATGGTTGCCTTGAAATCAGCACGAGATCAGATCAACGCTCCCGGCCTTGTTCAGCTCATGCTGATAATGTCCGGATCCGACCGGGATAAATTACTGCACCTGGTACATGGCAATTCATCCCCGTTTTTTGGGTCGCAGGTAGGGCACATGCCTGAGCTGGACCAGAACTTCATCGCGTTCATCGCGCAAGAAATTGAAGCTGTGCGCCCCGATCTGATTCCGGTCGATGTGAACACCCTTTTCCGGGCGTTTCAGCTATTTGGAAACCGCCCCCAACTCATTATGACTGCAGTTACTGATGCCATCAGCCCTTTAGCCAGCACATCGGAACGCTTTGAATGCAAGGTAATGGATGAAGCCCTACTACGGCAAAAGCGCGATGAAGATGAAATGAAAAACGGATTTTTGGCACTGACACCACTGGGTCAGGCTATCATTTGGCGAATGCTGGAAATGGGAGAGAATTTCCGTCCGTATGACGCCGCCGCTTTGGATTTTTACGCTGAAAAAACGGCAAAAAAGCCCTCGATTGCGAACGTCCAAAAAACGATACAGACTTTAAGGGACCAAAATCATCCAATGATCTGGAAGTCTGCCATGGGAGAGTATTCAGTAAGCGATGCCGCCATGCACAGGTGGTATCTTAAAAAAGCAGAAAATGGGGGATGGCCACCTACAAGGCAAGGGGAAAATAATGCGTGACTACGGATTGGATATTTTGGATGACCAAAGTGCGCGACAAGCCCCGCATGCCGGATGGTTTCTGTCTTATGATCCGCAAATGGACGTGGAACCATTAAGCGACCTGCCGCTGGATGATGGCGACAAAGAGTGGACTTGGTAATATACATACAAACTTGATTAAAGAAGGAAAACTCAATGCGCCACACAAAAACACTTCGCCTCGCTGGATTCATCGCTGCCGTTGCATTCCTTTCAGGATGCGCGACAACGGTGCCCATGCCCAAGGTTTCCTACAACGGCCCTGCCGTTCAGAACTCGCCTCTAGCGGATAAAACCGTGGCTTTGGTTACTACAACAACCGGCGACAAATTTAACGATCCGGAATGTTCTGATCTCACGATAGTCAGAAAAGCCTGTCGTCACACAACGCTTGATTCAAAAACATCCATTCAGGATTACAACAAGCTAATGGCAGAAGCATTGACAGAAGAAGGTGCGAAAGTCGTCGCGGATCCACCCGCTGATATTGTCATTCATACCCACATGATTCCAATGGTGAAGCATCACTATATGTTTCTTCTGAATTATGATGAGGGTCATACGATGGCAATGCAACTGATCCCTTTTTACGGTAATTTTTCGCCACGCTACTTCCATGTTATCGGTCACATGGATGACGTGGTTACGGTCACAAATCCAAAGGGCGATAAAGTTCTCTCCAAATCGTATCCAATCTCAGTCAGGAAACAGATAACCGGTAGCGATCATGCGTCGTTCACCTATAACGGATCCGCATCGAAAGCAGACAACGTGTACCTGTCGAGCCAGAGCGCAGTCATTGCTAAAATACTCGTGGATACCAACCAGAAATTGCAGGCCCAAGGGTCAACTACCCCGCCCTGAAGTGAAGGACGGAGCTTGCCAGGCAGTACGCAGGCTCGGTTGACCAGGGAAAGCGGTAGCCAACCCGCTACGTTGGTAACAGGTCGTTAAGACGCACCGGCGAATGCTTCCTCAGTTCGCCGCTCTGCAAGGCCGGAATCATGCTGGGCAAAGGTAAAAGCCCGAAGGTTCCAGTCGCCTCGCAAGAGGGAGCCGGTTACAGACATTTCCGAGGGGATATTGGCGCAAGCCAGAGTCACAAGCGTCCGTAAGGACTTTTTAACGGAGTAGTAAATGGCCGTATTTGTTTTGGACAAGAGAAAGAAACCGCTGATGCCGTGCTCGGAGAAACGCGCACGGTTGCTGCTGGAGCGTGGACGGGCGCGGGTGCATCGCATGGTTCCGTTCACCATCCGGTTGGTGGATCGTTTGCAGGAGCATTCGGTCCTGCAACCCCTGCGTCTGAAAGTGGCTCCCGGCAGCAAGACCACCGGGATCTCTCTGGTACGCGAAAAGGAAAGTGTGGATGCCGATACGGGTGAAGTCATCCGTAAGCTGGTCGTGGTCATGCTGCTGGAATTGCAGCATCGGGGTCATGCGATCCGGGATGCGCTCACCAGCCGCAGGAGCCATCGGCGTTTTCGTCGGAATCAACTGCGTTACCGTCCCGCCCGCTTCGACAATCGCACGAAGCCTGCGGGCTGGCTGGCTCCAAGCCTGCAACATCGGGTGGATACCACGATGGCCTGCGTATCCCGCCTACAGCGTTGGGCCCCTGTCGTGGCTCTGTCCACCCTGCTGCATCGCTTCGATACCCAGGCTTTGCAGAACCCGGAGATCAGTGGTGCGGAGTACCAGCACGGCACCCTGTTCGGCTATGAGGTGCGCGAGTATCTACTGGAGAAATGGGGCCGCAAGTGCGTCTATTGCGATGCAGAGCATACCCCGCTGACCATCGACCATATCCACCCCAAGAGCAAAGGTGGCAGTGATCGGGTGTCGAATCTGACGCTGGCCTGCGTGCCCTGCAACCAGCACAAGAATAATCAGGATGTACGGGAGTATCTGGCCCGCGATCCGAAACGTCTGGCGCGTATCGAAGCACAACGCAAGGCCCCATTGAGGGATGCTGCTGCCGTGAACGCAACACGTTGGGCGCTGTTCCGCCGCCTCAAGGATACCGGCCTCGATGTGGAAGTCGGCACAGGCGGCAGAACGAAGTGGAATCGCAAGCGGATCCATGTTCCCAAGGCGCACTGCCTGGATGCGGCCTGCGTAGGGCATGTGGACGGCATGGAAAACTGGCAACAGCCCGTGCTTTCCATCAAAGCCACCGGACGCGGTAGCTATCAGCGCACACGTCTCACAAAACACGGCTTTCCGCGTGGATACCTTATGCGGAGCAAGAGTGTGTTCGGCTTTCAGACCGGAGATAGGGTCAAGGCCGTGGTCACGACCGGCAAAAAAGCGGGAACATATCTGGGTCGCGTGGCGATTCGCGCCAGTGGCAGTTTTAACATCCAGACGGTTCCTCGTCATTTCAAGTGGGTAGCCTGAGATCCAGCTTGCCCAGGATCAGGTAGGCCATGTTGATAAAGTTCTTGTGCGTGCGGTAACCCCGAGCCTTGGCCTTGGCGGATTGAATGAGG
>NZ_JABELD010000123.1 GCF_018853445.1 Acidithiobacillus concretivorus
CGTCACAATGCTGCACCGCCATGTTGGCTTCATAAGTGCCATGCATGCCTAACATGCCGACAAACTGGGGGTCAGAGGCGGGGTAAGCGCCCAAGCCCATCAGGGTATGGGTAATGGGCACATTCAGGCTCCGAACCAACTTACGGAGCTCTTCAGAAGCATTTCCCAATATCACCCCGCCACCGGTATAAAACATCGGACGCTGGGCACTGGCAATCATCTGCATGGCCTTGCGCACCTGCCCAGGGTGGCCCTTGACTGTCGGTTTGTAGGAACGCAAGGAAATCTTGTCCGGATAGTGGTAGGCAAACTTATGCGCTGTCACATCCTTGGGAATGTCCACCAGCACCGGACCGGGTCTGCCGGTTGCCGCCAGATAAAAAGCGGCCTTTAATGTGCTGGCCAGATCTTTGACGTCCTTGACGAGGAAATTGTGCTTGGTGCAAGGCCGGGTAATACCCACCGTATCCACTTCCTGAAAGGCATCATTACCAATCAGCGCAACGGGAACCTGTCCACTGATCACCACCAGCGGGACGGAGTCCATATAGGCCGTGGCAATTCCGGTAACGGCGTTGGTAGCCCCTGGACCACTGGTCACCAGCGCCACACCCACCTTGCCGGTCACCCGGGAATAGGCATCAGCCGCATGCACAGCCGCCTGCTCATGACGGACCAGCACATGCTTCACGGCTTCCTGCTTATCCAGGGCATCGTAAATGTAGAGAACCGCACCGCCGGGATAACCAAAAACGAATTCCACACCTTCATCACGCAGGGCGCGCACTACAATCTCGGCACCGGTCAAGGTTTCGGATTCAGTTTTTGGGCTCAGGCGCTCATGGGTGGTGGTCGGGGACGTCATCGTCGTACTCCTCAGGGAATAAAGTATCAGCGCAAAAAACTAGACAGTTTTCCCATGCAGGTCAAATAAAAATGCCTTGGCGTAGTTTGCCCGCCATCTATAGCCCGGCATCAGTAATGCTTATGTAAATTTTCCATGTAAGCGCGGGCCTTGGCGACCAGGTTTTCCGGCAGGCCGCGCTTGGCGGCAATCACCAGTCCCAGCGAACGGCCCGGCACGCCAATCTCCAGCTCATAGGTAGGCTCCAGCCGTTCATGATCAAAACGCATGGAGGCATTACGCAGGCAGGCATGACTTTCAGCAAAGGATTTGAGCGGGGTCAAATGGGTAGTCACCATGCCGCGCACTCCCCGTTCGGCCAGATGGTCCAGTACCGCCATGGCCAGGGCTGCGCCCTCTTCCGGGTCGGTACCAGTACCCAATTCATCCAGTAAAATCAGGGTATGATCATCGGCATCCGCAAGAAGACGTTTGAGCACTTCCACATGCCCGGAATAGGTGGAAAGCTGAAAAGCCACGCTTTGCGGATCCCCCATATCGACAAAAATCCGGGTGAAGTTACCGACCACAGCCCGCCCCGCCACTGGCACATGCAGACCACAATGGGCCATGACCGTCAGCAGTCCCACGGTTTTCAGGGAAACACTTTTCCCACCCGTATTGGGTCCCGTCACCACCAGAATCGGACAATCGGCATTAATATGTACTGTCAGAGGCTTGGGTTGCGGGCCGCGCTTTTCAGCGTAAGCCAGGATCAGTTGCGGGTGATAGGCCTCTTCCAGTATTAATATCGGTTCATCCACCATTTCTGCCGCCTTGGCCTGCAAATGCATGGATAATTGCGCACCGGCAATGGCCAGATCCAGCCAAGTCAGAGATTCCACCAAATGCTGCAGGGCACTGAGCCGTTCCCTGCCTTCATCACTGAGCGCACGCAGAATGGCCTGATTTTCCTGTTCAATACTCCCGGCAATTTTCTCCAGCCGATTATTGCTGGCCACCAGTTCCATAGGCTCTATCAGATAACCATGTCCGCCCGGACCAGTGCCCCGGCGCACGCCGCGAATTTGCTCTGTAGCGCCATCGGGCAGATGCACGCAGGCACGCTGCCCGGACCAGTGCAATTTGGCACCTGGAGCGCCCAGGTGTGACTGCATGGATTTCTGAATCTGATCGCGTTCGCTCTTGAGCTCGGCATGTAATTGGCGCAGCGCGGCATTACCGTCTTCACGAACACTGCCGTTGGGCATTAACACGGCGTCAATTTTAGGCAGAAGATCAGCGGCCGCATCCAGGCGTTCCGGCCCGGTCGGCAACAAGGTAGGACGCTTTTCAGCAAAAGGGCGTAATTCCTTGCCCACGCGCAACACCAGCGCCAGATTGCGGAAAGCGGTTCCTGCCAGTGCCGCACCAGGACTGGCAACCTGGCGGATAGCCGCCCGAATATCCGGTAATTCCGGCACCACAGGACCTTCCCCGGACTCCAGACCAAAGCGCGCCGCCGTAATGGCATCCTGCAACTGCCGGGCGACACCGACACTGGGGGCAGGCCCCAAATTACGGGCCGCATCGGCGCCAAAAGGCGTCGCACACAATTTTTCCAGTAATCGACGGATACCCTCGAATTCCAGGGGTTTCAGGTCGGCTTCCATGGGTTCTCCTCAGTTTGGAATTTTATCAAGAGTACAAAAGGCTACCGTCTAATGCCAATCCGCTGAAGCTTGAGTCAGTTCTCGCCACCAGCGTTTGCGGCCTTCCGGGACGATAAACGATCCGAGATCATCGGGTACCATGCGCGACAAAATCCAGCCGGGAGGAACCAGCTTGCCACTGCTGCCACAAGATGATCCGAGGTTGTTGGGATCATATATTTTAATGAGTTGTGGATGGTCAAAATCATCCACATACACAATACCCAAATATTTTTCGCGATGATCCTGGTGTAACAAGGCGCTGATGGCTGCCAGTTGCTGCCGAAACACGTCCGATTTCACCGGTTTTTCAGGATATTCCACCCCGACAAAATACACATACCAACCATCATCGGCCTGCGCATCCAGCGTTTCCACAAAAGTATCCCATCGTGACCAGTCCTTGATACCCCACAGCATCCCCTGATAAACCGCTGTAAATTCTGACATTCACAATTCTCCTGTTGCACCCTGAAAACTGAGCAATACCTGACGACTCAAAGGGCGGGTGCGATGTTCAAATAAAAAAACGCCCTGCCAGACCCCCAAAGCTGCGCGGCCTTCTCTGACCGGGATTACCAGACTATTTTGAGTTAATACACAACGCAAATGCGCAGACATATCATCTGGTCCTTCATTGCGATGATAAAAATGGGGATCATCATCGGGCACCAGCCGGGCAAAATAGCCGAGAATATCCCGCAACACGTCCGGATCGGCATTTTCCTGAATAATCAGACTGGCCGAAGTGTGGGGAACAAACACATTCACCAGCCCCTCCTCGGCACCAATGGTCTGTAACCAATCCTGGAGCTTTTCCGTCAGCTCATGCAGCCCCCGGCCACCGTGTTGAATTTTCCACTCCGCACTGAAATGCCTCATGCTTTACCCTTTTGTTGGGCGCGCCGCACCCGAAAAAAATCCCTCAATAAGGTTGCTGACTGTTCTGCCAACAGGCCACCCTCCGCCTGAATGCGATGATTAAAACGCGCGTCGTCCAGTAAACAATAAAGACTTTCTACAGCTCCCGCCTTGGGATCAGCTGCTCCGTAAACCACCCGGCTTACCCGGGCATGAAGCATGGCTCCTACACACATGACACAAGGCTCCAAAGTGACATAGAGCGTGGCCCCAGTCAGTCGATAATTTTCAGCCAGACGTGCTGCTGCACGCAATACCCGCATTTCTGCATGTGCGCTGGGATCGTGTTCGGCAATAGGTGCGTTGTGGGCTCCCGCCATGAATGCTCCATTCTGATTCACCAAAACGGCACCGACCGGCACCTCGCCGACAGCAGCCGACTGCGCTGCCAGATCCAGAGCCATACCCATCCAGTGTATATCAGAAATTTGCTGCTCTGCCGTCATCAAGGTTCCTGTTATTTGCCTGATTTATTGCTGCACCGGACACTACAAGTGTAATTATTTGTAGTCTCGCGCCTTGACAGAATCCGGAATGCTGCTAATTTCCAACGCAAGTTGCGAAAAAGATACTGGCCATGCATACGTTTCATCAACTCAATTTGCAAGGCAATGATTGTAACATTTGTCAGACCATAAAAAAGGAATAGACGTGCTAAGCATACCAAGTTCTCCTTTGCTGGGCCTGGATATCAGCTCTGATGCCGTAAAGCTCGTTTCGCTGGCCCAAAGCCGTGGAAAAATTCGGGTGGAGCACGCTGATTCCGAAACATTACCGCCAGGGGCTGTCAGTGATCGCGATATTCTGGATAGTGAAGCCGTTTCCCGCGCCCTGCGCACTATTCTCGAGCGTTCACGCATTCGCACCAAAGCTGTGGCTACTGCCCTTCCCGCCAATACCGCCATTGTCAAAGTCATTTCCCTGCCGGCTGATCTGGACGAAGTGGGTATTGAAGACCAGATCCGCTACGAAGGCAGCCAATACATTCCTTACAGTATTGATGCCGTGAATTTTGATTTTTCTGTTCTTGGTCCAGATGAAACACGCAAAGGCTTCAACCACGTTTTACTGGTTGCCAGCAAAAAAGAGGCCATTGAAGATCGCGCAGCCGTTCTCGAAGAAGCCGGCCTGAAACCGCAGATTGTCGATGTCAAACCGTTTGCCTTATGGTTACTCCATGAGCATCTGAATAGAGCAAATTCTAAAAACAGTAACTATGCTGGCAAAGGTATTGCTCTGGTAGAAATCGGCAGTATCACCACTAATATTTACGTCTTTCAGGATGGACATCCCGTATATTCCCGAGAACATAATTTTGGCCTGAGCCGACTGCTGGAAGAAATTCAGCGTCGCTACAATCTGGATAGTAACGATGCCCAGCGCATGGAGCGTTTTGGCGGACTCCCACCAGAATATGACAAAGAAGTGCTTCAGCCTTTTGCCCGCAATATGGCTCAGGAACTTTTTCGTTCTCTGGATTTCTTCCAGGCCAGCATGCCCGACGTACCCACGGCAGCCGTCCACCTTTTTGGGGTAGGTGCAAAAATTCCACAACTTGCCGACCAGTTACGGCAGTTGGTCAGTTTTCCGGTTTTGGTCCCCGATCCCTTTGCTGGCATGGAAATTTCACCCCAAATCAGCAGGCGCTTTATGGACGCTGACCGATCGTCTCTTGCCGTTGCCTGTGGCTTGGCTTTGCGGAGGGTTTCGGCATGATTCGCATCAACCTGCTTCCCTATCGCGAGGCGCGCCGTGCCAAACGCAGCCAGTTCCTGGCCGCCGCTCTCCTCGGCATTCTTTTGCTTGCAGCACTTTTTTATTACGGAATTTATAGTATTTTCAGTGCCCGTGTCGCCAGTGAACAGACCAAGGTCAACTACCTGCAGGGAGTAACCACGCAACTGGACACCAAAATCGCGTCCATTGCCGACCTCCGCAAAAAACGGGATGAATTACTCGCCAGAGAAGGCATCATCACCGATCTTCAGGATAAACGGGATATGGTCGTACAGGTTTTCAATACCTTGGCCGCAGAAACGCCCAATGGTGTTTTTCTGACCCATTTACAGCAATCCGGAAATTCCATGACCGTGAATGGCTATGCGGAAGACAATGATCAGGTAGCCGCTTTCATGCGTAACATTGATGCGTCCAAAATATTTACCGAGCCCCAGCTAAACATTATCAGCAAATCCAAACTGGGTTCCGAGGAAGTTGGACAATTTACTTTACAAATGAATATCCGCAAACCCACCGCAGCCGATAAAAGCGCTCAGACAGCGAGCACACAGGGGGTCCAGCCGTGACTTTCGACGAAATTCGCAATTTGCAGGTGGATGACATTATCCGCTGGCCGTTAAAAACCAAATTGATTGCCATTGCCATCATTATCGTCATTTTGGGCATTGTCGTCTGGTTTGAATTCATCTCCCCGGAAAACGACAAATACGATGCACTGCATACCCAGGAACAAAGTCTGAAAATCCAGATCAGGCAAAAGCAGTTGCTGGCGGCATCGTTACCGGCCTATCAAGCACAAATCAAGCAAATGAATGTGCGTTTTCAGAAGTTTCTGGAACAGCTTCCAAACCGGACACAAATTCCATCACTCCTGGATGATGTGACTTTGGCAGGACGCAGTCGTGGGCTTGATTTTGAATTATTTCAGCCTACTGGCGAAATCAACAAGAATTTTTACGCTGAAATTCCGGTGAAGCTGAAAGTGGTTGGTACCTATGATGACATTGGGCGCTTTGCTGCAGCCGTAGCCGCCATGCCCCGCATCGTCACCATCAGCGGTATCGATATTACCCGGGTTCCCGATACCGGTAGCACCCCTGCCGCCAAAGCCCTTGCTGCCCAGCAATTAGCCATGCAGTGTACGGCAACCACCTATCGGTATCTGGATAATGGAGACAAAACCAGCAATACCGAAGACGGGAGTAAGCCATGAAAACGAGCGGAGCGAGTTTCTATAAAAACACACGTCATATTCTGGCTATCAGCGTCACCCTCGCTTTACTGGCCGGCTGCTCGGATAGTGATGACTTAAGTCATCTGCGCAATTTTGTGGCCAATGGACCAAAAACCAACAATCATATTACGCCATTACCCAAAACCCCGGCTTATGAGCCTGTTGCCTATAACAATCCGACCAATCGTGATCCGTTTACCAGCTTCTCCGAAATGCTGTTGCGCAAGGAAGCGGCCAGCGAAGCCACCGGCCCCCACCCGGTTTCCCATGGACCCATGCAACCTCTCGAAAAATATTCGCTTTCCAGCCTGAGTGTATCAGGTATCATGCGCACCGCTGACGGGCAGTTATGGGCAGTCATTCAGGCACCAGACGCAAAAGTGTATCGCGCCACTTTGGGTAGCTACATCGGAACACATGACGGACGCATAACCGGCATTGACGACAGGATGGGCAAACAATCGGTCACCGTTGAGCAATATTTACCCAATGCTTTTGGTGGTTACAAAAAACAACAGACCGTTTTACACATGCAGAGTGGTAACTGAACATGACGAGCCTGACCCCGAAGAATACAGAGGAATACAAAAAGATGCGCACAGCCAACAATGCCCACCTTCCACTCAGTAGCCGTTATCCGCGCCTGCGTCCCTTAACCGGTGCCATTTTAGCGGCGGCACTCAGCCTGAGCTCTGGGGCAGCCTGGGCGGAGAGTCTCATCAGCAGCATCACGCCCAGCCCGGATCAGCATGGTACCGCTTTCATCATTCATAGCGATTCGCGCCCTGCCTATGATGTCAACACCCTTAACGGTGGATATCGGGTTCAAATCGATTTCACCAATGCGCACTTTCTGCCCTCTGTGGGCACCGTCATGGGTAGCGGAGCGGTACAAAATGTACTGACCGAAAATCAGGGACATAATGCCCGGCTGGATCTGCTTCTGAAATCTCCCCAGGCCGTCATGATAGAACCTACGGTTGGCGGTTATCGCCTGGCGTTTGTCGACAGCACTGCACCTGCAGCAGCCCCTGCCCCGGCGGCAAGCTCAAGCGCAACAGCGGTATCCAGCCCCGCTGCAGTGATGGCAAGCCCCGCAGCAGTCCCTGCTCCGGTCATGACCTACGGGACTGAAATCAATGGTCTGAATTTCAAGCGAGGCAAACAGGGTGGCGGTATTCTGGATTTGTCCATTACCGGACCGCAACCAGAAATGAATGTTACCCGGGAAGATGGCAAACTGGTGGTTGAACTCAAAAACACGACCCTGCCCGCCAGCTACACCCATCGCTTTGGGGTGACCCAGTTTGGCACTCCGGTACAGTTTGTGGATAGTTATCCTATTGGCCGGAATACCCGCCTGGTATTTGCCATTCATGGGCCCTATGAATACTCAGCTTATCAACTGGGTCAGCAGACCATGATTGATGTGCATCCCAAGACCGAAAGTGCCGTTCAGAACCCCAAGGACAGCGCCCGTCTGAGCATGGATTTCCAGAACATCAGCGTACGTGATGCCCTGCAGGTTATTGCCGACTTCACCCACCAGAATATTGTGGTTTCCAATAATGTGACGGGCAGCCTTTCCATCCGTCTGAAAAATGAACCCTGGGAACAGGCCTTCAAGGTCATTCTCGAATCTCAGGGATTGGCTGTAAAACATATCGGCAATATTCTCTGGGTGGCCCCCGCCAATCAGATTAGCAGTCAGGAAGAGGCGGAACTTAAAGCCGATGCCAGCAAGCGCAAGCTGGAACCTTTGGAAACCCAGCTCATTCAGATCAAGTACGCCAAGGCCTCGAGCATTGCTTCACTGCTGGAAGGGTTTGACCAGAACAAGCAACCTGGTGCCCCTGACGATCAGATGAGCAGCTATCAACAACAATCTCTGGCCAACGCCCTAGGACTGCCAAAATCCAGCATTATCGGTAACTCCCTGCTTGGCCCACGCGGGTCCGTGGCCGTAGTAACCCGAACCAATAGCCTGCTGGTCCGGGATACCCCACGAGACATTGAAAATATCAAAAAACTGATTGCCAAAATCGACAAGCCCGTACCGCAGGTCCTGATTGAGGCGCGCATTGTCCAGATAACCACCAGTGCGGCACATTCTTTGGGCGTCAACTGGGGCGGCACCTATACCTCTAACGGTGCGGGTGGCGTCGTCAATCTTTCCGGAACCGGAGCCACTGGCACAACGGCAACCCAGGGCGGTGCATATCCCATCCAGGGCAGCAGTAGTTCCAGTTCTACGACCGGCACGGGCTTCACCGTACCCGCCCTCGCCAATCTGGCAGCTTCCAATGCCGGTACAGCTTTGGCCAGTGCTAGCCCGGCTTCTTTGGGCTTTGCCCTGGGAACGGCTGCAGGTAATCGTATTCTCAACCTGCAATTGCAGGCTCTGCAGGTAAATAATCGCGCCAAAATCATCTCCAGTCCGAAAGTCATGACTGAGGATAATGAAAAGGCAGTCATTTCTCAGGGTCAGGAAATCCCCTACCAGCAGTCCACCAGCAGTGGCGCCACTTCGGTATCTTTCAAAAAAGCCGAGTTGAGTCTGGATGTGACGCCGCACATTTCACCCAACGGCAAAATCACCCTGGATGTGGACGCCAAAAACAATCAGCCCAACTACGCCGATGCCTTGCCTTCCGGTATTCCTATCACCACCCAGGAAGTCAAAACCAAATTACTGGTCAACAATGGACAGACCATTGTTATTGGCGGTATTTATACGGACACCACCAATCACAACCAGACAGGCATTCCTCTATTGAAAGATATTCCGCTGCTGGGCTGGCTCTTCAAAAGTAACGTTGACAGTGTCGCCAAAACCGAACTACTGGTGTTCATCACCCCCAAAGTCGTGGGTGGTGACGCCCAGAACGGCCTCGCGGGTGCTGACGGCGATAGCAATCTCGGACAATGACCGGAACAGTTATACTGATCGGGCCGATGGGCTCGGGCAAATCGACCATTGGGCGGCTTCTGGCCGCCCGTTTACGTATTCCCTATGTTGATAGTGACCAACTGATTGTCGCCCAAACGGGCGTGGACATACCCACTATTTTTGAAATTGAGGGAGAACCCGGCTTTCGCGAGCGCGAAGCAAAAGTCATTGCCGATCTGGCCGTGCACAATCAGGATATGGTCCTTGCCACGGGCGGCGGTGCCATTCTCGACCCCCACAACCGCGCCCATCTGCGCCAGATGGGTCAGGTGATTTATCTGGATGTCAGCGTAGAAGAACAATTAAAAAGGATACGCCACGACCGTAACCGCCCTTTGCTGCAAACATCAGATCAGGAAAGTCGCCTGCGCAGCCTCGCTCAGCAAAGAAGCAGCCTTTATCAGCAGACAGCCCATTGGCGGGTGAGTGGTGATGGCCTCCGCTCAGATCAGGTATTACGACGGATTTTAAGATATTTACACGCACAAACAGGTTAAATGAGGGTGCCCCTCTTGCCTGCAGGCCCAAGAAACTCAACAATGGAAGGGTAAACCCGCCCACAAGAGCTCAGATTATATGCAAAGTCTTCGTGTAGAACTTGGTCAGCGCAGCTACTCCATCCATATTGGCAGCGGCATTATCAGCGACTCAACCCTTTTCGCTCCGGTTTTGGGTAAGGGACCAGTCGCCATCATTACCGACACAAATGTCGCGCCTCTCTACCTGAAGGCCCTGCAAAACACCCTGAATGCCCTGCACAAGGATTCACTGGTGATTACCCTGCCAGCGGGCGAAGAAAGCAAATCCCTCGACAATATCCAGATCATTACCGGGCATCTACTCAGCGCCGGTTATGGCCGCGACTGCACTCTCTGCGCACTCGGCGGTGGAGTAGTGGGTGATATCACCGGCTTTGCTGCTGCCGTTTATCAACGCGGCGTTGCCTGCGTGCAAATTCCCACCACCCTGCTGGCCATGGTGGATTCTTCCGTCGGTGGAAAAACCGGCGTCAATCATCCCTTGGGCAAAAACATGATCGGTGCGTTTTATCAGCCCCGTACGGTCATCGTCGATACAAACACCCTCGACAGCCTGCCAGAACGGGAGTTTCGTTCAGGTCTTGCCGAAGTGATCAAATATGGGCTGATTAACGATCCCGGTTTTTTTTCCTGGCTGGAAGATAACCTGGATGCTGTACTCGCCCGCGACACCGAAGCCCTGGCAAAAATCATCAAAACCTCCTGCCGGGACAAGGCCGATGTGGTCGCCAGGGACGAACTGGAAGGGGGGCTGCGCGCCATTTTGAATTTTGGTCACACTTTTGGCCATGCCATTGAAGCAGCCAGTGGTTACGGACATTATCTGCATGGCGAAGCCGTAGCTATCGGGATGGTCATGGCCGCTGATCTGTCCCGTCGCCTGGATCTGCTGCGGGAAAGCGAACAAAATCGCATTTTCAAATGGATCAAGGCAGCGGGACTCCCCACTCTGGCCCCGCGTCTGGAAACTTCCGTCTATCTGGATTTCATGAAGGTCGATAAAAAAGCGGAAGGCGGTCAAATCCGTTTCATTCTTCTCAATAGCATTGGCAACGCCCTGGTTACCGGCGATGTGCCGCCTGCGGCCATTATCCAGACCCTACAGGCTTTTATGGAGCGTAGCGCATGAACGAAATCAACAAGGCCACTGCAGAATTGCAGGCAGAAATGGAACAGCGCATGGCCATCAACCCCGAGGGAACCCGGCGTATTGGTAATTTTGGCTTTATTGAACTGGAAGAAAGCTGGGGAGATGAAGCCACCATCATCAATACCGCCCGCATCAGTACGACCAATCAACGCCTGAAAAATGGTCATGACTTTAACGAGCGCGATCGCAATCTGCTCTACCAGTTGCTCCGCGATCAGCATGGCACCCCCTTCGAAACCATCTACTTCCGTTTTCGCTTTATTGCGCCCATTTTTGTGCTTCGCCAATGGGTCAAACACCGGGTTTCCAGTTGGAATGAATTTTCCATGCGTTACCGCAAGCCCATCTCTGTTGCCTATATTCCCGATGAGGCAGCACGCACGGTAGATGGTTACGCCGTTTTGGACGATACGGTGATGGCCGAATACGAAGCCCTGATGGGTCAACTTTTCCAGTGGTATGAAACCCAGTACAGCGCCGCCTGCACGCGCATTGATCAGGCCCGCGAATCCGGCGAACTGGCGCCCAAGGAAGGGGGTCGTGACCCTTATCGGGGCCGTGCCCGGGAGCTTCTTCGCAACGTCATGCCGGTTGCTGCCTACTCGGATGTATATTGGACCATCAACTTTCGTAGCCTCATGAATTTTTTCAAATTGCGACGTAAAAAAGATGCCCAATATGAAATTCGCGAATATGCAGATGCGGCCTATGCGCTTTTTGCCGCCCGCCTGCCATTGCTGGCAGAAACCATGCAGCGGGTCATCGACGAGTCGGAACAATCCCCATCCGAGGAGCATGCTGGTCGTGCAGGATAAACAAGGCAGCACTTTTCAGGGTATGCTGGCACCCTACGCCGCCCGTGCCGAAAGCAGCTTAGGCCGCAAACATACGGAAACGCCGCCGGAAAGCCGCAGCCCTTTTCAGCGTGACCGCGACCGGGTGATTCATTCCAGTGCTTTTCGCCGTCTGGAGTATAAAACCCAGGTATTCGTCAATCATGAGGGTGATTTGTATCGTACTCGCCTCACCCACACGCTCGAAGTCGCGCAGGTTGGGCGTGCCATTGCCCGGCAGTTGGGTCTGGATGAAGATTTGGTAGAAGCCATCGCCCTGGCCCATGATCTCGGCCATACCCCCTTTGGTCACGCGGGACAGGATGCCCTGCAGGAATGCATGAGCGATCTCGGTGGCTTCGAGCATAATATTCAGTCCCTACGGATTGTGGACCGTCTTGAAGTCCGTTATGGAGATTTCCCTGGTCTGAACCTGAGTTTTGAGACCCGGGAAGGCATTCTCAAACATTGCGCCAAAAGCAAAGCCGCCGACCTGGGCGATGTGGGCGAGCGTTTTCTGCGCGGTACCCAACCTTCCCTGGAAGCGCAAATTACCAATCTGGCCGATGAAATCGCCTACAATAATCACGATATTGACGATGGCCTGCGCGCGGGCCTGCTCGATCTCCAAGAACTGTGCAGCAACCATTTGTACGGCTCCATATATGCTGAAGTCCAAACCCATTACCCGGATGCTTCCGTGACCATTCTCCGTCACGAAACCGGAAGACGCCTGATCAATCTGCTGATTAATGACCTGGTCGCGGAAACGCGACGGCGCATCCAGAGCGGTCATATCACCAGCATTGCCGAGGTCCGGGCCAGTACTCAGCCACTAGCGGCACACAGTCCGGAAATCGCTGGCCAAATCAAGTCGCTGAAAAGCTTTCTGTTTCATCGTATGTATCGGCACCCCCGGGTCCATCGCCAGGCGGAAAAAGCCAAACGCCTGGTGCGCCGACTTTTTCACACCCTGCGCGAAGATCCCCGCCTGCTTCCGTTAAAATATCAGGCCCGCATTCAGGCCACGGATCAGCAGGAAAAAAGCAAGGCCCGCATAGTCGCCGATTACATTGCCGGCATGACGGACCGCTTCGCCATTGCTGAATATGACCGCCTTTTTGATCCCCATGGTGAAGCCTAAAGCGCCATCAGCCCTGCCAAAGTGACAATATGCCATCATTCGACCTCTTGGACCTCGTCCATAAGCCCGCTATAATGTCCAGCCCTGCTTTGCAGTTCAGCGACAGGGTGACGGAACGGACCAGGTGACCTAATGACGCAAAGCTTATACTCCTCCGACTTTGAAAGAGACTCCTGCGGCTTCGGGCTGATTGCCCAGATGGATAATCAGGCCAGCCATACTATTGTCGCCACGGCCATTGCCTCACTGGCCCGTCTGACCCATCGCGGTGCAGTGGCTGCTGATGGCAAAAGTGGCGACGGCTGCGGCCTGCTGGTCCAGATGCCACGTGCTTTCTTCCACAGCATTGCGGCTGAAATGGGTATTGAGCTCCCTGAACATTTTGGTGTGGGTCAATTTTTCCTGCCCCAGGACGCCGTCTCTGCCCGGAGTATTCGTGATACTTTAGATGCAGAAGCCCAGGATCTCGGCCTGAGCAGTATTGCCTGGCGGCAGGTTCCCACCGACAACTCAGCTTGCGGAGAAGAAGCCCTGAGCAGCCTGCCTGCCGTCTGGCAGGTATTTGTGGGTCTGCCTGCAGAACAGGACGTAGATACGCATGAGCGGCTTTTGTATCGCCTGCGTCGCCGGGTAGAAAAGCGTTTCGTCGCAAATTCAGAATTTTTTGCTGTCACCTGTTCTTCTCAGGTAATCGGCTATAAGGGCTTAGTCCTTCCAGAAAATCTTCCCATATTTTATCCCGACCTGCGCGACTCACGCTTTAGCTCGGCACTGGTCACCTATCATCAGCGCTTTTCCACCAACACCTGGCCAGAGTGGCGTCTTTGCCAGCCTTTCCGGATTCTCGCTCATAATGGCGAATTGAATACGGTGCAGGGTAATCGCCTCTGGGCCAAGGCCCGGGAAGCACAATTGCAAAGTGACCTGTTGCCCATGGCTGAGGTGCTTCCCGCCGTCGGCGGTGGCAGCGATTCCTTCAGTCTCGACAATATGCTGGAGCTGCTGGTGCAAGGTGGCATGGATTTCTTTAAAGCCATCCGTCTGCTCGTACCTCCGGCCTGGCACAATGTTCCGCATATGGAACCGGCGCTACGGGCTTTTTATGAATATCACTCCATGCGCATGGAAGCCTGGGATGGCCCCGCCGGTCTGGTTCTGAACACCGGCCGCATCGCCGCCTGTGCCCTCGATCGCAATGGTTTAAGGCCCGCGCGTTATGTCATCACCAAAGACCGCATCATCAACATTGCTTCGGAAGTAGGCGTTTTCGACTACCAACATCAGGATATTGCCGTGCAGGGACGGGTCGGACCCGGTCAACTGGTTGCGGTGGATATGGCTACCGGACGCTTCCTCGACTCGGAAAGCATTGATACCGAAATTATGAACAGCCACCCCTATCGGGAATGGCTGGATGAATATGCAGAGCATCTGCATCGCGACGACAATGATCTGACTCCGGCCCTGCCCGTTGCCGATCTGTTGCTCAGCGAAAAGGCCTTTGGCGTGAGCTTTGAAGAAGAAGATCAGGTCATCCGCATTCTCGCCGAAGGCGCTCAGGAGGCGGTAGGCTCCATGGGCGACGACACCCCGATGGCCGTACTGTCCGGGCAAAAACGCCACATTGCCGATTATTTCCGGCAGCAATTTGCGCAGGTCACCAATCCACCCATTGATCCCCTGCGTGAAGCCCTGGTAATGTCCCTGAATACGGTGATCGGCAGCGAAAGCAATCTGTTCGCAGAGCGTCCCGAATATGCCCGCCGCATCGAAATTCATTCACCGATTCTTTCCGACAGTACCTTTGTTGCTTTGACCAGTCGTGAAGAACCGGCATTTCGCAGCCAGACTTTCAGTCTTTGCTATTCCGCCGCCGACAGCAACCTGGGTGGGGCTATTGAAGCGCTCTGTGAAGAAGTCATTAGCGCCGTCCGCCATGATGCCGTCATTGTCGTGCTATCCGATCATGCCCTGGAGCGGGATCGCCTTTACATTCCGGCGCTCATGGCAGTAGGTGCGGTTCATCATGCACTCATTGATGCAGGCTTACGGACCCGAGCCAACATTGTTGTTGCTACGGCGCATACCCGCGATCCCCATCAGTTTGCCACCCTGATTGGCTATGGTGCGACGGCCGTCTATCCTTACCTCAGCTATGCCATTGTCCGCAGCCTCAGCGAACGGCACGCCTTCAGTCAGCCCCTGACCCTGGCCAAGGCCCTGGAAAATTATCGCAAGGGCATCGACAAGGGGCTCTACAAAATCCTCTCGAAAATGGGCATATCCACCCTCGCCTCGTATCGCAGTACCCAGCTTTTTGAAGCCCTGGGTCTGGATGAACTGGTGGTGGAGCGCTGCTTCAAGGGTACCGTCAGCCGGATCGCCGGGGCCAGCTTTGAACTGCTCGAAGCCGATATTCGCCAGCAGGTGCGCGATGCCTATATTCCCAGAAAAACCCTGCCCGTCGGTGGCTTACTGAAATATGTCAATGGGGGTGAGTATCACGCCTACCATCCCGATGTCGTCCAGAGCCTGCAAACAGCCGTCAAATCTGGACGCTATGAGGATTACCAGGTGTTTTCAGGATTGGTCAATGAACGTCCGGTCACCAACTTGCGGGATTTGCTGCAACTGAAAACCGCTGCGCAACCCATCCCCCTCAGCGAAGTGGAACCTATCGAATCCATTACCCCGCGTTTTGATACGGCAGCCATGTCCCTGGGAGCCCTGTCGCCGGAAGCCCACGAAGCCCTGGCCATTGCCATGAACAGCATTGGTGGACGCTCCAACTCGGGTGAAGGCGGCGAAGACCCAGCCCGATACCACAACAACAAAGTCAGCAAAATCAAGCAGATTGCTTCCGGGCGCTTTGGCGTGACGCCAGAATACGCGGTCAATGCCGAAGAATTGCAGATCAAGGTTGCCCAGGGAGCCAAACCCGGTGAAGGGGGTCAACTGCCCGGTCACAAAGTCAGTGGCATCATTGCCCGTTTGCGTTATGCCAAGGAAGGCGTGGCCCTGATCAGCCCCCCGCCCCACCACGACATTTACTCCATTGAAGATCTGGCTCAGCTCATTTTTGATCTGAAGCAAATCAACCCTCAGGCTTATGTATCCGTCAAACTGGTTTCCGAGGCTGGCGTCGGCACCATTGCGGCGGGCGTGGCCAAGGCCTATGCCGATCGCATCACCATTGCCGGTTATGATGGCGGCACCGGCGCCAGCCCGCTGACCTCGGTCAAATATGCCGGGTCGCCCTGGGAACTGGGACTCGCCGAAACCCAGGTCACCCTGCGTCGCAACCAGTTGCGGCATCGGGTACGTCTGCAGGCTGATGGTGGCTTTAAAACCGGTCTGGATGTCATCAAAGGCGCGTTACTGGGTGCTGAAAGCTTTGGTTTCGGCACTGCGCCAATGATTGCCCTGGGCTGTAAATACCTGCGTATTTGCCATCTCAACAACTGCGCTACCGGCATTGCCACCCAAGATGAAACCCTGCGTAAGCACTTCACCGGTCTGCCGGAAATGGCCATCAATTACTTCCGCTTTGTGGCCGAAGAAGCCCGTCAGATCATGGCGCAGTTGGGCATCCGCCGCTTTGATGAACTGATTGGTGCCAGCCAGTTGCTGGAAATTGGTGGAGCCCAGACCGAAAAACAGGAACGTCTGAATTTGTTGCCACTGCTCGCCAATGCCGAGCTGCGCAATGCGGATGTCAACTTCCACACCCAGGACCGGAATCCGCCCTTTGATCAGGGCGAACTGGCCGAACAGATGGTCAAGGATGCCCGTCCGGCACTGGAAGAAAAAATTCCCACCCGTTTGCACTATCCAATCCGCAACGTCAATCGCTCCATTGGTGCCCGCCTGTCCGGAGAAATCGCCCGCCGTTACGGTAATAGCGGCCTGCCTGATGACAGCATTCATGTGGAACTGACGGGCACGGCGGGG
>NZ_JABELD010000124.1 GCF_018853445.1 Acidithiobacillus concretivorus
AGGCGGCCGTAGCTAGTGCGCTATCCTGCCCGGCCGCATTGGTCATAGGTATTTGTTCCTGTATTTGTTGGCGGTTTTTTTGCCAGGTGGCCAAATGCCCGGCAATTTCACGCACCGCGCTGAGAATGGTGTGGCGATAATGATCTTGTGCGGCCAGATACAAGGCATTTTGCGCTTTGAGATGGGCACGGAGCCTTCCGCCTTCAAAAATGGGCAGGGATACCACCGGCCCAATGGCGTGAGCCAGATTTCCAGGGCTAAATAAATCACCCAGGTTAATACTGTTCCATCCTGCAAAAAGAGCTATATTGACATCGGGATAAAAAGCCGCGCGGGCGGCTCCGACCTGTTGCGCAGCGACTTCTATTGCCCAGCGAGACGCGACAATGTCAGGGCGATGCGTAATAAGACGTAAGGGTAAATTACGGGGTATAGCTATAGAGGAAAGATCGGGTAATGGTTCCACGGCAATATGTTGTCCCCAATCGGGTCCATGCCCGGCCAAGGCGGCCAATACATAGCGCTGCTGCGCAATGGCTGCCCGCAGTTGGGCGACTGACTGCTGCGCACTGCCATAAGTTTCTGTCTGCGCATATACCGGCCGGGCATTGCTCAGACCATCCTGCCAGCGTTGTTTTTCCAGTTGTAACAATGATTTTTGCAGGTTTTCCAGATGCTCCGCCAGATGCAGTTGCTGTGTTTCGCCTGCCAGCAAAAAATAATGCCAGGCCAGTTGTTTCTCCAGTTGTAATTTTGCCTCGGCATAATCCGCCTGGTGAACCCGTACTTGTCCTAAAGCTGCACGAATCTGATCGCTGTCACGTCCCCACAAGTCCAGATGATAATGGAGTTCTAGCGGGTTGATTTCGGTATAGGTAAAGCTTTTGCCGTTGGCCTGAAGGTGCAAACCATTCTGTGAAAAATGCTCCTGGGTGAGGGCCGCTCCCGCCGAAAACTGCGGGAGGAGGGCGGCCTGTTGTTCTGCAGTCACGGCTTTGGCGGCCAGAATACGGGTGCTGGCAAGCTGCAGCGATGGGTTTTCGCGAAGGGCAACCTGAATCAGATGGTTAAGAGCAGGCATTTGCGCCGCTTCCCACCACTGGTGTGCAGGCCAGGGACCCGCCGTGATTCCATATTGATGATCGGCCCGGGCCATGGTCTGTTGAATTTGGGTGGTATGGGCGAGATGCGCGTCAGGAAGATGCCGAGGCAGGCGCGCACAGGCCGCAAGCAGCAACAATGGCAGCAGCAGAAGAATGGATTTTTTCATCAGAGATCCACCAGTTCTTCTATGGCACGGCGCACCCGAATATCCGGTTCTGCGTAAACCACCGGTCTGCTGAACAGCACGAGACCCGCGCCGAGCAGAAATCCCCATGCGGCTATATAAAATATTTCGTTGAAGGCGAGCATGGCTGCATGATGTGTAATGTCGTGCGCAGTGCGGATATTGCCTATCGAAGGATTGAATGGTTCTGTTGTCGTACGGTTGCCTTCAGCAAGAAAGTGCGCATGAAAAATCATTCTTCGGTCGAAAAGTGTGGCAATAAGGGGAATGCCCATGGCCTGTCCACATAAGCGCAAGATATTCAAAAAGGTAGTGCCGCGTATTTCCACGGGCCCAGATAATCCCGATAAGGCAATAGCAATAATGGATGGAAATAAACTGCCTAAGAATATTCCCACAAAAGCTTGTGGCCACAGTAGTTCACTAAATGAAGCCGGGTGATTGTAGGAGGAAACCCAAAAGCTGGCAGCAGAAAACCCCAATAAGGAGAAAATAGCCAGAATGCGTGCATCGACATGATTCAGCAGGCGTTGAGTCAGCATGAAACTGATTTTTGAAAAAATCGCCATGGGTAATATCAATAGACCGACCATCCAGGCGGTATAGCCCATGACTAACTGAAACCCCACAATATAAATAGCGATACTGCCTTGAAAAAACAGGGCGGTGAAAAACAGCACAATGCTCCCGATCATAAAGTTACGGCGTTTCAGGAGTTGTAGATCCAGTAAGGGGTGTGGGCTATACCATTCCCAAATCCCAAAAAAAACCAGTGTGATCAGGCTGATGCTGCCGAGAAAAAGAATAGTCTGGGAGCGCCACCAGCTGATGACTTCCCCGGCATTAAGGGCTGTCTCCAGAGTGGCCAGGGCAATCAGGAGCAAAAGCAGGCCCGGCCAGTCCAATGGGGGATGACGATGTTCTATTTCCCGACCGAACAGCAGAATCGCAATAATGACAGCCACGCTGATGGCAATCGGTATGTTTATATAAAACAGCCAACGCCAACCGATACTGTCGGTAATCCAGCCACCTATCACCGGCCCCAACGTAAACGGGGTGAGGGCGGCCACTCCCCACAGTCCCAGGCCAATATTACGACGATGCGCCTGATAATGGCGCAAGATAATCTGCAAGGAGACTGGAATGGTTAACCCCCCCGAAAATCCCTGGAGAATACGGGCACTCAGAAATGCATCATAATGGCTGGTTTGCGCGCAGATGGCCGAAGCAAGGGCAAACAAGATGAAAGCGCCTGATAGAACCCGCATTTCACCCCAACGCTGCAAAAACCAGGGAGAAGTCGGAAAGGCCAGGGCCATGGCCAGAAAAAAATCTGCCTGAGTCCAATCTGCAAAATCCGGGTTGACCCCCAAACTGCCGGCAACATGGGGTATCATGGGCAAATAGGCACCAGTATTGAACAGCACCAGAAAATGGCCGAGCCCAATCACCAGGTTCAACAGCAATACCATGCTGGTGCTGAGTGAGGAAGCTGCCGGAGCATTATGTGACAAAGCCATGAATAGGAAACCGCTTCTATGCTGATGAAGTAAACGCGGCGATCATGCGGGGTATAAATACATAGGTCAAATTGGTAATATATATATAACCTATCGGGTATAGCGATATATGGACACAGAACTTTTGTTAACCTTTCTGACCGTAGCCAAAAGTGGCGGGATCAGTGCAGCAGCACGAGTACTGCATCGCAGCCAGCCGGCCGTCACGGAACGACTGCAGAAATTGAGCCAGCTGGTCGGAGAACCCTTGACGATGCGTCATGGTCGCGGCATTCAACTAACGCCTGCTGGTGAGGCCCTACTAACTACCGCCCAACGTCTGCGTGAAGTTGTCGACGAGTTCGAAGATATGATTTTACGTCGCCAGCGCCTGCAAAGCGGGGTGTTACGCATTGCGGCAACCAATACTGTGGCCAACTATTTTTTACCGGAACGCCTGGTTGCTTTTCAGCAGCAGTTTCCTGATGTGGAAATTCAATTGCGCGGAGGGATTATTGACTGGGAAAACATTGCCTTGTCTGACTGGGATTTATTTTTTCTGGAAGGTGGCCTGGATCTGGAAGGCTTGCCTTCCTATTACGCTGTAACCCCCTGGCTGGATGATGAAATCATGACGATATTTCCAGAAGGGCACGCGTTGTTGCAACGCGATGTTTTGAATCTGGAAGATCTGATGGCCTATCCTCTGATCTGGCGCGAGTCGGGTTCAGGAATACGTCGCTCCGTCGAACGGGCCTTTCAGGACGCTCAATTGACGCCCAGACAGTCTATTGAGGTGACGGGTGTTGAGGCGGTCGGCGCTGCTGTCGATGCAGGGCTGGGCATTGGTTTTGTAACCGCCGCCGCCTTGCGTTGCCGGAAAGACTGGCGCGTCGAGGCACGACGTCTACCTGCACCGCATGGCATCCAGTGGACTTTATATATGGCCAGACCACAGCCAGCTTATCAGTCGCACACCATACGTGCTTTTCTGGCGTTTCTGGAAACCGATTCCGTAGGATTTTTGGGTGTTATATAGGGGCATGGAGTGCTGCTCCATGCCCTCGAAACAGCTATATCAATACCCACCGATTTGGCTCGCGCCGCTCCAAAAGACTGCCATCAGGAGCAATTTGAACAATAGTCAGCCAACGATTATTGACAAGCTGACCAAGAACATCGTTACTCGCAATGATGCGATCCATTACCTCTGTTGGTGCTTCAATAAAGGCCGATAACCGCAACGGCTCGTGCTGAAGTCCACCATTGCTATCGCGTAAGGATTGTTCGGAAAGACCGATACGTAAATCGCCTCCGTTACCTTCCAGAACGCCAATAGTGCCCCCCACCACATTATGCAGAACCTTGTTCCCGCAGCCCTGCCGCTGGTTGTCAACAATAGAGCCGTAGTACTGCATGTTGATCCAGTTGGCCACAATCAGCGGTGCGGTCATGATCAGCGTCAAGACGGCAAAGTCGGGATCTTTGGCTGCATCATAGTCGTGGAGAAAAGCACGTCCTGCCAGGTTCATTTCCCTCGTGCGCCAGCGTGGTGCTGCGATGAAAGCGGCATTACCTGCCAGAGCCCATTCTGGACGTACCTGCGACCAGTCGCGGCCGCGAAAGTCCATGTTTTTGGCGACATCCTCATGATCCTGAAGGTCCGTTTCCAGGCGCAACATCCTTTCCAAGCGGGTCAGGTTAGCCGCCTTATCCAGTGCTTCACGTAATTCGTTGAGAAGCGTGTTGTCCAGTCTGGAGTGATGCCATTCGCCCAAAATCTCCACGCGATCTGTGGTGGTATTGTGCAGTGCAGGCACAAAGCAGGCATCAGGATCCAAATCCCAACCCTTTTGCAGTAAAGCCTCCCGGACCTTTATATCATTAAGTAATCCCGCTGCAGCCTTGGCGTTTACCTCTCCGGTTTGGCCTGCGCAAGCCCCACAGTCCAGACCCGCACGGTGCGGATTATTGGTCGTGGAACTGCCATGCCCTACCAGCAGGACGATGGGTGCGATGCCTTTATTTAAACCCAGACCATTAAGAATGAACTCAGCCATGGCGGTTCTCTCCTGCAGGGTCAAAGATGCGGGCAGGATACATTGCAGACTGGCTCTTTCAGCTGCATTTAGGCCGGCGTCGTCGGGTGGTATGGAGGCACGGTGCCAACCTAAGCTGTCTGCCAGTAGTTTACCTACATAAGATAAACCGGCTGTTTCTACAAACGAAAAACAGGATGAGGCCGAAAGTTTAAACTGCTTCCAGGACGCGCTCCGGCGTAAGCGCCGGAATCGGTTCTGAATCACCACTTCCGGCGCTTCTTCCTGAACATGCACTCCGGGGTTGAGCAGTACGGGCGACTGGGTTCTCGCTTCAGGATCTCCCTGTCGCTGATAATCCAGCAATACGCCAAAAAAACCCGCGAACCCGATGGTCTCCAGTGAAGGCAAAACACCCTCCAGATGCCGACGGAAGACTTCCGAGCGGACATCAATACAAAAAGCAGCCTGTACTTGCGCTTTCCGGGCAGTTTTTTTGACGGGTTTGCGGCGGATTTGGCTTGCCACATCTCGACGATAGGCTATTTCTGAAGCACGGAGTAACACTTCGCCACGTTCAGCATCTGCAATATCGGCAGATTTATTATCAATAATCCATCCCTCAATATTTTTACGCCAACGTTCCACAATCTTGGGTGGGGCTACCTGGCGGAGTAGCGCTTCCCAAACCATACGTATAGTCAAAAGATCGGCAAGATCTTTCTGCTGGCCTCCCTGCAGTTCTGCCTGCCAAAGCAGATAACGACACCAACTGGCCCAACCCCCGACGGATTTGAGGAGGACCAGTAAATATGCCTCTTCTGCAGTGGTTGGAATGGCCAGTTTTTGTGAAGCCCATATCCGGGCTTTTGTGGCATCAGCAGGCAGTGTAAGAAGCTGGGAACGAATTTTTTTGAGGCCCAAGGGACCCAGGCTGCGATCTGTCAGCGTGTACTGCCGCCAGTTTGCATATAAACCCAGCCCGGAGTCCTTGGGAAAAGTCCATAAAGATTGTCCCTTGTCGTAGTAGGCTGCAAGAAAATGACTGATCTGCTCTACCACGTACTGCGATATGGAAGTGTGACCACGACGATCCATCAATTCCGGCAACCTCGGCAGGCGCATGGGTAATTCAGTGTTTTCGCGGAGATAAGCTCTCCAGGCATCTTCGTCGGTAGATTGGCCCAGATCTTCTGCCGCCCTCAGAATGTCTGCCATCACCAGTTTGCCCGTTTGCAGGAGGTCTGCGTACCAGCGTCGATCCATCAGCACCCGCTCGCCAACAGTCTCCTGAAGCTGTGCGGCTACTTGTGAAAAAGCCTGGTCCGCAAAACCCCAATAAGGGTTGACGGCAACAAAGCTATCCAGTGGCCAAACCGGGGCAATACGGCGTATTACCCGATCAAAAAGTTGTTCGGTGTTTTCTGTGAGAGTGGTGTTCATTGTACGCCTCCAGACTTTTCAGGAATATCCTGGTTTTGTGCGATGGTTTGTAAGGATTCCACAGCAAGATTTTTGCGTGGTAATTGCACACTGACGCGCTCGGACCAAAATCGATGCGAAATCTGCTCTACCCAGTAATCTGTATACAACCCATTGTAAAGATGGGTAAACAGAACCAGCTGAATTTTGCGCGGCATCAAGTTGCGGCCGGGTCCCTGCAACCAGCTCAGTACCAGAAACCCACAGGCTGTCAGACCAATCAGCGTCCAATAAGAAGCCGATATAACGGGCATGGAACGGGTCAGATCTGCCGTGAAGCCCCACACAAATAGGGTATGTAAAATCAAATAGGTAAGCCCCATACTTATGGCAACCAATACGGACGTAACCCGATCAAACATTGTGTTGAACAGAAAGCCCTTGATCATGATCTGCGAAACAGCTACCGCGACAATGATCACTAATGCGAACCAGGTCGGATTTTGGAGTGGATTTTCTCCAAAAAACCATGCACCTCCTCCGGCAATCAGTACTCCAAGTGCCGTTGCCAATAGCCACGAAACCATGCCGGGTATTTTCTTGCCCCCGGGTGGTACTTGCCGCAATTGATCGGTGACACTACCCGAAGACAAAAAGGCATGCGCCTTATAGAGCGAGTGACCCGTCAAGTGCAGCAAAGCCAGAGGAAATAGTCCAAGGCCTAATTCCAGTGACATAAATCCCAGCTGGGCTGTGGTAGACCACGCCAGCATGGATTTGATGGAGGTCTGGGTGGTCATGACCAGCGACGCAATAATCACCGAAGCAAGACCCATGAAGCCTAGTAAAATCAATGCATCAGGAACGCGAATTAACAGTGAGCTGGTGCGTAGAGCAATGATGGCGCCACTATAAACAACACCTGCGTGCATTAGTGCGGATACCGGGGTTGGTGCCTCCATGACCTGAATCAGCCAGCCTTGAAATGGAAAATGTGCGCTTTTCAAAATCACGGTGATAACAATCAACCAGGCCGCCAGCTGTAGCGCCCAGGGAATACTTTGCGAATGTGCTACAAAGTCGCGCAGCGCGCTGAACTGAAGGCTACCAATTTGCTGGCCGATGAGCAGCGTAGCCACTACCAGAGCTATGTCAGCGGCTCGGGTAAAAAGCGACTTTTTATGAGCTGCCATGATGGCCTTGGGCCGATCACTATAAAATTTTAAAAGCTTGTTCAGGCTGAAACCCATGATGATGATGCCCAGAGTAAACAGTCCGATATTTCCAGAAACCACGGCTATCAGGAAAAAGCCTCCGGTGAGGGCAAGCAAGCGAAAAAAGCGGGCCTGTTGAGGATCGCCATCCAGATAACCAACACTGTATTGTGCAATCATGACAATCACGAAAGACACCAGGGTAGCCAGGAGCAAAGTTAAACCATTGACGGCAATTGACAAGGGAAAATCGAAATGCAGAACGGCAAGGGGGATTTCTGTGATGATCAGATCACTTCGTGCACCCAGAAAAAAACCAATATCTGCCGCTATTGCTATCAGCAAAGCGGCTATTGCCGCCCAACGTACGCGGTAACGATAGGACAGAGCGGATTGCCGTGTCGTCCGCGCACTGGGAATGGCGGCAACAATCAGTCCGGCAGGCATTGCTGCCAGTAATGCACCTGCAAGCCAGGGTATTGAAATTAGTGAATGCATACTTACCTCCAAGGTTCAGATGACCGAGGAAGACAATAATAAAATTTTACTATTTATTCTAATTTAATATATAAATTAAATAGATTTACTTTTATAAATGTAGAAGCCTGCGCAGAAATGGCTAGAGATATTGAGCCAGCTCAGGCCATAACTGCACAAGGCGATTAGTAATGAATTGTTCCTGAGAAACGGAGAAGTCCAAAAATTTTTGTGCGGTCAGAGAGAGTTGCCGGTTTCGGGGATAGACCAAAAACCATTTCCGCAAGATAGGAAACTGTTCCGTTTCGAGGACTTCGATGGGACCGCTGGTTCCTTCCAGTGCCAGTGAATGAATGGAGAGAACAGATATTCCCAAGCTGCTTGCCACCGCATGCTTGATCGCTTCGTTGCTGCTCAGCTCCATAATAACCCGGGGCCGCAAGCCTTGTTCCTCAAATAGGCGTAAGTAAG
>NZ_JABELD010000125.1 GCF_018853445.1 Acidithiobacillus concretivorus
TGGGACACTACTCGTTTACGCTGGCAGAACAGGTGCTGAATGGCCAGCTCAGACCACTAAAGCAGCCTTCGGAGCTGGATGAATGGCCTTAGCGTACGTTTTCGTTCCGTTGGACTTCAAACCCCTTAAGGACCTGTAATTGGCTCAGGACCGCTTTTGACCACCGGGGCAGGCCATTGGGTGCCCAATACTCCCTGACGGCCTTGTAGGCCCATTTACGGCCTTTCTCGAACAGGGTGCAGTACGACCCAGCCCAAAACTCTCCGATGCAGCAGAGGGCAAGGAAGCGGCCTTGGCGGTCAAATCCACATGACAGGCCAGCTCCGCTAGCGTGTACGAGTTGCCGTGAATCTCCCAGACCTGCCAGCGGTCATGGAACGGGTTTTTGCAAATGAGGCCCGCATAGCCGGGGTCTGCGCTCAGGGCCACGGTATAGCCCCGCTCGATGCTGGCCAGATACCGCAACGGTTTCAAATGCGCCAGTTCCGTCCGGCAGACGCCCGCTTCCAGCAGGTAGATGAGGTGCCCGCGCTGCGTCCGGCGATTCATGACCGCCATGTTCGGCTCTGGCAGGCCTGCGTCCAGCCAGACGGGAAAAAAGTCTGTGGGGTCGATACAGGCCCGGTCGATGTCAAACACCATCACCCAGACCATGCCGGGGCCGTTGTGCTGGATGTATGCCCGTTGCAGGGCCAACTTGAGGGACCGGATTTGCAGGCCTGCGGTCAGGTCATCCGTGCAGTAGGGCTTGGGGGGAAGGTGCTCGCGGAAGCGGTCGAGGGCCGGATTAGCACTCATGGCCACCCCCGATCTCCGCGCCACGACTAGCGAAAAGATGCGGGGACTGGGTTGTTATAGGGCAATCAAATTGCCTATAATCGACCTGTCCCCCTAGGACGAATTGTATGCCCCGTGAACCATTGCCCGCCAAAGCTCGGTTCCGGGGCATTGTCTTGTTCAGAATCATGACAATGCCTTGTTATTCGTTATCCAAACTCCAAGCCTAAGCCCGAAAGCCCCCTCCCGGCAAGATCAGCGCCAATGGGTCAGCTTTTGCTCAATGGCGATAAACTTCCTTCCTGTGGGCGACTTTTACGATGAGAATGCGCACATCCTGGTCTTCGATACTGGCAATAATTCGGTAACTCCCAACCCGATACCGCCAAAGACCACTGAAACTTCCGGCGAGCGGTTTTCCCAAAGTGCGTGGGTCATCTAAGCCAGACACTTTCACTTCGATAAAATCTCTAATGCGCTTACGGTCTTGTGTATCTATTTTCCGCATGTCTTTTTGCACGGATTCGGCATATTCAACCTTCCAGGTCACGCCAAAACTCCTCGCTGCCTAGAACGCGCTCATCTCCACGCCGGACACGCTCCAAAGTCGCCTCCGCCAAATAAGCGTCTTCCATGTCATCCAAGTGTTCCAAGAGCGCCTCACGTACATAGTACGATTTGGTACGTCCCGTCGCTTTTGCGAGGGCATCTAACCGCTTTTCGATATCGCTAGACAAACGAACCCCTATCATAATTGCTCCGCGTTGAACTTGTTAAACAACACTTATTCTACATCGCCACCCGAGCAAATAAAAGAAATATCTCATTGCCTTACCTATCCTTTGAGCCAAATATCTTTGCCCACCATGGCCTATTGCCGCTACCTGGTAACAACTTGGCTTCCAGTGCATCTAAGCGTTGGCGGAGCCATGCTTCTTGTTCCTGATGCTCGCGAAGCTGTTCCTCACGCATTCTTAACATCTCACGGAGAGCTTCATTTTCTGCGCGTAACGCGGCGTTTTCATTCTGTATTGTAGTGATTTCTTGATTTATTCCGGTGTTGTTTCTGTTGTCTTCTTCGTTGTTTTGTATCGTACCAAATACCCTGAGTAGTTCTGCCGTGTCTATCTGCGGCCTGCCAAGATGATCCTTTTCTGCACTTATTTTTCCTGATCTTATGTATGCGTACAAAGTAGACCTGGCCACCTTGGACAGTGATGCAGCTTCAGAAATGTTGACTTTTGCCATATTACTCCAGTGTATCTTTTGTTGTCTTGTTTGTATTATAACCAACAATCCAAGCCGATCACCCACTCACCGCCACAATTTTTCAAAACGCTGGGCATTGGTAGCGGTATAGCGCACGGTGTGCTGGATATTCCGATGACCGAGATAGTCCTGGATGAGACGAGTATCGGCCCCCTGGTCGGCCAGCGCAAAACCACAAGCATGACGCAGCATGTGGGGATGGGGCGGCAGGGAAAGTCCCGCCTCTTCGCCATAGCGACGCAGGAGCGCCCAGAAGGTTTTGCGGGAGATCGCGGTCCCCCGGGTGCTCAGAAACAGCGCCTGATGGTCCAGAACACCCCCTCCCGGGCGTTCAGCCGCCGTCTTCTTCCAGCGTCGCAACCAGCGCGACCGCAGCTGCAACCAGCTGCGCAACAGACGCAGCTCTTCTGCCCGCAGGGGCTGGGTGGTGGACAGGCCGCCTTTCAGGCGCTGAACATGCAGAATCCGGCTGTCCAGATCCACCTGGTCCAGCTGCATGCCGCAGGCCTCCGACACCCGCAGGCCATGCCGGAACATCAGGAAAATCAGACAGCGGTCCCGGACGCCGGTCCTGGGGTTGTCTTTGGCGACCTGGAGCAACCGATCCACTTCCAGAGGGGTCATGTGCTTCCGTTCTTCGGGTGCGGCTCTGCGCCGCCTGGCGGTCGGGGAGTGGGCCACAGGAACCGCCGGCTCCGGCTCCGCCAGGGGCACCACATCCGTATCCAGCGGCACACTGGCCAGGGTTTCCTCCAGTTCCGGCAGGACGCCAAAGAAATCGAGCTGCTCCGGGGCTTTTCGGGTCTTTGTGGTCTTGGCCACCTTGGGGGACTTCGGCGCTTTGGGGGTAGCGTGGGTCTGCGCAACCGGGGCTTTTTTCGGGGTGGGCATGGGGCAAAATCTCCATCAGGTGCATTTTGTCTCATGATACCCGGTTTTCGGGCTTGCCCGGTAACAGGTTAATCAGTACATTAGCGTTATGCGGGGCGCAGCCCACCAGACAAAACAATCCATTGTGTCTCAACTTTAGTAGCGGCACATTCAACAGGGGTATCGAATTCTGCTAACGGGCGTCGGAAAAAATCTACGGGGCAAGCCATGATCAGTTTACAACTGAATGAAATTCCTGAGGAACTGTATCAGTGTCTCGTCAAAAACGCGGAGTTACATCAACGCAGTTTAAATGCTGAAATCCTGGACTGTCTGGCCATACAAATGTTTCAATCGAACATCAAAAACAGGAGCACTCAGGTCAGCATCAGAAATCTCCTCAGCGCAGAAGAGTTAAAGGCATTGCTTTCAACGGAAGATGATCTACTTGATCGGTCAGATACACCGGATTTGGAGCCAGATAACCGAGAGACTGATGCGGGTGACTATTATAAAACCCAAAGTAGGTAGGCAGCCCAACCATTATTCCGGTACATAGCTAGACCCGCAGGTAAATATCCTCGTACTTCACCCCCCTGAACCCGCTCGAAGTACGATAACATCAAATAATTTGCTTATGCACTATGGTTTCATAGATAATGTAATCCATTAGTAACACATTGCAACTCTATACGAAATTCACTGAGGATATTTTTATGAAACTACGTTTACTGTGTGCCACCCTGGGTGTTCTACCCTTGCTTTTTGCAGGCGCTGCTACAGCTGCTACAGCCACTACCACGTTTAACGTGACGGCAAATGTACCCTCAAACTGCAAGGTCAGCGCGACCAACTTGAATTTCGGAACCTACACGCCAGGTTCAGGAGCGGTTACCGGAAACTCTACCATTTCCGTAAACTGTACCAAGGGCACCGCATTTACAGTGGCCTTGAACGACGGATCCAGCACGGGTGCATCATTTACAAACCGTAATATGACGGGGACGGGTAGCGCAGATACTGCAGGCAATACGGCCAGCACATCCGATCTATTAAATTATCAGCTTTATACGACTTCTACCGTCGGTAGTGGCGGCACAGTGTGGGGAGATGGCTCTACCGGAACGTCCACAGTGGCAGGAACCGGTACGGGTATGGGCACACCGCAAGCCATTGCGGAAACGGTCTATGGGCAGATACCTGACAGTGGCGCCAACCTGTCGGCCGTCCCTGGCGCCTATTCAGACACGGTTACCGTGACAGTCTCTTACTAGTCTTACGGGGTATTTATCTCAATCCGTAGAATAGGGCGGTGGTTCGGGATTTTTTTACTCATCACCGCACCACTTCTGAGCCATGCGGGTGATTTTTCGGTATCACCCATTCATGTACATCTGTCGCAGCAGCATCCGATCGCGGCAGAGATACTCACTAATTTGCAAGACACTCCGCTCACGGTACAGGCAACTGCTGAGGATTGGTCCCAAAAGCAGGGGAAAAACATCACCCCTGCTACCGACGATCTCATCATTTCCCCCCCACTCTTTAAGATACCGCCCCACGGTCAACAGATTATCCGTGTTGGGTTGAGAACCCCCTTTCCCATTCAAAAGGAGGGCACTTATCGCCTGATTTTGCATGAAGTGCCTCCGCCATTTAATCCAAAGCACACAGCAGTGCAGGTTGTACTGAAAATGATCTTGCCCGTTTTTGTCGCCCCTAAAGCCGCAGTGCCACAAGCGCATCTTGATCTGTCTGCACAGGCAACCGCTCACGCTATTGCCTTGAAAATATCCAACACAGGAAACCAGCACGCAGAAATTACCGGGATAGCCCTTTTTTCAGATCACCATCCTGTAGCCAGAAAAAACCTTCTGCTCTATGTGTTGCCAGCGTCCCATATGGACATTCCTCTCCCTATCCAACACGGTGATACATGGATTGGAAAATCATTGTCTGTGCAAATAATTACCCCGCAGAGAGAAAAACCTATTGACGCCTCCGTCGTGGTTACCGCGCCTTAATCCCAAATACCTCGCTTTGTTTTTGGGGATGACGGGGCTCTGGTGCAGTCCAGCACAGGCACAAATCACTGCGGATATGGTGATTTTCTCTGTACGACTGAATGGCATGGCGGTGAGTAACGGCAGCATTCTGCAGAAATTGCCGAATGGCACCCTGCTGGTTCCAAAAAAAGACCTTGCAGCATGGCATCTCCGCCAACCAGACGCACCGGGATATCTGATCCATCGTCAACGCTACTACTCTCTCGCCGATCTGCATATATCCCATTACCGCATTGATTCAGAAAATCAGTCCCTATCCATCACCGCTCCCGCCCGCGCATTTCTCAGCACAACACGCTCAAAATCCGGGACCGCGCAAATATCCGTGACCCCTCCGGTATGGGGTACTTTTTTTAACTATGATATCTACGCACAACAGGCCAATCACACCACGCAGGAAGGAGGCTACTTCAAACTAGGCGTTTTTAATCCATTCGGGGTCGCCACGACAAGCTTTATTGCCCAAAACAATAACGCACTGCAGAACACACCGGGGCAGTCCGCACTGATTCGGTTAAATTCGACCTGGACGAGCACCTTTCCGAACCGGATGACGACCCTACAGTTGGGAGATTTCATCAATCAACCGGGTTCATGGGGTAATGCCGTGCGTATGGGAGGTATTCAGTATGGGACGAATTTCTCGACCCAGCCTTATCTGGTGACGACTCCGCTTTACAGCGTACACGGTCAGGCAACCTTGCCTTCCATGGTGGACGTTTACGTCAATCATGTTCTGGTAACCCAGCAAAAAGTACCATCTGGTCCCTTCGCATTGACGAATCTACCGGTCATCACCGGCGGCGGAAACATCACCACCGTAGTGACGAATGTATTGGGTGCCCAACAGGTCATCACGCAACCTTTTTTCTCCAGTCAGCAATTACTCCGTACCGGATTGAGCGACTTTTCTTTTTCATTGGGAGGGATACGGCAAAACTATGGGATACAGAGCGATAATTATGGCCCTATTGCTGCTGTAGGCACTTACCGAATAGGCCTTTCCAATACCTTCACCGGGGAAATTCATGGCGATGTCCAAGCCAACCAGGGAGCCACTCTGGGGCTATCTGGTACATGGCTGATTCGTTCTGTAGGCATCTTATCGAGTGCACTGGCTTATAGCCGTAATCCGGGCATCTACTCCGGGCAAGGGATGCTGGCCAGCCTCGCGTTTCAACGTATCACGCCTGCGCTGTCTTTCAGCGCCTCCGCGCAAGTGGATACCGCCGGATTTACCCAGTTGGGTGATGCTCTAGGATATCCACGTCTGCACTGGCAGGGAAATGCGACAATCAGTCACGGCTTTGGACATTGGGGTTCGCTGTCCACTTCCTATATTACCCAAAAATATTTTGGACAGCCGGCCATCAAAATCGCGCAGGCAAACTACAACCTGGGTCTGGGTCGATGGGGTTATGTCAGCGCGACTTTGCTCCGTGCTTTTGCACCGGAGCAGAGCACGCAAGTCGGTTTATATTGGACAGTGCCGTTAGGATCTCGGTCCAGTGCCAGCCTGTCAGCGCAAAGCGACGGTACCAGTACGGGGAAAACCCTCTTTACCGCAACCGCGCAACGTAACCTCCCCGTGGGTTCCGGATGGGGATATATGGCACAGGCTTCCAGCAATCAGGAAGCCTACCTGCAGGGACAGTATCGTGGATCGATTGGCACTTACACGGCACAGCTACAATCGTTTGCGGGAGAAGGCACCAGTTACCGCCTGGAAGCGACCGGGGGACTGGGTTACCTTGCAGGAAATGCATTCCTGAGCCGCACCATTAATGACAGTTTTGCACTGATTCAGGTGCCACAACTGGCCGGGGTACAGGTCTACGCCAACAATAACCTCATCGGGAAAACCAATGCGCTGGGGAATCTGATTGTTCCCCAATTACAACCCTACCAACACAATATGATTTCTATCAATCAGGGAGACTTGCCGATGGATGCAGATATTTCTACCTTGGAGATGCCTCTCGTGCCGGCTTACTTGAGTGGTAGCGTCTTAAAATTCAATATTAAGGTGTATAGTGGACCCCAGATTTGAGACAATAGTTTAAGCTTGTTGTCTGGTCAGGAGGAGACGATGAGCGCAGCAAAGCGGAAAGTGTATGGAGCCGCCTTTAAGGGCAAGGTGGGGCTGGAGGCGATC
>NZ_JABELD010000126.1 GCF_018853445.1 Acidithiobacillus concretivorus
CCAGGAAGTTTTGCGGATGAATGCCCTTGCGGTCTGGGGCATAATCAAAGACCACGATGGGATGTGGGGCATCTGCCTGACTGCGATACACCCAGAGATAGGCTTTGTCCGTTTTACCACTACCAGGATTCAGTACCGGTAAGGGCGTTTCATCGGCGTGCAGAATTATCCCCTCCAGCAGAGCCATTTTGCAGGCTTCAGCAATAATGCTGATCCAGTACTCTCCCCGACCCAGCCAGCTGCAGAGGGTGGCGCGGGAAATCGGCACACCCGCCCGCAGGTACTGAGTTTCCTGCCGATACAAAGGCAGGTGATCCACATGTTTTGCTGTCATCACGTGGGCTACCGTGCGGCCCGTGGGCAAGCCCTTGTCGATGACTTGTGCGGGCAATGCTGGGCTTTTGATAGTACCGCAAGGGCGACAGGCCAGTTTGGGGCGGATATGGCGAATCACCTGGAAGTGACCGGGGATATAATCCAGCTTTTCGCTGATTTCTTCGCCGACGGTTTCGAGTGGGCCCCCGCATTGCGCGCAGGTGCAGGTCTTGGGATCGTGATGCACTTCCACCCGGGGCAGATGGGCCGGGATAGCCATACGGCCCGGATGGCGACGTGCCGGACGGGCGGGAACCACGGTCACCGCGTCGTTTTTTTCTCCGTCTGGACCGGCAGCAGCTACGGCTGCGCTCTCTTCCAGAACGGTTTCGAGGAGACTTTCCATCGCGGCGATTTCGGTATCCAACGCTTCTTCCCAGAGACTGATCTGGTCGGGAGAGAGTTTTTCCGAACGACGCCCGAATCGCCAGCGCTGCAGCTTGGCAATGGTGCTTTCCAGGCGGGCAATGGTTTCATCGCGCAGGGCGATGTGTTGATCTTTCTGGGCAAGGGCGGCATCGCGCTGGGCAATAGCCTGTTCCTGCTGGGCGATATGCCGAGCGCGTTCTGCCCATTCCGCTTCTTTTTCTTCCTGCTTCTGCAGCAGGCTCAGCACCAGATCGCGCAAAGCTTCCGGGCTGGTGGGAAGGGGCATGGGAGGCGTTGAAATCATGGAAAAATAGTACCAGAAATGGCGTCTTTATACAAGCAATTCCAGTCAGTTACAGCAGTGTAGGCGTGCATTTTTCCAGGCTCGGCAACGGCGTCCATGGGCGCCCCTCCACCAGCATTGCCCACTGTGCGGCCGATAGCTCTACGGCACCCGTATCGGCTCTGGGCCAATGCAGTCGCCCCTGATCCAGGCGGCGATACAACAGCCAGAAACCGAGGCCATCCCACAGCAACAATTTCAGGCGATCTCCCCGGCGGTTGCGAAAGACAAAAGCATGACCGCAAAAAGGATCG
>NZ_JABELD010000127.1 GCF_018853445.1 Acidithiobacillus concretivorus
CCCCCCCCTCCAGATAAACACTCGGTAAATTGACGCCTTTGTGAGAAAGCAGTACGCCACCGACGATCACCAGACATAAAACGCCCTGCGCATCATGTTTTTCTACCCGAAGTTCCAGAAAACCGTCATTTAGATAGACCGTATCACCCTTGACGAGCGGCTTGGCAAGGCGTGGCAGTTCTAAAGGGATGGCCTGCGCTGTGCCCGGTGCGCCCGGAGCCAGCAGTACATGATCCCCATGTTTGAGAGTAACCGGTGCTGGCAAGCTGCCAATGCGGATTTTCGGGCCGGGCAGGTCGGCCAGAATGGCGACGCGATGCCCGGTCTTCCGGGCGGCATCACGGATGCGGACAATACGCGCCCGATGTTCATCGGCGGTGCCGTGGGCAAGGTTGAGGCGGGCGACATTCATACCCGCCCGAATCATCTGCTCCAGTACCTTGGGCGCATCGGATGCGGGCCCGATAGTGCAGACAATTTTACTGCGATGTTTGGGGAGCTTCATCATTGGCTGTCATCCACGCAGGGGTGGAGGAGGGCATAATGACGTTGCAGGGCATCCCCAGTTGCGGCAACCAGTGGATGCAACGAAGGGGTCAGGCGCGGCTGGCTGCCAAACTGCATGCTGACCAGATCGGGTGCAGTAGCATGCATCTGAATGGCAAGACCGATGGTATTGACCAGTTCTCCGGTGGTGGCGCCGCCCAGGACCTGTCCACCTAGGATTTGTAAGGAATCAGCAGCGAAAATGACGCGGCAAAAAATTTCCGTGGTATTGGGCATGGAGGCCGGATGGTGGTCGGGCAGGCGCGCTTCTCCACTCAAAATCGGAAAGCCTTCCTGTTCGGCCTGATGTTGGGTCAAGCCGGCCACACCAAAGGCCAAACCATCAATTTCACTGGCGTAGACGCTCACGGAGCCAGCATTGGAGCGCAATTGGCGCAGGCCATACAAATTCATTCCGGCAATGCGACCTTCAGCGGCGGCTTGTGAGGCGATCATGGCATGATTGGCCTTGCGCGTGAAAAAGTCCTGTTTGTGGGCACAATCACCCACCGCAAAAATATGCGGATCTTCCCGCGTGCGTTGAAAGGCATCAACCCAGACACCGCCTGAGCGGCTCAGGGTCAGACCCATAGCCCTGGCCAGATCCACCTGCGGACGGGTACCGATAGCAATCAGAACCGCATCGACCTCCAAGCTATCCTGTCCGGCGATCTGTACTTTGCCTACCCGTTTGCCATCGGCACCGGCCAGAAGGGCTTCCACTTTGCAGCCAGTATGAATATGGACGCCGTGCGCGCTGAGTTGCTTTTCCACCGCCGTACAGGCATCCAGATCAAAGGCGGCCTGCATCAAATGGGGGAGCATCTCGACAATGTGGACCTCAATGCCACGCTTGCGGATTTCGTCGGCAAACTCCACACCAATAAACCCTCCGCCAATAATCGCCAGTTTTTTGATTTGCGGAATCAGGGTGCTGAACAGTTTGTCGAGATAGTCATAATCTTTGTGAATGCTGAAAACGCCTTCCAGGTGGGTGCCCGGAATGGGCGGAATGAAGTTTTCGGCCCCAGTTGCCAGAACCAGACGCTCCCAATGGATGAGATCACCGTTTTCCAGGGTGGCGGTGCGCGCGTTGCGATCTATGCTGGCGACTTTACCAACCTGGAGTTGTCCACCTGCCGCGAGCAGCGGCGCACGTCCGGCCATGTCCTCTTCGGTGCCTCCCAGGGTGCCGAAAATATAGGGAATTCCGCAGGGAATAACGGCGTCCGTCTCGGGGCGAAGCACCAGAACCTTTTTGTGGGGAGAAAATTGGGCGGCGGTAATGCCCGTCATCATTCCCGCAGGACCACCGCCGACAATCAGGATATCCGTCGTATGTTCCATCATCTTGTAAAACTCCTTTTAAATGTCCAGCACCTTGACGTTGACCTGTTGTAGCAGGTCAACCACCAGACTGTGCGTAAATATTTCCGTACCAGGCCGTGCCGCCGTGCCGCTGCCACAAGCAACGGCCAGCCGCAACGCCTCGGCGGGACTTTGCTGGCGTGCGAGCGCCGCTACCAGTCCGGCAACCATGGAGTCTCCCGCGCCAACGGTGGATTTGACCGCTATGGCCGGGGCTTTGGCCAGATAACTGCCGTCAGGACCAACCAGCAGGGCACCATCACCGCCCAGAGAGATGCAAACATACTGGACGCCTTCCCGCTGGATGGTGCGCGCCTCCTGGGCGACGTCTTCCAGTGTCGGTAACTCGCGCTGTCTGAGCACAGAGAGTTCATAGCGATTGGGTTTGATAAGGTATGGCTGATGGGGCAGGGCCATTTGTAATAACGCGCCATGGGCATCGACTATGGCCTTGCCATTATCGGCCTGCACCTGATCCACCATGTCGCCGTAGATGTGATCGGGCACCCCCGGAGGCACCGAGCCGGTGAGTACCGCATATCCGCCCTTGCAGAGTTCCAGAAAGCTGGCTTTGACGGTACTGAGCGCAAGCTCGGAAACCAGTGGACCGATACCGGTCACCTCAAACTGCGCAGGAGGGTCCCCCTGAAGTATGGTGGCATTGACCCGGGTTTCGCCTTCCACACGCACGCAATGCGGACTGTCCAGTTGATGTTGCAGCAGTTTCTGTAATAAGTCACCAATATTGCCGGCCACGATGCAGCAGCTATGGGCGCAAACCAGGAGTTCCTTGAGGGCGCGGGCCACATTCACGCCATTACCGCCGGGATCATAGCGGGTAGTCAGGGCAAGGCTTTTCTGATCGGGAATCAGGTGCGGGACTTCATAGGCAATATCTACCGCCGGATTGAGGGTCAGGGTGGCGATGGCCTGGCATGGCTCAGATTCAGTCATTCGCAATGGACTCCCGTTTTATGGTAATGAATCAGTGCGGCCAAGGCCGCCGAAACCAGTCGGGCCCGGGCAGGATCAGCCCGGGAGGTAAGTATGACGGGCACTTTGGCCCCCATGACAATGCCAGCCATGGTGGCTCCGGCCAGATATTCCAGGTCCTTGGCGAGGATGTTGCCGGACACCAGATCGGGTACCAGCAGGATATCGGCATCTCCCGCGACTTCACTGCGGATGCCTTTGATCTGCGCGGATTCTTTGGAAATGGCATTATCAAAAGCCAGTGGCCCATCGACCAGCGCATCGGTAATTTGACCGCGCTCGGCCATCTTGGAAAGACAGGCGGCGTCCACGGTCGAGACAATGGCCGGGTTGACGACTTCTACCGCCGAAAGAATAGCAGCCTTGGGGTGGGCGACATCCAGAATATGCGCCAGGTCGATGGCATTTTGCAAAATGGCGGCTTTGGTCGGCAAATCCGGGGTGATGTTGATGGCCGCATCGGTAATCAGCAGGAGTTTGTGATAGCTGGAAATATCGGTAACGAATATATGGGAAAGACGCTTTTCCGTACGGAGTTTGGCGAGAATGGGATGGAGAAAAGCGTCACTGTGCAAATGCCCTTTCATCAGCGCTTTTGCTGTTCCTGAAAGGACCATTTCCACGCCTTTGGCGGCAGCATCATCGGGATTGTCGGCGGCGACGATCTGAAAGTTGGAACAACTGCCCGAATCGGCTCCCATCTGTTGGAGCAGATGCCGGATTTTAACCGCATCCCCAATCAACACGGGCTCGACAATGCTTTGTTTCTTGGCCTCGCAGGCACCGCGCAACACATGTTCCTCGGCCGCATCCACCACCGCTACAGGAATATCCGGGAGGGGTGCAATGGCAGCGAGCAGATCATCAAAGTGTGGATAGGACATCTTTGCTTCCTCCGGGGTTGAGCTTATCCATATAACATATTGAGATTCATGGAGTATCCGTGCCAAATAGTCGCAGGGTATGGCGAGCGATCATCAAATCCTCATCGGTAGGCATCATCAGTATCTCAATGGGGCTTTCCCGTGCTGAAATCCGGCGGGTCTCCTGAGCGACTGCGGAATTTGCCACGGGGTCCAGGTGAAATCCTAGCGCTTCAAGAGGACGACAAATGGCCCAGCGCACGGCCGCCGCATGTTCGCCAATGCCGCCGGTAAAAATCAGGCGCTGAACGCTGCCCAGCACGGCCATGAGACTACCGATATGCTTGCGGGCACTATAGGCAAACTGGGCAATGGCCTGTGCCGCATGCGGATTCTGTTCACGTTGCTGAAGCAGAATCTGCATGTCACCGCTACAGGCCGAAATCCCCAGCAAGCCGGAAAGATGATTGAGCAGCCGCTCCAGTTGTGGCGCGGTGTAGCCTTTTTCGGCCATTAAATAAAGGAGTATGCCCGGATCCAGATCCCCGGAGCGGGTACCCATGACCAGACCACCGGTAGGGGTTAAGCCCATGGTGGTGTCCAGACAACGGCCATCGGCAACGGCCGCCATGCTGGCCCCATTCCCCAAGTGGGCAATGATGGTGGGGGCTTTCCCCTGATCCGGAAGCTGGCTGACAATATACTCGTAAGAGAGGCCATGAAAGCCATATTTTCGCACCCCTTCCTGCCAGAGATTGCGCGGCAGCGGCAGGCGCGCAGCTACTTCCGGCAAATTTTGGTGAAACGCGGTGTCCAGACAGGCTACCTGGGTTTTCCCCGGCCAGATTTTTTCCAGAGACTCGATGGCAGCGATTTCGGCCGGTAAATGCAAGGGGGCAAAAGCCAGGGCGTTGCGTAGATCGTTGAGGACGGCTTTATCAATGCGCACATGGGTCTGGCGATGCGGCCCGCCGGAAACAATCCGGTGACCGATGGCATCAGGATGGTTGTTACCCAGTTCGGTTAAGGCCTGCACAATGGCCTGCAAAGCGGCTGTTTGATCCGGGAAGGCTTGTTGTCGGTCCAGTACCCGTTGATCCGTCCGGTCGAGCCATATTCTCCCGACACTTTGGCCAATACGTTCGACAGCCCCACTAAGCTGCTGCTCCTCAAGCCCTGCGCCAAAGGCAAACAGGGCAAACTTGATGGAAGAAGAGCCGCTGTTGATGGACAGAATCCGGGTTATTTCAGCCAAGACAAATCCTCCAGACGTTTGCCCAGACGCTGAAGGAAACGCGCCGCATCTGCCCCGAAAATCACCCGATGATCACAACTCAAGGTAAAATCTGTCAGTCCATCGCTACCGGCAGCAGCCACCGCCAGAATGGCTGCTGCACCCGTGGGCACAATGGCATTGAAGCGCTCGATTTCCGGGAAAATGCCCAGATTGGACAGATAAAAACTGGCGCCCTGATAGTCGCTAGGGGTGATCCGGCCTTTTTTGATCTTGCCCAGCAGGATGCGCCAATCCTCCGCGAGTTCGGATAATACTCGACCTGCAGCATCTCGCAGCACCGGGGTGATCAGACCTGCACCGGTATCTACGGCTATCCCTAAATCCACCCGCTGCCGTTTGGCGAGACCCTGGCTGGTCCAGGTGTGATTGAACCAGGGGTCTTCGGCCACGGTCAGGGCACAAGCCTTGCTCAATGCCAGTGTGAAACTCAACCCGGCGTTTTTTGCTGCTTTTTGTATGGGTACCAGGTCAAAGCGGCTACTGATCAAAAAAGTCGGTGTATGGAGGGTTGCTGACATGTTACGGGCGACGGCAGCCCGCAGGGCACTGGGCTTTTCCATCTGGTAGGGTGGACCCATGCGCAAGTCCACGTCCTGAGGCGCTAAGGCTACGGCCAGAACCTGACTGGCATGTATCACCCCATCCGGTCCCGGCGTGATCTGGCGTATGTCCAGATTCAGATCTGCCGCCAGAGCGCGGGCGTAGGGAGAAATCAGCACCCCGTCGGCATGGTCGCTGGATTTTGTAGAGATTGTCTCGGTGTTTTGCCTTAGCGGTGCGGAAGGGCTTGCTTGGGACGGTGATGGAGCGGGATTTGCTATTCCCGTCGCCGCGATTTGCGCGGCCGGTGCCGAAACCGGCACTGGTGCAGCATCTGCAACAGCCGCATGAGGCTCGGGCGAGGCAGGAGTAGCAGGCGCATCCGGTGCCATGGCCGGTGCTTGGTCAACGATATACCCGATAACCTGGCGAACCGGAATATCGGTGTCCGTAGCCGCCAATGGTCCGGCCAGAAAACCATCTGCAAAGGCCTCCACGTCCAGAATCGCTTTATCGGTTTCGACTTCGGCAATGGCTTCGCCCTTTTTGATGGCATCACCAACGGACTTGTTCCAGCGGGTCAGGCGACCGGTTTGCATGGTGTCCGACAACACCGGCATGGTAATGGAGTTTTTCATGATTGACCTCCGGGCACGCCCAACATTTGTCGGGCTGCCTTAATGATGTCTTCCGTACGCGGGATACTGGCGGCTTCGAGCTGGCCATTGAAGGGCGTGGGAATATCCATTCCTGCTACCCTCTGGATGGGACTATCCAGAAAATAAAAGCAGCGTTCCTGAAGGGTGGCGCTCAATTCCGCACCCGCTCCGGCAAAACGGCAGTCTTCTTCCACAATCAGACAGTGATGGGTTTGCTGCACGGATTGCACGCAGGTATCCCAGTCGATGGGCGCCAGACTGCGCAAATCAATGACCGTCATTTCAATGCCTTCTTTGGCCAGAAACTCCGCAGCTTCCAGAGCCAGAATCACCATCCTGGAATAAGAAATACAGGTAATGTCCCGTCCCTGACGACGAAGCAGAGCCTGATGAACAGGCGGGGCAACAGCATTTTCATTGACATCGCCCTTACTGAAATACAGCAGTTCATGCTCCAGAATAATGAGAGCGTCATCACTATGAATGGCTTGGCGTAGTTGCCAGTAGGCATCCTGAGGCGTGGCGGGAACGGCTATCCGCAATCCGGGCACGTTCATGAGGGTATGCTCCAGGCGCTGGGAATGCTGGGCACCCAGTTGTCGGGCAATGCCACCCGGCATGCGAATGGTCAGGGGCATGGGAAATTGCCCCCCGGACATGAACGGGATTTTGGCGGCCATGTTGATGATGGCGTCAATGGCAAACAGGGCAAAATTGATGGTCATGATTTCGACCACCGGACGCAGACCCAGCATCGCCGCGCCTACACCAAGGCCGGTAAAGCTGTTTTCGGAAATGGGTGTATCGCGCACGCGCCATTCGCCATATTTGGCCATGAGACCTTCCGTCACCCGGTAGGTCCCGCCATAAAGACCTACGTCTTCGCCCAGCGTGATGACGGTCTCGTTCGCCGCCATTTCTGCATCCATGGCACGATTCAGCGCCTGCCAATAAAAAAGATCGCTCATGGGGCTGTCTCCATCAGTACTTCATAACGGCGATTATGATGAAAGACGGACCAGGCATCTTGCATGTCCGGCTCCGCGCTTTGTTGGGCAAAACGGACGGCGTCATCCACTTCCGTCTGTACTTCCTGACGTAATCGGGTGATTTCCGCCTCGTTGAGATGACCTTCCTGGCAGCAATGGTCACAAAAGTGGCTAATGCAGTCGGTACCTACGGCAGCCATCGCTCCTGCAGAGGGATAAGCGGATTCCGCTTCGTGGATAGCTGCGGCAATGGGATCGTTGGCTTGATAGGCATTCAGTTCCACATTGGGGCGATAGCTCGCCGGATCTGCCATGGAGTGTCCGCGATAACGGTAGGTTTCCAGCTCCAGAAATTGGGGCCCGTCGCTGCTGCGAACCCGCTCCAGCGCCTTTTGGGCAGCGGCATGCACCGCAAGAACATCCATGCCGTCGACTTTTTCCGCCGGAATCCCGTAGCCGCAGGCGCGCTTATACACCTCGGTAATAGCCGAATGACGGTGAATTTCCGTACCGATCTGATAGTGATTGTTCTCACAGACAAAGAGAATGGGGAGTTTCCAGAGCGCCGCCATATTCAGGGATTCATGAAAAGTACCCTGGTTGACCGCGCCATCGCCAAAAAAGCAGATCACGGCTTCCGGCAGGCGGCGGTAGGCGACGGCGTAAGCTGCCCCCAAAGCGATGGGAAAGGTTTCGCCGACAATGGCATAGCCCCCCAAAAAGCGCCGACTGGCATCAAATAGATGCATGGAACCGCCCATCCCTTTGCTGATGCCGGTGATCTTGCCATGCAGTTCCGCCATGATTTCCCGCGCAGGAATCCCCCGAACCAGGGCATGGACATGCTCCCGGTAGGTGCTGACGACATAGTCACCCGGTTCGGCGGCATGTAATATCCCTACGGCCACTGCCTCCTCACCCGGATACAGGTGCAAAAAACCGGCAATCTGTCCTTGGGCATAACCCTGGGCAGCGGCCTCTTCAAAAGCGCGGGCGCGGAGCATATCCCGGAGCATGGCGCGCATCTGTAGTCTATCCATGGTGGTCCTCCGTGAAAAACTCATCCAACGCCTTGCTCAGGGGTACCAGATACATCAGGGCCGGGCCACCGTGCATAATGACGGCCATGAAACCGGCACTCATGATTTCATCCCGACTGGCTCCGGCTGCAATGGCGTTTTTGGTGTGCAAGGCAATGCACCATTCACATTGCGCGGCCACCGACAGGGCCACGTTAATCAGCTCTTTTTGTACCGCACTCAGGGCCGGGTTTCCTTCCGCCTTCCCCATAAAACCCAAAAAGGAGTTGATTTCGGCTGGATAATCCTGTTTGAGATTTTCCATCAGCTGCTGTACATCGGTGAGGCGATCTTTGGCGGTCATGGTATTTCTCCTGAGATCTAAAAAAGCATTAGGGCCTGCGTGGATTGAGGATTAAGCTCGTACCAGTCATTTGCTTGGGTTGTGGGAGTCGCATGAGCTCCAGAATGGTGGGTGCAATATCTGCTGTTCCGCGACCGACTCCCAGTAACGCCGGATGCTCATCAATCAATAGCATGGGTACGGGATAAACGGTGTGCTGGGTGTGGGGCTCACCACTGACTGGATCGACCATTTCATCACAGTTACCATGATCTGCAGTCAGAATCACTTTAAAGCCCTGTTGCCTGGCCACCTGGACGACCCGATGGAACTGCAGGTCAAGGGTCTCTACCGCCCTGAGAATGGCTGGGATTTTCGCGGTGTGGCCCACCATGTCACCATTGGCAAAATTCACCACGATGAAATGGTATTGACCACTTTGCAAGGCGGCAATAATGCGATCTGCAACCTGTGCTGCACTCATTTCCGGTTTCAGATCGTAGGTAGCAACCTGTGGGGACGGAATAATTTCACGATCCTCGCCAGGGAATGGTTCTTCCCGCCCGCCATTGAAAAAATAAGTGACATGCGCATATTTTTCAGTTTCCGCACAGTGAAATTGCTTAAGTCCAGCGTTACTGATTACTTCCGCTAAAACCTGTTCGGGAATTTCCGGGGGGAAAAGCACCGGAAAAGAATATTCATCATTGTAGGAAGTCATGCACAGCGCTTTTCTGGCCCTTTCCGTGCCTCGATCAAAATAGGTGAAATCGGGCATGGCAATGGCTGCACTAAGTTGACGCATGCGGTCGGAGCGAAAGTTGAAAAAGAACACAGGCTCCTGCTCAGTAATGCGATATTCTTGCGGATTACCGATAATCGTGGGCTGAATGAATTCGTCTCCCTCATCACGCTGCCAGGCTTGATGTATCGCGGTTTCGGCGCTGTCTGCCTGCAAACCTTCACCACGCAGCAAGGCTGCCCAGGCTTGCTGCGTGCGGTCCCAATGTCCGGCCCGGTCCATAGCGCTATAACGACCGCAAATTGTGGCAATCCTGCCTTTGCCGAGCTCTTGGAAAGCTTTTTCTAGCGTGGCTGCGAAACGGTCTGCGCAGCGTGGTGCCGTATCGCGCCCATCGGTAATCATATGGACTACAGGCTCCACACCCGCTTGCACCAGCAAAGGCAAGATCGCCAGAAGATGGTCGATATGCGAATGGACGCCGCCATCAGACACCATACCCACCAGATGCAAGCGTGCTGTTCCCTGCAAAATTTTTTGCCAAGCCGGGATGCTGGCAAAATGGCCGGAGGCGAGACTGTCGGAAATGCGCACGAGATCCTGGAGTAACACCCGACCCGAGCCCAGAGTGAGATGGCCCACTTCCGAGTTACCAAACTGACCATCCGGCAAGCCGACGGCACGCCCCGACGCCTGGAGCGCCGTATGCGGAAAACTGGCAAAATAATGGTCGAGATGCGGGGTGCGCGCCTGTGCCCAGCCGTTATAAGCGCGATTGGGGTTCAGGCCGAAACCGTCAAAGATCACCAGTAATACCGGATGTACCTGCTCTTTGTCTGCTTGCATCATGATGCACTTCCCAAGAGACCTGCGTTCCTCTCTTCAATGATCTGGATGGCGGGCAAACTTTTTCCTTCGAGAAATTCGAGCAAAGCGCCACCGCCTGTACTGATGTACGACATCTCCGATTCCAGACCCATCCGGTTGATAGCTGCAATGGTATCGCCTCCGCCAATCAGCGAATAAGCATCGCTTTGTGCAATGGCATTGGCAAGGCACCGGGTACCCAGGGAGAAGGCAGGGTACTCCACAATGCCGATCGGTCCATTCCAAATAATGGTCTGCGCGCCCATGAGGATCTGCTCATACTGTGCAATGGTTTGCGTTCCAAGATCAACAATATAGTCGCCGGAGCCAATCTGGTCCCTGGCGCAGACTTTTGTCTGTGCCTCTGCGCTAATCTGCTCTGCGACGGTGAAATCCTCTGGAAGCGGAATCGGTTTTCCTGCACTTTTAGCCAAGCGCATCAGGTTTCGCGCTTTTTCGACAAGTGTTGCATCGTAAAGAGATCGGCCAATGAGCAATCCTTCCGCTTCACCGACATTGAACCGGACATTTTCCAGTAGAACTATTTGTGCGTCCTGCAGGACATGCAGCTGGGCCGCGCCCTGCTCGGTCGTCCAGTCGCGAATCAGCGGAATTTTCCGGCTTAATAAAGTGCCCACGCGATCTGCAACCACGGACAAGCTGAATTTGGCATCCCAATGCCCTTCTACGGGCCGTCCCAAGTGGGACATAACCATTACCCGGGCTCCCGCTTCTATGGCGTAACGCAAGGTATCCAAACTGGAACGGATGCGCGTATCATCCGCAATTTCGCCCTGTTCATTGATGGGTACATTGAGATCTTCGCGAATAAGCACGCGCTTTCCCTGAAGAGCCACATCCGTCATTGATAATAAGGCCATGTCCCCTCCCTTGATGGCTAGCGATTCAACCCCATCATGGCGAGAGAAACATCAACCATACGGTTCGAAAATCCCCATTCATTGTCATACCAGCCACAGATCTTGACCAGTTTACCCTTAACCTTGGTCAGCGATTTCTCATAGGTGCTGGAATGCGGGTCGTGGTTGAAATCAATGGAAACGAGAGGTTTGTCATTGATGGCCATGATGCCCTTGAGTGGACCTTCGGATACTGCCTGCATGACCTGATGCACATCGTCAACGGTCACTTCTTTGCTGACCAGGCAGGTCAAATCAACAATGGAAACATTATGGGTAGGCACACGGATGGCAAAACCGTCCAGCTTGCCGTCGAGTTCCGGAATGACCAGACCGATAGCCTTGGCTGAGCCCGTTGTTGTCGGAATCATGCTCATCCCGGCGGCACGCGCCCGATGCAGGTCTTTATGGAAGACATCGGTAATCCGTTGATCATTGGTCATGGCATGAATGGTGTTCATGGTCCCTTGTTCGATGCCCGCAAAATCATGGAGCGTCTTGGCGAGAGGTGCCAGGCAGTTGGTCGTGCAGGAGCCATTGGAGACAATGACGTGCTTGTCGGGATCCAGAAGATGATGATTGACTCCGTAAACCACCGTCAGATCCACAGGATCTTTGGCCGGTGCAGAAATCAGCACTTTTTTTGCGCCGCCCTGCAGGTGTAGAGCGGCCTTGTCGCGGGTGGCAAAAAATCCGGTGGATTCAATGACCAGATCTACGCCTAAATCTCCCCAGGGCAGCTTGGCGGGGTCCCGTTCGGCCAGAACTTTCACATGGTCTTTGCCAATACAAATAGAATCTCCGTCAATGCTGACCGGAAAAGGAAAGCGACCATGCACGGAATCATATTGGGTCAGGTGGGCATTGGTTGCTGGATCACCCAGATCGTTGACCGCGACAATCTGGATTTCTTCCGTACGCTGGCTCTCATAAATAGCCCGTAAAATCATCCGGCCAATTCTGCCATAACCATTGATACCGATACGTAATGTCATCACAAGCTCCTTATCTGCAGAAAATAAACCACGTTTCACATGGACAAAAGTTCATGCCCCACGACTTTAAAGTGGTGCGGCACAGCCTCTTCTCCTAGAGCGGAAATAACCCACTGATGCGCCGTCTGGCGTTGGTCATGGTCGCCAGAGTGGTGAAGGTTTTGGAGGAAACGATAAAAAGGGTTTCAGCGGGGTCGGCATCTTCCCTAATACTGGAACCTTTCAGTGTTTTGGCGTGAGCCTGTAAATCCCGCCATATAGACAACTGCGTTATAGGGACAGTCATTTGTCATTGCTCCATCAAACAGACTGTCAAGCGCTGTTCCAATTCTAGGCGTGCGCGTATCATCAGGCTCAGGTAGCGCTCAATCGCTGATGTTGATAGATTATCAACATCGTGATAATGCGCGATGCACCATTGCCTGACTTTGTGCGCATTACCGATGCGCAGACTCAGTTGATCAAAGGTGGAACGTGAAATCTGTAAAAACCGTGTGTGGCCTTGGTGACTGGCTAAATCGATGCGCACAAAATCTGCAAAGATCGTTGACGGCGCTTCATTGAAACTAATCTGATGGCTGGATGATGTTTCCATGGTTCTGATTCCTCTGATAATGTTCAGCGGCTTACCTGGTGAGGTGGTTTTTCAGGTTACTACATCGGGCAATGAGCGCTTGCTAATCCTCCGAAAATGATCTGGATGGCCTGTTGATTAAAATAACGCCCATCGCCACCTAAAATCAGGGCGGCATTTTGATGGTTGGGCACAGCCTCAAAAATGGACTGAATGAAATGCTCTAAGTAGCCCGGCTCCTGAAACACGTTGACTTTTTTTCGCAGTCCTGAAGTTCCCGGACGTTGATCCAGGTATTCTTTTGTCTGAACCGTTTTTATTTGCATGTTAACACCACCTGATTGGTCATCTGCATCCCCATCTTTCCAGTCCTGGTCACCCAAAAAAGTACCCAAGACCACTTACTCCCGCCCATGCGGGTGATTGCTGTCTTTTCCGGCAAAAGTATCAACCAATCTTCACCTATTCTTATACATTATAGCAGGCATTATAGACGGGGCGCGGAAACCGCGATGCACTGTGCAGGTCCACGCGCAGCACGCTCAGTGGTCTCCATTTTCCTGCCCGGCATCTGTGGTCTTGCCATGTTTGGAAAAGGCTTGGCGTATGGTGCGGTTAAACGCCAGATCCTCTCGTTCTATATCCGTTAGGACAGGATGCAGCGAGCGATTAAGAATGCCCAGAAACCGGCTCTGATGTTCTGCTTCATGATCCATCAGTCGGTGAATGCCCAATTTGGCAAGGTCGGCCAGCAGCATCCACACAATGTTGTATGCCCACACCAGTCCAATGGTCTCCAAGGGGACGGCGGTCATGAGCCAGCCGAAGCCGACAATAGCTACGCCCACAATCTGGGTACCTACAATGGCCAGCAAGAGAATCGGAGCAGGGTAGGGGGGGCGCCAGAAAGGCCCGCGCACCCTGGTCAGGAATAACATGAGGTGCCCGCCGGCAATCAGCTGCAAGAACATAATGCTCTGTGCTTCCGGCAAAGGAATATGAAAAACAAAACGCGTGATGAGATAGAGCCCGAAGGTTCCTGCAAAAGCCAGAATACCCATAGCCGAGGACAGACTGAGCACTCTCGGCATTTCCCAATGAACGGGTGACTTCTGCACTGCGGTATGGTCCCAGGCAATGGTCATAATGGGAATGTCATCGAGCAGGGAGAGTAGGACCACCATGATGGCGGTCAAAGGATAGGAGTTGAAAATCAGCATGGCCACGACCACAAAAAACAGAATATCCAGAGTCATGGCGATACGATAAATCGTATAACTGGTCATCCGCTCAAAAATACGTCGCGCTTCCTCGACGGCTTTGACAATAACATTCAGTCCCGGAGCTGTCAGAATCAGGGCGGCAGCACCGCGAGCGGCGTCGGTGGCGCCAGATACAGCAATCCCTACATCCGCCTGTTTCAACGCCGGAGCATCGTTCACCCCGTCGCCCGTCATGGCGACAATATGCCCACGTTGCTGCAAGGCTTTGACAATGGCGTATTTGTGTTCAGGAAACACCTGAGCAAAGCCATCGGAGTGTTCTATTTCATCGCCCAGCGCCCGGGGTAGCGCCCCGCCCTCGGCAAACTTCGAGAGCCGGTCATCGACGGTCAGAATATGCGTGCCCAGATTCAATTGGCCGGCAATTTCACTGGCAATGGCCTGATGATCACCCGTCACCATCTTGACTTCGATGCCGTGCTCCTGCGCTTCCATGATGGTTTGCTTGGAATCGACCCGGGGCGGATCCAGCAACGAAAGAATCCCGAGAAAACGCCAGTTTTGCCCATCATCGTCGGAACGGACCACCCCCAAAGTACGAAACCCCTTGGCGGCGGCATCCTCCACCACTTTTTCGGCCTTGGCACGTTCGGTATCAGCCAGTTTGGCCATTTCAATGAGAACTTGGGGCGCGCCCTTGCTCACCCGAAACTTTTGTCCGTCGCTTCCGTGAAGTTGCCCTTCCGTACGCTTGGAGATGGGATCAAAAGGAATGAATTTGTCCTGAGTGAAAGCCGCCAGAGTTATATCGCGATCGGGAAGTCCGGCAAGCACGGCATTATCAATGGCGTCGGCATCTTCGGCTTTGCTGGCCAAAGCCGCAGCGAGAATAAGTTCCTGCTCGTTTTGTGCGGTAAACAGAGCACTTTCACCCAGGGTAATTTTGTTTTGAGTCAAAGTTCCGGTTTTGTCCGAGCAGAGAATATCTACTCCGGCCATTTCCTCAATGGAAGTCAATTTGGAAACGATGGCCTTCATGCGCGATAGGGCAAGAGCTCCCAGGGCCATGGTGACCGACAACACTGCCGGCATGGCGACCGGAATGGAAGCCACCACCACCACCAGGACAAAAGCCAGCAGAGTTAAGAAAGGCAAGCCCCGCAATAGTTCTACAACAACCAGCAATAACGAAAGCGATAGAGCCAGAACAATTAAAAAGTTACCGATATTAAGTACGGCTTTCTGAAAGTGCGAAACAGGTGCGGCTTTTTGCACCAGGCTTGCCGTGCGGCCGAAAAAAGTCGCAGAACCTGTTGCATAGACCAGCCCCAACATTTCACCCTGCTTGGCAATGGTTCCAGAGTAGGCCACATCTCCGGGTTTTTTATTGACCGGTAAAGACTCGCCCGTCAGAGCAGATTGATCCACGGACAGATAATCACCGGAAATGAGTTTGATATCTGCCGGTAAAATATCCCCCAAGCGCAGACGAACGACGTCACCCGGCACCAGTTGCGCGGCGTCAACGCTTTGCCATTGTTGATCCCGCAGGACCCGCGCCTTGAGTGCCAATTGGTTTTTCAGCGCCTTAAGGGCGTCATTGGCGCCTTTTTCTTCCCAAAAACCAATGCCGCCGTTGATGAGCAGCATGGCAAAAATGACAAAAAAGCTCTTCCAGTCGCCGTTAATGGCTGATAAAACCGCCGCTACTTCAATCATCCAAGGGATTGGTGCCCAAAAATAAGAAACCAATCTACGCCAGAGTGGTATTTCTTTTTCTTCCAGCAGGTTACTGCCAAATTGGCCCAAACGGTTACTGGCTTCGCTACTGCTTAAACCTTTATCGCTACTTTCCAGTGCCTGAAAGCTGGCATTCAAATCCAGGCTTTCAAAACCCTTTGCATCAACTGGTTGCATGCGGTGGTCTCCCTTTATAAACATTCTCCGCTAGCCAAACTTGTTTTGTGGCCGCTTCACAATTCAAATCTCAATATCCTAATATAAGATAGCACAAGATTCGGTCGGTCAATCTGTCTTCCCATCGTTCACGATCAATGAGTATAGACAAAGTGAGAAAGCCATCATGATTTTTAATAATATATTCATATCTGCCTGTTTCTTTTTTCTGGCTATGCTAGGCTTTATTAGGTTGGATTCCATGTAGAGGGCAGCAAAATGACCGTTCAGGAAGTGGATTTGTTGTGCATGGGTGCGGGGGGAGGGGCTTATCCGGCCGCTTTTCATCTGGCAAAAGCCGGGAAAAAGGTACTCATGGTCGATCCGAAGGGCGTGATGAGTGGAAACTGTCTGTATGAAGGGTGCGTTCCCTCCAAGGCGATTCGGGAAACAGCCGCTTTTTACCAGGATGTTCAGCGTTTTCAGCCTTATGGCCTCGCGGGCAATCTGCACGTGGATTTTGCCGCCATGCTTCAGCACAAAGACGCCATTCAGGAGCGGCGTTATGCCCAGCATGCAGCAGAACTGGCAGCAGAACCCCTTATTCGCCTGATCAAGGGCGTAGCGCGCCTGATAGATCCTCACACCGTAAAAGTAGATACGGATGCGGGAACCGATATTTATCATGCCCAACACATCCTGATTGCCAGCGGATCAGAGGTTTTTATCCCACCCTTGCCTGGCGCTGAATACTGCCTGACCAGTCATGATTTGTATAAACCTTCGCCAGCCATGCGGACCTTGCCCGGAAAACTGATGGTTATCGGTGGTGGTTACATAGGTCTGGAAACGGCGACATTTTTTGCTGCCTTGGGTACGGAGGTTACCTTGCTGCAAAAAGGCGCACAAATCCTGAACGGCATGGATCCCGGCATGGTCAACCGGTTGCTGCCTTTACTTCCTAAAGGGCTTGAACTTCGCACTAATGTAGAGGTGCAGCGTGTTGAAAATACAGGTACAGGTCGTCGGGTTGTGTGGCTTCAGGATGGCAAGGAACAAAATCAGGAGGTCGATGCAGTGCTGCTCGCCGTGGGGCGTCGTCCGGTAATTCCAGAAGGTGCAGAAGCGCTGGGCATTGCGTTTGATCATCATGGTATTCAGGTGGGCCCCAGTCTGCAGACCCGCTTCCCACATATTTATGCAGCAGGGGACGTCAATGGACGTGTTCCGCTTTTTCATGCGGCGGTGCGTCAATCTCTGGTTGCCGCGCACAATATTCTGGCGGGGAACGTTCCTGCCGATTATGCGGATTTCGACCATGTCCCCACAACGATATTCACCTTGCCAGCGGCAGCTTATATTGGTCTGACACCGGCCAAAGTACCCCCGGGGTCGCTGCTGGAAGCCCACTATGCCTTTTCGGAAGATTCCAGAGCGCAAATTCTGGAACGTCTGGAAGGCGAAATCCGGCTCTTTTTTGAGCCCGGCAGTTTGCGTATTCGCGGAGCATGGATTGTAGGTATTGATGCAGGCAGTCTGATTGGGCAAGTGGGCACGGCCATTGCTGGCGGAATGACGGCCTATGACCTGGCGCGTTTCGCTGATCAGCATCCCATGTCAGCGGAAGGTATCGGCAAGGCCGCCCGCAGTTTAATGTAGATTATTCTGTGCGATTAATATAAGGTTTTCAGGCTAAAACTGGGCGCTTATGCCACCTGTTGTCTAGGCTGTACTTCGCGGGCAATGGCGGCGCCTGTTCCGTTTTCCGTTTTACGCAGATCGTAAGCAACTTGTAGTCCCAACCAGAATTCCGGGCTGGTCTGAAAGTAGCGGGACAAACGCAACGCCGTATCTGCTGAAACTGCCCGACGCTCACGAATGATTTCATGGATACGTGGTGACGGCACCCGCAATGCCATAGCCAATGCGTGTGATGTCATTTTCAGCGGGGCCAAAAACTCCTCACGTAATACTTCGCCCGGATGAATAGGGCGCATTCCATTTCGGGTCATGATTTCGATTCCTCTGTTAATGATAATCGACAATTTCCACATCATGCACATCGCCATTCTGCCAAATGAAACATATTCGCCACTGATCATTAATGCGAATGCTCCACTGGCCTGCACGATCACCGGAAAGTTTTTCCAGATGGTTACCAGGCGGACTTTTAAGATCTTTAATGTCCTTCGCGCAATCCAGCATCAGTAACTTACGTTCCGCTTTTGCCTGAATCGCCTGGAATCGCAAAGCCCCGCCTCCGGTAAATAAGGCTTGCGTATCTTTACAACGAAAGGACTTAATCATGAGCAAAACGTACAACGCAGTACGTTATACGTCAAGTGGATTTTATTGTGACCGCCGCCTTCTGCAAGGCATTTCCAAGGATAAGGTCCTGGAGACTGTACGAATTGTGCGCTTTGCCATGGCGACTAAAATCATTGGTGATGCCGAACCGATTTTCGATGCCCTGACTGGTCTTGAGTAATTATCTGTGATCCAATCAGGAGCCTTAACATGAACATATCGACCAGACACCGGGGTAAAGAAGTTTTCAAGGGACTTGATGGCGCAGTGACCTTGTACGCCGAGCTTCGGGTTACAGCGGCACACAATGAGGCTGTCGGGCCGGTAGGGGCCGCAGTGGTAGTGGGTCCGGTTGAGTCGTTCTATCTTACCCGCAGACTGGTTTTGGCAGACTGAGTAACCGGTGCAATGACCAACGCATGTGCCGTTTTGTTGCGTCGGATAGTGGTTTGACGCAAATATGTAGATTCGCTATTTTGGCACCCACTTATCTTAATAAGGACATAATAATGGGCCTTAGTCGCATTTTCTGGTCCTCCCTTGTGGTGACCTGGATTCTGGGTGTAACCCCTGCCTGGGCAGAAAACCTGATTGATGCCTATCAGCAGGCCTACCATACCGACCCGGTACTGGCTCAGGCCCGCGCCGAACTGTCCGCGCAAATGCAGGACAAGCCTCTGGCGCGTTCGGCCTTGCTGCCACACGTGGGGGTTGGTGCCGCGGTAGGCTTTAATACCGCCGACATTACCGGCTTTGGCAATATCGATATTAATCGCGCCTATTTATCCGACAGCTACAGCGTCAATATCACCCAGTCCGTATTCAACGGCCAGGCCTGGACGGCGCTGAAACAGGCGGACTCGCGCATACAAGCCAGCGCTGCCGGCCTGACCTATTCTGAACAGCAGCTCGCCCTGCAGGTCGCCAAAGCTTATTTTGCGGTACTGGAAGCCCAGGCCCAGGAACGGGTTGCCAAAAAGCAGAAATCACTGCTGGAAAGCATTTACCAACAAACCCAAGCCACCCTGAAAATCGGCACGGGAGACATTATTGCAGTGCGTGAAGCCCAAGCCCGGGTGGAT
>NZ_JABELD010000128.1 GCF_018853445.1 Acidithiobacillus concretivorus
CACCCCTTCCAAACCCGCTCCACACATATTGTTGATGGCGTTACCACCACCACCGCCGACCCCGATGACCTTAATGACGGCGCCGTCCTGTTCGCATTCGTTTAATTCATACATGATATTTCTCCTGATTCGTTAAGTATGGGTGTGGGTGGGGATCAGCCGAAGCTGGTCTGGAACCAGTTGCGCATTTTCCGGAATACACCACCAAAGCTGGTGTCCATACCGGCATGTCCCTGACTGTGATCTTCATAGGCCGCCTTGGGCTGAGCGACAACGGCAGCTTCGCCTTGCCCGGCAGGTTGATTATGTAATCCGTACATGACCAGGCCCACGCCCGTGGCATGTCCAGGAACCCGAACCACGTTTTCCATCCCCGGCAAATGCATGGGTTCACCGACGCGAACCGGCAGGTGAAGGATTTCTTCAGCCAGTTCGGCAATGCCTTCCAGACGGCTGGAACCGCCGGTAATAACGACGCCAGCGGCAATCAAATCTTCATAGCCGGTGCGCCGCAGTTCTGCCTGGATGAGTTCAAACAATTCCTTGATGCGGGGCTCAATGATGTCACCGAGAATGCGCCGGGAAATAGTCCGGGGCGGGCGGGTACCGACGCTGGGTACCGAGATTTCATCATCCTGCTGGATGAGATCACCCAGGGCGCAACCGTATAGCTTCTTGATTTGCTCCGCTTCGACGGGTGGGGTACGAAGACCCAGGGCAATGTCGTTGGTCACCTGATCTCCGGCGATGGGAATGACGGCCGTATGGCGGACGGCCCCATCGCGGAAAATGGCAATATCGGTAGTCCCGCCACCAATATCCACCAGACAAACGCCCAGCTCTTTCTCGTCTTGGGTAAGCACAGCGTCTGCCGAGGCCAGTTGTTCGAGGACCAGATCCTGGACTTGCAGCCCGCAACGTTCCACACATTTGGCAATATTCTGGGCGGCACTGACTGCACCCGTAACAATATGTACCCGGGCTTCCAGGCGTACTCCCGACATGCCGACCGGTTCGCGAACCCCTTCCTGGCTGTCAATCATGAATTCCTGGGGCAAAATATGAATGACGTTCTGATCCTGGGGAATGACGATGGCGCGTGCTGCGTCCATGACCCGACCGACATCATCATTGCTGACTTCCTTGTTTTTGATGGCGACAATACCGTGGCTGTTGTAGCCGCGAATATGTCCGCCAGCGATGCCGACCACCGCGCCATGAATCTGAACGCCGGCCATGAGCTCGGCTTCTTGCACGGCACGGGTGATGGCCTGAACAGTGGATTCAATATCCACGACAACGCCTTTTTTCAAGCCCCGGGAGGGGTGCTGACCAACACCGATGATTTCTGCTTCACGACCACCTTTGGACTGCGCAACAATACAAGCCACTTTGGAAGTACCAATATCCAGGCCGACGATGAGTTCCTGATGTCCACGTTTCATTTGCTTTCTCTCCTTCGGATCCGGGATCCGTTACTGACTATTGACGGTGGTCGCTGAGGGCATGGCGACCGCAAAACCATTGGTATAGCGAAGATCCATTGTGGCTCCGGCTACCAGATATTCCTTGACCTGGGGGGCAATGGCCACCCAGCGTTTTAAAGCAGGGATCACGTCTTCGCTGCCCAGCAGCAGGCGGACCTGATTATTGAGAATGCAGCGCCATCCACCCCTTTGGTCTTCCTGAAGGGAAACGACTTTCAGGCCCAGTGGGGCAACAATGGTGTTAAATTTAGCCAGTTGCGCGAGGAGTTGGCTGCCACTATCGGCGGGTCCGGCAAGATTGGGGAGCCCATTGGGTACTTGTGCCGGGGGAACGCTGAACACCTTTCCCTGGGCATCGACCATTTGCCCGGCGCCACCCAGCCAGCGGGCGACCGGCGTGTAGGGTTTGATACTGACCGTCAGGCGAT